>JADGQZ010000084.1 GCA_017881345.1 Myxococcaceae bacterium | reverse complement strand
CCCCAGCGCGTCTCACCGACCTGCGACAACCCGCGTGCGGCCGGGGCTCGGGGACAGCTCCGGAAGGGCGCGAACGCCGACACGCGCCTGACACCGCGTCCCACCGGGGCTCGTGCACCGCGCTCGGATCAGCGCTCGGGCGCCGCGTGCAAGGGAGCGGGCGCGCCCGTCGGCGCCGGGCGCGGGGCGGGTCCGGACGGCAGCGCGCGCACGGGAGCCGTCGCCGACTCCCGCTGCCGCAGCCACGGGGTGAAGGTGATGAGTCGGGCGATGCGGCGCCACGTCAAGTACGAATAGAACCAGGTGAAGAGCACCGCGATCCGGCTCCGGAACCCCACCAGGTACATGAGGTGCACCGAGACCCAGACGAACCAGGCCACGACTCCGGACAGATCCCACCGCGCGAACAGCGTGCCCACCGCGGAGCCGCGGCCGATCACCGCGAAGATGCCCTTGTCGAGGTACCGGAACGGCTGTCCGGGCTCGCCGTGAACCCGTCGGAGCACGTTGCGCGCCGCTGTCCGGCCCATCTGCATCGCCGCGGGCGCGATCCCCGGCACCGGCTTTCCGTCCTGGGTCACCGCGGCCAGGTCGCCCACCACCGAGATGCGCGGGTCGTCGTCGATGGTGAGATCCGGCCTCACCGCCACGCGGCCGGTCCGGTCGACCGGGACCCCCAGTGCCTTTCCCAGTGGCGAGGCGGTGACGCCTGCCCCCCAGAGCACGGTCCGGGCCTGGATCCGCTGGTCGCCGAGCGTGACGCCCTCGGCATCGATGCCCGAGACCCGCTGCCCGAGTCGGACGTCGATCTGCAGCTTCTGCAGAGCGCGGCGCGCGGCCTCGCTCAGATCCTCCGGGTAGGTGGGAAGAAGCCGGGACTGCCCCTCGATCAGCACGATGCGCGCGTCGTGGGTGTTGATGTGCCGGAAGTCGCGGGGAAGCGCCCGATGGGCGATCTCGCTCAGTGAGCCCGCGAGCTCCACACCGGTCGGACCTCCTCCGATGATGACGAAGGTGAGCCATTCACGCCGCCGGACCTCGTCCTCCTCGCGCTCGGCCTCCTCGAAGGCGAAGAGCACCCGGCGGCGGACCTCGAGCGCGTCCTCCAGGCTCTTGAGCCCGGGAGCCTGGCTCTCCCACTCGGGGTGGCCGAAGTACGTGTCCTGCGCGCCCGAGGCGACGATGAGGTGGTCGTAGCGGACCGACCCCCCATCGGCGAAGTGGAGCGTCCGGGCGGAGCGGTCGACGGCCGAGACCTCGGCGAGGATCACCTCGGTGTTCCGGTGGCGGCGGAGCACCACCCGGATCGGGGAGGCGATGTCGCTCGGGTCCAGCGCGGCCGTGGCCACCTGATAGAGAAGGGGCTGGAAGAGGTGATGGTTGCGGCGGTCGACGACTGTCACCCGGACGTCATCCGACCGTCCGAGAATCTTGGCCGCCTCGAGGCCGGCGAATCCGGCTCCGATGATCACCACGTGAGGTCGCGGGTCGGGTTCCATCGTCGACCCGGATGTGCGAACCAGAGGCGACGAAGTCAACGCGTTCCCATTCCGATGCTACTGAACAGACTCTTCAGCCTGGTGCGCTACGCCGGAATGGCCGTCTGGTCGATCTTCTGGATCTCGACAGCCCTTCTCCTGGGGACCCTGCTCCGGGACTCCTCGCTGCCCCTGCGCTTCGCCCGTCGGTTCTGGGCGCCGGGGATGCTCTGGTTCTCGGGCGCTGAGCTCCTGGTCACCGGCCGACCGGACACCGGCTGGGACCGGCCGGCCATCTACGTGATGAACCACCAGTCCTCGCTGGACATCCCGGCGGCATTCGCGATCTTGCCGGTGGACCTCCGCTTCATCGCCAAGCACACGCTGCGGAAGGTCCCCTTCCTTGGCTGGTACATGTCCTGGACCGGCATGGTCTTCGTCGACCGGAGCAACAGCACGCAGGCGGTCGGTACCCTGAACGCTGCGGCCGAGCGCGTGCGTGGTGGCATCTCGCTCCTCGCCTACCCCGAGGGCACGCGCTCGCGCGACGGCCGCATCCTCCCGTTCAAGAAGGGGCCGTTCGTGCTGGCGCTCCAGGCCGGGGTGCCCATCGTGCCGGTGGCCATCCAGGGCTCGCTGAAGGTGATGCCCTCGGGCCTCAGGCCGCTCCGCCCGGGGGTGGTGCGGGTCGCCTTCGGCACCCCGCTCGCGACGGCGGACCTGCCGATGGCGGACCGCGACGAGCTGGTCCGGCGGGCGCGCGACTCGGTGGTCACGATGCACGCGGCCCTCTCGAGCGCCAGCGTCGACCCCGAGCCCGGCACCGCCCCCGAGCGGACCACGGGCTGATGCGCACGTCCCACGTCGCGGTCCCTCCGGCCGCCTGCACGGACGGTCTGCCGCTGCGCGCCCCGCGACCGGTCCCGGCCCGCCTCTTGCTGTCCGCCCCCTGAACATCCGGCAGGCGGAGGTGTCCGTGGGGAAGGTGAGCGAGAAGCTGAAGGCGGTCGCGGCGGCGGTGGCGGCCATCGAGAAGCAGTTCGGCAAGGGCGCGATCATGCAGCTCGGGCGGGACGGCGAGGTGGCCCCGGTGGCGACCATCCCCAGCGGGTCGGTCGGGCTCGACCGGGCGCTGGGCGTGGGCGGCTACCCGCGCGGGCGGGTCATCGAGGTCTTCGGGAACGAGTCATCCGGGAAGACGACCCTCGCCCTCCACGCCATCGCGCAGGTGCAGGCCCTGGGCGGCGTCGCGGCGTTCGTGGACGCCGAGCACGCGCTCGACGTGACCTACGCCCGCAAGCTCGGAGTGCGGATCGAGGATCTCCTGGTCTCCCAGCCGGACACCGGAGAGCAGGCGCTGGAGATCACCGAGCAGCTGGTCCGGAGCGGCGCGGTGGACCTGGTCGTCGTGGACTCGGTCGCGGCGCTCGTGCCCCGGGCCGAGATCGAAGGAGAGATGGGTGACGCGCACATGGGGGTCCAGGCGCGGCTCATGAGCCAGGCGCTCCGCAAGCTCACCGGGGCGGTGGGCAAGAGCGGCACGGTCATCTTCTTCATCAACCAGATCCGCATGAAGATCGGCGTGGTCTTCGGAAACCCGGAGACCACCACCGGAGGCAATGCGCTCAAGTTCTACGCGTCGGTCCGCATGGAGATCCGCCGGCTCGGCAACCTCAAGGACGGCGAGCAGGTCATCGGCACGCGGACCCGGGTGAAGGTGGTGAAGAACAAGGTGGCCCCACCGTTCCATGAGACCGAGTTCGACGTGCTCTACGGTCAGGGCATCAGCCGCGCCGGCGAGGCGCTCGACCTCGCGGTGACGCTGGGACTCGTGGAGAAGTCCGGGAGCCACTACCTGCTCGAGGGCGAGCGAATCGGCCAGGGCAGGGAGCGAGCGGTGGAATGGCTCCGCGAGCGGCCGCAGGCGCTCGACGCGCTCATCACCCGGGTCTTCGCCGCCGAGGTGCGCCCGGCCGCCCCCCCGTCGACCGTGGCCGAGCCCGTGGCCGCCTGAGGCGGACTAGAGTCGGTCCATGGCCGACGCCCCCACCGTCGAAGCCGTGCGTGCGGCGCGTGCCCGGCTCGGCGAGCTCGTCGTGACCACGCCGGTGCGTCGCCTCTCCTCTCCCCTCGTGGAGCGGCGGCTCGGCCGGACCGAGGTCGTCCTCAAGGAGGAGCTCTTCCAGCGAACCGGGAGCGTCACGCCCCGCGGCGCGCTGTGCGTGATGCTGGACCTGCCGCGGGAGACGCTCGCCCGGGGGGTCACCTGTGTCTCAGCGGGGAACCATGCGATGGCGACCGCGTACGCGGCGCGGGTGCTCGGCACGACGGCGAAGGTGGTGATGCCGAGAAACGCCAGCCCCTTCCGGGTGGCGGGCTCGCGCGAGCTCGGCGCCGAGGTGGAGCTCGTGGACAACGTCCACCAGGCCTTCGACCGGGTGCGGGAGATCGAGTCCACCGAGGGGCGCACCTTCGTCCATCCGTTCGAGGGGCCGAAGACGGCGCTCGGGACGGCGACCGTCGGACTCGAGCTCATCGAGCAGGCCGGCGAGCTCGACGCGGTCATCGTCCCCATCGGCGGGGGCGGCCTGGCGGCGGGGATCTCTGCGGCGGTCAAGCAGTTGAGCCCGCGTACCCTGGTCTACGGCGTCGAGCCCACCGGCGCCGACTCGATGCACCGGAGCTTCGCCGCCGGCTCGCCGCAGTCCATCGAGGCGGTCCGGACCATCGCCGACAGCCTCGGCGCACCGCACGCGGCGCCCTACAGCTATGCGCTCTGCCGGCACTTCCTCGACGAGCTCGTCCTGGTGGACGACGACCAGCTCCGGGACGCCATGCTGCTGCTCTTCTCCTCGGCGAAGCTCGCCGTCGAGCCGGCGGGGGCGGCGGCAACCGCGGCTCTGCTCGGGCCGCTGCGAGAGCGGCTCTCCGGCAAGCGGGTCGGCCTGATCGTCTGCGGGGCGAACATCGACGCGGCGACGTTCTCCAGGCACCTCGCCGACGCCGCCGCGCGGGCCTCCTGAGCGGCGGCCGCCCGGGCCGTGGGACGGCTCAACCGAGCGAGGCTGGAGCGATCTCGACCGGGATGCGCGCCCTCGGCAGCAGCAGCGCCCATCCCGAACCCTCCGCCACGAGCAGCTGCCCGAGCGCGAACTGCGCGTCGCGGGAGAACCGGGCCCCGGCACGGCCGCCCTTCACCCGGGCGGTGAGAACCCCGTCGTCGCCGAGGCGCAGCGTCGACGGGTCGAGCGACTCGCCCGTGCGGTCGCTCAACCGGAGGTAGACCCGGCTCTCGTCGGTGTCGATGGCGTTCACCCGGTACGCTGGGCCCTCCACCGTGACGTAGGCCCAGTCGTTGCCGATGTGGAGCTGGAACCGCCCGTCGTCGGTCGGGACGAGGCCCGCGTTGAACGCCTCGATGATGCGCGGATGGGTGATGCGCTCGCCGTCGTGGACCCAGTTCAGCTCGCGGTCGAGGACCAGCCCGCTGTCCTCTCGGGTGTGCCAGCGCCTGGGAAGTCCGATCTCCGCCACCTCACCCCGATGCAGCCGGGCCGCCCGGAAGTCAACCCCGGGCACGGGCCGGCTCACATCCGGCGAACGAGCTCGGTGTAGCCCCGGAACGCGAGGGCGCCCCAGGTGTTCACCAGCACCGCCGCGCCCACCAGTCCCTGGACCAGCGGCTTGCGGAAGGACCACCCGGAGAGTCCGAGCAGCAAGACGAGATAGGGCGTGTAGTCCAGGCTGAACCGGAACCCGAACTGCATGTAGCCGGTGTTCTGGTAGAAGAGCCCGGGCAGCGCGCAGACCGCCACCGTGAGCCAGACCGGCCAGTGGAGCCGCGGCCGCGTCCTCGGGAACACCAGCAGCACCAGCCAGGGCATCGTCAGGAGCATCGACAGCCCCTGCGGGTCGTAGCTCAGCCGGAACGGCGACCACTGCACCCGGGGAAACATCAGGAACGCGGCCTCGAGGTTCCGACCGAGGTACGCCGGGCTGAACAGCCCGTGCGCGTCGATGTCGACGTTCACCCGGTTGTCGTAGAGGAAGCGGTGGCCAAAGTCGGCCGGGCTCCCGAAGCGAGCCAAGTTGAAGAGCATCGCGAGCAGGGCGAGCGGCGCCGCGCCGGCGGCGAAGCGGAGCACCGGCTTGAGCCAGGGTCGCGGATTGCCCAGCGCCTCGCGCAGCTGCTGCAGTCGTCCGGTGGGGCCGGGCGTCAGCACCTCGAGCAGGAAGAACAGCCCGGTGAAGACCAGCGGGGTACGGGTCAGGGTCGCCATCGACCAGAGCACCCCGGCCAGCACCGGCCGGGACGCCCCCACCGCCGCGCGCAGGTAGAGGCAGGTGAGCACCACGCCGAGCACCTCGGCCAGGAACCACACCTCGCCCCGGATGGCACAGCTGAAGAGCAGCGTGCCGAAGCCGAGCACGGCGGCGAGCAGCACCGCCTCTCCCTCCGTCCGGAGCAGCTCTCCCCGCCGCGCGAGCGTCCGCGCCAGCGTGTAGAACAGGGTGATCGCCAGCGCCCCGAGGATGACCCCGAAGCTGGTGTCGTTGAGCTGGTAGCCGTTCACCGCGACGAACGGCAGCATCAGCACCGCCGGAAACGCCGGGAAGCTCACGTACCAGCGGTCGGTCGGGAGCGCCGGCCGGGTGCAGCGGGCCTTCGCCCCGTTCACCTCACGCACGCAGGCCCAGTCCTCGATGTTGGGCAGGACCTCGGGGTCGAGGTCGAGCCGTCCCTCGAGGAACGCCTTCGCCTGGTAGACGAAGTGCGGCGCCGCGCTCTGCCGGAGGAACCGGGGGCCGCTGAAGCAGGCCAGGGCGAAGAGGCTGCAGACGAAGAGGAGCAGCTCGGTCCGGTAGGCCCGCATCCAGGTCAGGACCGCCACCTCGGGCGTCGACTGCGGCCGGGCGGGCGTGGTCACCGGTGCCTCCCTCGGGTGCGGAGCCGGAGCCAGTCCAGGGCGGCGTAGGCACTCGCGGCGCGCACCTGCTCCCGATCGCCGTGGAACCGGTGGGCTCGCACCTCCGCCCCGTCCGGTCCGTCGAGCCCGATGAACACGGTGCCCACCGGCTTCTCGGCGCTTCCGCCGTCGGGGCCGGCGATGCCGGTGACCGAGAGCGCCCAGGTGCTCCCTGCCGCGGCCCGCGCTCCGCGCGCCATCTCCCGGGCGACCGCCTCGGAGACGGCCCCGCTGGCAACGAGCGTCGCGTGCGCCACGCCCACCCAGGTTTCCTTGAGGTGGTCGGCGTACGACACCGCGCTCCCCAGGAAGTAGGCGCTCGCCCCCGGCGACTCGGTCAGCATGTCGCCGATGCGCCCGCCGGTGCAGCTCTCGGCCAGGGCCAGCGTCTCCCCCCGGGCGAGCAGCTGCTGCCCCACCACCCCGGCCATCGTCTGGTGATCGACCCCGAAGAGGTGGTCCCCCAGGAGCGGGCGCGCAGCGGCGTCCGCGGCCTCGAGCGCCTCGCGGGCCTCGCCCTCGGTCCGCCCCTCGGCCATCAGCTTGAGGTGGTTCTCCGGGAAGTGCGTCCGGAACCCGAAGGTCACGTGCGGATGCGTCGGCAGAAGCGGACGGACCCGGGCATCGAGGTGCGACTCCGGCAGGAACACCGTCTTGAGCAGGCGCAGCGCGCGGAACCCCGTCTCGCCCCGCTCGGCCCGCAGCGCGTCGATGCGCGGGAGCACGGCCGTCTCCACCAGCGCCCGGTACTCCCGGGGGACGCCGGGGACGAAGTAGAGCACCGCCTTCCCGAGGCGGAGCACGAACATCGGCGCACTGCCCGCGGGGTTCAGCACCACCTCGGCCCCCTCGGGGACCATCACCTGCTTGATGTTGTTCTCGGTGACCGTCAGCCCGCGCACCGCGAAGCGGGTCTCGAGCGCCTCCAGCGCGGCGGGGTGGAGGACGAGGCGCGCCCCCGCTGCCTCGGCCGCGACCTCGGCCGTGAGGTCGTCCGCCGTGGGCCCGAGGCCTCCGGAGACGAGCACCACGTCCGCCCGGGCCGAGAGCGCCCGGAGTGCCTCGAGGATCTCCTCTCGCACGTCGCCCACCACCGTGGTCCGTGCGACCTGCTCGCCGTGCTGGAGCAGCCGCTCCTGGAACCAGGTGCTGTTGGTGTCGGTGGTCACGCCGGTGAGCAGCTCGTCACCGGTGCAGAGAGCCTCGATGCGCATGGGAATCCGGCCCGGGGCTTACAGGAAATCCTGCTCGTCGACCTCGTCCTCGTCGCCGAGCACCCCGTCGGCCGGCACGGGCTCGCTCGCCTCACGCCGCTCGGACAGACGCCGGCCGAGCAGAAGGCCGGACTCGACGAACCCCAGCGCCAGGTACGCGCCGAAGTACACCACCAGCACGTAGGAGGGATGGATGCGCGTCGCCACCAGCACGCCGGAGAGGCACACCAGCATGAAGATGCTCAGGCTCTTCTTGTTGAGCCGCACGTCCTTGAAGGTCCGGTACCGGAGCGTCGAGACCATCAGCAGCGAGAGCACCGACACCACGATGGCGATGGGCACCTGGGCGCCGGTGCCCAGCGGGTCTCCCCCGCGCATCCCGTGGTGGGCGATGACCATCGAGACGATCATCCCCGCCGCGAGCGGGATGGGGAGCCCGATGAAGAAGCGGGAGCTGCCGCTGTGGTCCGTGGCGTGGGCGAGGACGTTGAACCGGGCCAGCCGGAGCGCCCCGCAGGCGGTGAACCCGAAGGAGACCAGCAGCCCCACCAGTCCGAGCGGCGCCAGGGCCCACTTGTACACCAGCATCGCCGGGACCACGCCGAACGAGATGACGTCGGCGAGGCTGTCCAGCTCCACCCCGAACTGGCTCTGGGTCCGGGTGAGCCGCGCCACGCGGCCGTCGAATCCGTCGAAGAACATGGCAAAGAAGATGGCCAGCGCCGCCTGGTACAGCTGCGACGGGGTGGCCTCGCCAGCACAGAGGGTGAGGGCGTAGAAGCCGCAGAAGATCGACGTGACGGTGAACAGGTTGGGCAGGACGAACTTGAGCTTGTGCAGCTTCATCGATCTCCGGCCCCTTCGGCGGGCGGACCCCTGTCCTGGCTCTGCCCGCCGGGACGGGGGACTGTAGCATCATGGACCCGGTGCGGGCCGTCACCGCGGTGGCCTTCCTGGCCTTTGCCCTCGGGGCCTACCTTCTGGCCGTCCGCGCGTACTACCGGCTGCGCAGCCCGCGGCCGGAGCGTGCCTGGGTGCCCACGCCGGACGGGACGCGCATCGCCGTCCATCACCGCCGGCCGGAAGTCCGCCGGTACCTCGAGCCCGTGCTCCTCTGTCATGGCCTCGCCGCCAACCACGTCAACTTCGACTTCGACCCGCCGCATTCCCTGGCCCATGCCGTTGCCGCCGCGGGGTTCGAGGTCTTCAGCGTGGACTGGCGGGGCGCCGGCGCCTCGCGGGCCCGGCGCTGGTGGCAGCGCTTCCTCTACGACGCCGACGACCTCATCGCGCAGGACGGACCGGCGCTGCTCGCCCACGCGCTGGAGCGGACCGGTGCCCCGGGGGCGTTCTGGGTGGGGCACTCGCTCGGCGCGCTCGTCGGCTACGGGGTGCTCGGCGGCGCGGACGGGCCTCGCATCCGGGGGATGTGCGCGCTGGGGGCCCCGGTCTTCTTCAAGCACAGCCGATGGGTGGTCCGCCTCTCGCGCCTTGCGCTGTGGCTGGCCTGGCCCCTGGCTTTCCGCCAGCGGTGGATGAGCATCGGGCTCGCGCCCTTCCTCGGCCACGTGACGCTGCCCCTCACCGAGGTGCTCCTCAACCCGAAGGCCATCGCCCCCCGGGTGCTCCGCAAGATGTACTGCAACCTCGTCTCCTCGATGGGCTACCGCCTGATGCGGCAGCTCGACGACTGGACCCGCCACGACGCGTTCCGGAGCCGTGACGGCCGCATCGACTACCGCGCGCGGCTCCGGCAGGTGACGACGCCGGTGCTGGTGATGGGCGGGAGCCAGGACGCGCTCGCCACGCCCCACGCGGTCCAGGGGCAGTTCGAGCTGCTCGGCACCGAGGACAAGACGCTGATGCTCTTCGGGCGCGAGAACGGCGACACGCTCGACTACGGCCACGGAGACCTCCTCTTCGGCGACCATGCACCCCTCGAGGTGTACCCGCGGATCCTGAGGTGGATCTCGGACCGGGCCTCGCCCGTCCCGGAGCCTTCTCCCCGGCAGGTCAGGGCGGCGGGTTGACCGCAGCGCCGTTCCGCATGCAGGGCACCGGCCTCGGAGGGACGTCCCCGTTCCACCCCTCGATGTCGACCTGGGCGCCCTTGCTGCACTCGGCCCACACCGGACCATCCCGGTTGTCGTGTGCCGTCAGCGCCCGGAGCTGCGCCGTCCCCTGGTCGGCGACCAGCACCGCGGGGCCTTGCGTTCCCTTGATCGAGATCTCGGTGGCGGTGAGGCGGGCGTCGGTCTCCACCGACACACCGGCCACCCCCGCCCCGCTGATGAACGAGCGGGAGAGGGTCACCGTCGCGCCCTCCGCGGCGAGGATCCCGATGCCACTGCACTCCCTGATCCGGACGCCGGACAGCGTGGCGCGGCCGCCGCGGATCTGGATCGCGTCCCCGTCGACGGACAGGGTGCTGTGGGGTCCGACGAAGGTGGCGTCCTCGAGCGTGAGCTGGCCGTCGCGGGTGATGAGGCCGGAGGAGCGGCCGCCCCCGACGTGGAGGCCGTGGATCCGCACCTCGGAGGAGACGAGCTGGACGCCGGCGAGCTGCCCCGGCGAATCGATCCAGACCTTCTCGAGCACTGCCTGGCTCCGCACCAGCGCCAGCCCCGCGTTCTGGGCGCCCGTCGAGTGCAGGCCCCGGGCGTCGACGCGGGCGTCGCCGCCGGAGAGCAGCCCGTACTCGTGGCCGGTGACCCGCACCTCCCGGAGCTGGAGCGCGCCGCCGGCCACGTAGAGCCCTGGCCCGCGCCCACCGCGCACCTCGACCTGCTCGAGCGACGCCGCGCCGCCCGAGAGCCAGACGCCGGTGACCGCGTCCTCGATCTGGACGCCCGAGAGCAGGAGGGCGGCCGGTGCGGTTGCGTGCACCGCCCGCTGGAACGGTCCGCGGATACGCACCTCGCGCAGCTCGGCGCGGCCCCCGGGCAAGATCCTCAGGCCCGGGAAGCCAGAGACGGAGGCCTGGAGCGTCGACCGCGCGGCGACGAGCTCGGCCGCGCCCTGGACCTCGATCGCGCTGCCGCGCTGTCCGCTCAGGCCGACCGATTCGAGCGTGGTCCGACCCGACTCGACGAGCAGACCGGCCACGCCGCCCTGGATCTGCACCCCCTCCAGCCGAACGGTGCCCCGGGCACGGACGCAGGGGCCCTCGGCGCTCGAGGCGAGGACCACCGCCTTGCCGCCCACGAGCTCCACGTCCTCCAGGAGAAGCCCGCCACCGTAGATCCCGGCCGCGAGCTGGATCCGCCCCCGTGCTGGCGCCTGGGCCAGCGTGCGAAACGGGCGGGCGCCGCTGCCGTCTCCGCCGGCGGGCGCCGAGGCGTCCACGAAGACCGTGGCGACGGTCCCCGCATCCGGCGGACCGGCGACCAGGAACGTTCCCAGGGCGACCCGGAGCAGCCCCCGCGCGATCAGGCGCCCGGACCCTCTGGCCGGCGGGCGATGACGGTCTTGCGCTTGTGCGAACGGGAGGGCGCGAGCACCACCGGCCTGGGGCCCTCGTCACCGACCAGGCGCGCAAAGTCCCTCAGCGGGTCGCGGGCCACGTCGTCCTTCCAGTACTCGAAGTGGAGGTGAACACCCGTGGCGGTGCCGGTGCGCCCGGCGAGACCGAGCGGCATTCCCTTCACCACCGCCGTTCCCTCGAGGACCAGGGTCCGGGCCAGGTGGCTGTAGCGCGTCAGCTGGCCGTTGCCGTGATCGACCGTGACCTCGTAGCCGTAGCCGTGCATCCACCCGGCGCGCACCACGATGCCGGGGCCAGCGGCCATCACCGGCTGGTTGCGCTCGGCGGCCATGTCGACGCCCGAGTGCATCTTGTTGCGATGGGCGATGGGGTGGAACCGCCGCCCGAAGCCACTGGTCACCCGCACCTCGTCGAGTGGCCACTGGAAGCGCGGCCCCGGTGGAGGCCCCATCCGCTCGTCGAGCCTCGCGAGGCGCTCCTCGACCGACCTCACCAGCTCGGGCGGAACACCCCCGTAAGCCTGTCCATCGCGGTCGAGCGCCGCCCGGAGCGAGCCGCGGGCGATCTGCACGTCCTCGGGCCGCGCCTCACCAGGCGGCTCGATGAGGAAGCGGTCCACGTCCCCCTGGATGCGTTGCCATGCGGCGAGCTCGGATTCCTGAATCGGCGTGCCCTGGGCAGCGTCGGCCCGCCGCGCCTCGGCCTCGAGCACGAACGCCACCAGTCGCGCCCGGAGCAGGCTGGAGGTCATCGGCTGGTCGGGCGGAGCGGGGACCGGGTCCGCCCTCGGTGCCGCCTCGGGCTTGACCGGCTCGCCGGTGGCGGGGAGACGGACCACCTCGATCGGGTCGGGGGTGAGCGCACCGGGGCCACGCGCGGTCGCACACCCGGCAAGGGCAAGCGCGGCCACGACTGTGACGAAGGCTGGGCGGGTCATCGTCCTGCGCTGCCGGCCAGGACGCCCGGGTCAGCCCGACCAACCTGTCCCACCTGCCCCGCATGAGTCCAGCCAAAAGGAGGGGGGCGCACCGACCCCACAGCTGCTTACTTGGTGTCCAGCGAGGCGCGCAGGATGTCTGCCGCACGCTCGCACCCAGCGCGGTCCACGTCGAGGTGGCACACCAGTCGCAAGGTGCGGGGTCCCACCGAATTCACCAGCAGCCCCGCCACGCGCAGGCGCGAGACCAGGGGCGCTGCCTCCACCGGGACGTCCGCGTAGACCATGTTGGTCTCGACGCGGTCGAGCTCCAGCCGCACGCCTGGGATCTGCGCCAGTCGGTGGGCGAGGACGCGCGCGTTCTCGTGGTCCTCGGCGAGCCGGGACAGGTGGTGGTCGAGCGCGTACAGGCATGCCGCGGCGAGGATGCCGGCCTGGCGCATGCCTCCGCCGAGCCGCTTTCGCAGCCGCCGCGCCTCGGCGACGAAGGCCTCGCTCCCGGAGAGCACCGAGCCGACCGGCGCGCCGAGCCCCTTGCTGAAGCACACGGTGGTCGAGTCGGTGAGCCGCGCCCAGCTGCTGGCCGGCACGCCGGCCGCGACCTCGGCGTTGAAGAGCCGGGCGCCGTCGAGGTGGACCGAGAGACCCGCGGCGCGCGCGGTGGCGACGACGGCGGCGAAGACCTCGGGCTTCCACACCGTGCCGCCACCCCGGTTGTGGGTGTTCTCGAGGATGACCAGGCGGGAGCGCGGCAGGTGGTCGTCGTGTCCGCGGAACGCCGTCTGGATCTGCGCCGGCGTCAGCAGGCCCCGCTGGCCGACGACGGTGCGGGGCTGCACGCCCCAGAGCGCGCCCATCGCGCCGTTCTCGAAGTGGAAGGGATGGCTCGCCTCCTCGAGGATGACCTCCTCGCCGGGCCGGGTGTGCACGCCGATGGCGATCTGGTTTCCCTGCGTGCCCGAGGGGACGAAGAGCGCGGCCTCCAGGCCGAGCCGCTCGGCGACACGGGCCTCGAGCGCGCGGACGGTGGGGTCCTCGCCGTAGACGTCGTCACCGACCTCGGCCTCGGCCATGGCCCGGCGCATGCCCGGCGTCGGGCGGGTGACGGTGTCGGAGCGGAGGTCGATCGGGGCGCTGGCCACGACGACGTCCGTACTACAACCGGGGCATGGCTCGCGAGACGGTGCCCGAGCGGAGAGTGCGCGCGGTGAAGGTGATCCAGCGGCTGGGCGAGGCGATGCCCGACGCGCGGATCGAGCTCGACTACCAGACCCCGCTGCAGCTGGTGACCGCGGTCATCCTCGCCGCCCAGTGCACGGACAAGCGGGTGAACATGGTGACGCCCGCGCTCTTCGCGCGGTACCGCGACGCACGCGCGCTCGCCGAGGCGGACACCCGCGAGCTGGAGAGCATGATCCACAGCTGCGGGTTCTTCCGCGCCAAGGCCAAGGCGCTCAAGGGGATGGCAGCGGCGGTGGCCGGCCAGCACGGAGGCGAGGTGCCCATCGCGCGGGCCGAGCTGGCCGCGCTTCCCGGCGTGGGCCCGAAGACCGCGGGCGTGGTGACGGTGCACCTGGGCGGCGAGCCGGCGTTCCCGGTGGACACGCACGTGAAGCGGCTCTCGCGCCGGCTGGGGTTCACGAAGCAGGAGGACCCGAGCCGGATCGAGGAGGACCTCCAGGCGCTGGTGCCCTCCGGGCTCTGGGGGAAGGGACACCAGCTGCTGGTGTGGCACGGCCGGAGGACCTGCTTCGCGCGGTCTCCGGCGTGCGAGCGCTGCGTGGTGCGGGAGCTCTGTGCTCGCATCGGCGTGGCGAAGGCGAAGGCCACGGTGGTGAAGGGCGCGCGGCCACCCCGGAGCGCGGCGGTCGTCCCTCCGGCGCCCGGACGCCGGGGCGGGACGCGGAGGAAGCCCCGCAGCGGTCTGGCCGCGCGTTGATCGCTCCTTCGCCGGCCCACGCCGGAGGTGGTGCGCTACAGTCTCCGGCATCGAGACTCGAGGAACACTCCCGCTGCCCGAGGACCCGGCGCTCGCGGTCATGGCCGCCGCGCTCCGCGATGCGGGGCACTGGGCCGATGTCGTCGATCGGCAGTGGTGCACCGTGTACACCACCGACGAGCAGCGCCGGATCTACGGAGGGCCCACGGAGCTGGCGCCGGTGGCGCTCGGGACGCACTTCTTCGGTGCCGAGGCCGTGCGCACCCGGCTCGGCTGGCGAAGCGGGCCCAACACGCCCGATCTGATCCGCGAGCTGTTCCTGGCCTTCGGCGGTCTGGTGCTCGCGGACACCGATGGAGGCCGGAGCTCGCTGCGCGCGCTGGTGGATCCCACGCTGGGCGATCTCGTCCAGATGCTCGCCCGTCGGGACGCCTCCCCTGCCCTCACGGTCGCCTGGCACCGGACGCACGGCGGGATGCCGGTGGAGGCGTTGACCACCGCGGTACGGATCCACGACGGCAGCGGGCAGATCGTCGGGACGGCGCTGATCTCCAAGCCGGCGGCGGGCATGGCCGTGCTGGCGACGATGGCGCTCGGCGAGGCGACGTCTAGAGACCCGGCCCACCCCACGACAGGAGCAACACCTTGCTCCGAGTGACCGGGTAGCTGAAGCCGATGGTTCGCGAGGCTGCGGCCACCTTGAGCCGGATGATCCAGTTGACGCCGCTCGTGAGGCCGCGTGCGCTCCCCGCCAGGCTAGAGGGCGGTGCTCTGACCCTGCTCGTTCCCGGGAAGCTCGAGCTTCCGCCGCTTCGCCCGCCGGCGCATCGACAGCCGCTGGAGCACCGGCAGGAAGTCCACGTAGAGCCGGCCGTCGAGGTGGTCGATCTCGTGCTGCGCTGCCGTGGCCAGGAGCCCCTCGCAGCGAAGCTGCTGCAGCCGGCCCTCGACGTCGAGGAACTCGACCGTCACCACCGCCGGCCGCTCGACCTCCTCGGCCTCGCCGGGGATGGAGAGGCAGCCCTCGCGGTACACCGACAGTCCACCCTCGGTGGCGACGACCCGCGGGTTGATCATCGCCAGCGGCTCGACCTCGGGCTGCCGTGGCCGGGTGTCCAGGACCAGCACCCGCTGCAGGACGCCGATCTGGGGAGCGGCGAGGCCCACGCCGGGCGCGGCGTACATGGTCTCGAACATGTCGTTGACCAGCGTGCGGATGGAGGCATCGACCGCCTCCACGGGGAGCGCCTTGCGGCGGAGCACGGGGTCGGGCCAGAGGCGAATCTCGCGAATCATCCGTCCTTGCTCATAGCCAGGGGGACGGGACGCGTGCAACGAGTGCGGCTCGCCCCAGGGCCACACCTGGCAGACCTGACGCCCGGAGTCCCGGAAGCCGTCACTCCCCGAGAGACCGGGCGTAGGCGCTCCGGAGCCCGTCATCCGACAGCGCCCGGGCGGCCTCCGACAGGAGCGCCTGCATCCGCTCGGCGCGGGCCTGCACCCGCGGGTCCGGGTGCCCCGACCAGCGCAGCGGGTCGTACTCCGTCGACAGCCGGGCGAAGGCGCGCGCCACCTCGTCGGGGCCGGCGTGCCGGGGAAGCCCGAGGACGGTGAAGTAGTCCGCGTCCTCCACCTGCGCCCACCGGGCCTCGAGCCGCGCGGCGGCGACCTCCACCGTCTCCGCCTGCGCGTCTTGCTGCGAGGGCGCGCGGAGCTCCAGCCATCCGAGCGCGACCGCCACCGCCAGCACCTTCCTGCCTGCCTCGCGCGAGGTCCCCGTCGCGAGGAGGAGCTGCTGCACGGTGCGCTCGCCGTCCACCGCATCGAGCACCCGCCGGTCGCGGTCACCGAGCCCGAGCGCTTGCGGGTCCACGCTGCGGAGCAGCCGGGGCACCGCCCGGAACGATGGGACCAGACGGTCCACCTCCTCCGCCGGAAGCCCCCGCCGCACTCCTTCGGCCGCCAGTGCCGAGAGCGGGCGCACCGCGGCGTGCCTTCCCTCCGGCGGCGGCGTGTCCGCGCTCAGCCGGTAGAACGACACCGGCTCGCTGAACGCCTCCAGCGCGCGCGCCTCGGTCAGCCGCTGCAGCAGCGGCACCAGCTCGGCGTCGGTGATCAGCCTGCGCCGGAGCAGCTCGGCGACGAGCTCCGGCTCGCCGAGCCGCAGGATGCGCAGCTCCCGCTCCGCTGCCTGATCCACGAGCCCGTCCCGGACGGCGTGGTCGAGGAGCGACTCGGTGGACACGGTGCTCGCGGCGGAGGCGAGCGCGCCCTCCTCGAGCCACAGGACCCGCAGCGCGTCGGCGGCGCGGAGCTCGAGCCGCGCCGTGGAACGTCCTCCCTCGAGCCGGAAGAGCAGCGCCGCCAGCTCCTCGAGCGTCACCCGGCCCGCGTCCGCCACCGCCCAGCGCGCTCGCTCCGCGGAACGGCGACTGGCCTCCGCCGCCTCCGCCTCGGCCTGGAGCCGCGCTGCCTCGGTGCGGCGCTCCTCCTCCGCCCGGACCCGGGTCTCCACCTCGTGGCGGACCTGGACGATGTCCTCGCTCGCCCGCTGCGCCTCCTCACGCGCGCGGGATGCCTCCTCGGCGGCGGCGCGGGATGCCTCCTCGGCCTCGGCGCGGGCCGCGGACTGCTGGGCGATCCGGAGCTCCGCCTCGGCCTGCCGCTCGCGCCCCTGCTCGACCTCGTGGTGGAGCCGGCGCAGCTCGGTCTTCAGCTCCAGCAGGTCGCGGCGGAGCGCATCGGCCTGCGAGCGCTCACCCTGGAGCCACGCCTCGGCCTGCCGCCGCGCCTCTGCCGAGGCCTGTTCCTCGGCGGCAAGTCGCTCGGCGAGCTCGGCCGCCTCGCGCTCCAGCGCCTGGTTCGCCTCGGAGAACGCGGCGTTCGCTGCGGCCGTCTCGGACAGCGCGCCGCGCAGCTGCTCGACCTCGGTGGCAAGGCGATCGATCGCCGCCTGCGAACGGGCCTCGAACTCCAGGCGCGCGTTCGCCTCGGATTCGGCGCGCGACTCCGCCTCGCGCAGCGTCTTCGCCAGGAGCTCTCCCTCCGCGACCCCGGTGGCCCTGACGGACTCCGCGCTCCGGCGCTCCTCCTCCAGGGTGCGCTCCAGCGCGGAGCGCGCAGCCTCGGCTGCCTCGCGGGCCGTCCGGGCCGCCTCGGCCTCGGTCCGTGCCACCTCCACCTCGGCCCGCGCCGCCTCCACCTCCTCGCGGGCGGCCTCTGCCTGCGCGCGCTTCTCGTCGGCGTCGATGCGGGCCGCCAGCGCCGCTGCGGAGGCGTCGCGGACCTCGCGGGCCCGGGTCTCGGAGAGCAGCTCCGCCTCCCGCCGGAGCCGCTGTTCCTCGGCCACTGCCTGCTGTGCCTCCCGTGCCTGCTCCTCGCGGGCCCGCGCCTCGGCGGCGATGTCCTCGAGGATCGCAGCGGCGCTCGACGCCTGTGCGTCGAGCGGCGCCAGCGTGTGATCGGTCGTCGCGCTCCAGGCGCCGGCGGCCACCGCGAGCATCGGGGCGGTGTGCTCGAGGTCCGGGTGCACCCCGGGGACGAACGGCGACGGCTCCTCGGAGGGGAGCAGCAGCTCCCCCTCTGCGCCCGGCTCGGCGTCCGGGCCGGGCTCGCCCTCGAGCAGGGGACCGGCGTCGAAGGCCTCGAGGTGTTCCACCGGCCGGGCAGGGACCGGAGGGGCCGCCCAGTCGAGGTCCACCGTCTCCGGGGTGAACTCCTCGATGGCGATGGAGCCGGACCCCGTGCCGAAGGTGTCGGTCACCGGCTCGTCCGTGTCCGGCTCCGCGGCGAGCGCGTCGTCCACCGCGCGGAGCAAGGTCTCCGAGCGGAACGGGGTCGGGAGCACCGGACCGCGGTGCCCGTCCACCATCCGGCCCAGGAGGAGGACCCGGAGCCGGGCGGTGTCCGGACGCGAGGTCAGCTCGTGGAGCAGCGCCGCTCCCCGGCCGCTCTCCACGCCCGGGGCGAGCAGCACCAGCGCCGGCTGGAGGGTGCTGGCGGCGGACAGTGCGTCGGCCGCCGAGGTGGCCAGCTCCACCGTGTGCCCGGCGCGGACGAGCGTCCGGCGCACGAGCGCGATGGTGGCGAGGTCGTCGTGGACGAGGAGGAGCGGTGACGCCACGGTCTGTCCTGGGCCCAACGGAGCCTACAGCATCGCCCCCGGATCGACGTCGACGACGACCCGCACGCCACCGGGCAGCACCTCGAGGTCCCGCTCCAGCTGGTCGAGCACCGGCCCGAGGAGGGCGTGACGGGGAGCCTTGAGGAGCAGCTGCCAGCGGCTCTTTCCCCGGAGCCGGGGCATCGGCGCCGGGGCCGGCCCCAGGAGGCGCACCCCGGTCGCGGGTCCCGGGAGGAGCGCGGCCACCCGGTCCCCGAGCTTCCGGGCCACCGCCGCCGTCTCGCGGGGGTCCTCCCCCTCGATGCGCACCGCGACCAGCCGGCTGAAGGGCGGCCAGGCCAGGGCCTCGCGCCAGCCGAGCTCGTGCTCGGCGAAGCCGTCGTAGTCGTGGGCCGGTACCCTGGCGACCGCGTCGGCCTCGGGGTTCCAGGTCTGCACCAGCACCCGCCCCGGCTCGCGCCCCCGGCCGGCGCGCCCGGAGACCTGGGTCACCAGCTGGAAGGTCCGCTCGGCGGCGCGGAAGTCCGGAAGCAGCAGGCCCGTGTCGGCGGAGACCACGCACACCAGCGTCACCCCGGGGAAGTCGTGCCCCTTGGCCACCATCTGCGTCCCCACCAGGACATCCAGCTCACCGCGGGCGAACCGCGCGAGCAGATCCGTCAGTCGCTCGGCGGTGGTCGCGGCGTCGCGGTCGAGCCGCGCCACCCGCGCCATGGGAAAGCGCTCCGCCACCTCGGCCTCGACCCGCTCGGTACCCGCTCCCACCGGGACGAGCTGGCCGCCGCAGCTGGGGCAGCGGTCGGGCAGCGGCCGCCTCTCGCCGCAGTAGTGGCACTGGAGGTTGCGCGGCCGGAGGTGGAAGGTGAGCGACACGTCGCAGCGGCTGCAGGGGACGCCCTGCCCGCAGGCCTCGCACACCACCGCGGCCGAGTGTCCCCGGCGGTTGAGGAAGAGGATGGCCTGCTGTCCGCGGCCCAGCACCTCGCCCAGGGCGTCGACCAGTGGCGGGGAGAGCGCCGGTGGCTGGTCGGACCCGGTCGGGATCGCGCGCACCCGCCGCAGATCCACCAGCTCGATGTGGGGCATGGGGCGATCGTCGACCCGGGCGGGGAGTCGGAGTCGTCGGTAGCGTCCGCGCCGCGCGTTCTCCAGGGTCTCGAGCGACGGGGTGGCCGAGCCGAGCACCACGGTGGCCCCGGCCTGCTTGGCCCGGACGACGGCCAGGTCGCGGGCCTGGTAGCGGAGCTTCTCGTCCTGCTTGAACGACGGGTCGTGCTCCTCGTCCACGACGATGAGCGCCAGGTCACGCACCGGTGCGAAGACCGCCGAGCGGACGCCGACGGCCAGCCGGACCGCCCCCGAGCGGAGGCCCTTCCAGTGGAGCAGGCGCTCGCGGTCGCGGAGCCCGCTGTGGAGGACGGCCACCGAGCTTCCGAAGCGGCTCCGGAACCGGCCCACGAGCTGCGGGGTGAGGGCAATCTCCGGGACGAGCACCAGCGCCCCGCCACCCCGGGACAGCGCGTGCTCGGCCGCGCGCAGGTAGACCTCGGTCTTGCCGCTGCCGGTGACTCCCTGGAGCAGGAAGGGGTGGAAGCCGCCGGTGTCGAGCGTGCCCTGCAGCTCGGCGAGCGCAGCGCCCTGCGCGTCGGTGAGCCGGTCCGGCCGCACCTGGCCGAGCCCCTCGGCGACGGTGGGCTCGATGGCGCGCTCCTCCACGGCCACCCAGCCGCGCTCGACCAGTCGCTGCACCGCGGCCCGCGCGCCGGGAACCGCGCGGCCGAGCTCGTCCAGCTCCGCCCGCCCGCCGACGGCGAGGAGATATCCGAGGGTCGCCGCCTGCGCCGGTGCGCGGCGCAGCGCATCGACCGAGGGCGCGCCGAGGACCACGACGGTGCGCGCCACCTCCGGGCTCGGCTCGGGGCCCTCGGCGGGATCCGCCAGCCCTGGAGGAAGCGCGGCCCGGAGCGCTTCGCCGAGCGGATGGCGGTAATACGCCGCGGCGAACTCCACCAGCGCGAGCACGTCGTCGGGCAGCGCCGGGGTGTCCTCGAGCAAGGCGGAGACCGGCCTGAGCACCGCGCCGCCGTCGGGCGGCTGGCCCGGCCCGAGATAGAAGCCGAGCGCGCGACCGCGGCCGAAGGGGACCAGCACCCGCTGCCCGCGCCGGAGCCGCCCCTCGAGCTCGGGCGGAACGACGTAGGTGAAGGGCCCCTTCACCGGCCGCCCCACCGCCACCGAGGCGAGCTGCTCCATCGTCACGTCCGGGGCTCCGTCAGAACAGGCGTTCCGGGACGCTCGCCCTCGGGTCGGCGGAGAGGGTCGTGAAGCGGACCTGCCGCTCGCCGTCGCGCGACACCTCGACGGCGCGGGGGAACCAGTCCCCGGCGGGCGAGTTGTAGTCCACGAAGCGCACGTCCCAGCGCGTGCCGCCCTCGGTCCAGCGGATGCGCGCCGGGAGCCAGCTGTCCTTGAAGACCCAGAACTGGGGGTCGGTGTCCTTGTTGCCGCCCACGACGTACGCCACCTGTCCGCCGAAGCGGGCCAGCCACGAGGACGCCAGATTGACGCCGCGCTTCTTGAGGTGGGCCTCGAGCTCGCTCCGTCCGTCGCCGGCGCTCCGGGCGCCGAGGATGGTGCACACCTCTCCGAGGCCCGCGTCGAGCGAGGAGACGTTCGGGCCCTCGGTCTTCTGCTGCCCGCCGTTCTGGATGACGGCGAGCTTGCCCGTCTCGGGCCCGCTGGCCTCGAGCCGGCAGCGGCCTGGCAAGCGGAGGTACACCCGGGCGTCGGACTGGACCTCGCTGCGTCCGCCCACCTCGGCGGCCGCCGCGCCGGAGAGCACCAGCGTCCCGTCCACACGGGCGCTGCTGATGCGTTGCTCCTCCCGGCCGGAGAGCAGGTGACGAAAGATGGCGCTCGGTGCGGGGACGTAGGCGAGCGCGGTCCGCGCGGCGAGCAGGACGAGGACGAGGAGCGTCTGAGGGAGGCGGCGCACGAGGGGGCGAGGACTGTACACGAGCTGTCTGCGCGGGCTAGAGCCAGCAGTGCCCATGCCCACGCTCGCTCTCCTCGTCGGGGTCACCCTGGTCGCCATCGGCCTCGGCGGATTCGTCGGGACCGGCGCGCACGCCCCCACCGCCCTGATCCCCGCCGCGCTCGGGCTCCTCATCGCCATCGCCGGGCTCGTGGCCCGGAACCCGCGCCTGCGGATGCACGCGATGCACGCCGCGGTGCTGGTGGCGCTGGTCGGCGTGCTCGGCTGCGCGCCTGGCCTGCTCCACCTGCCGGCGCTTCTCGGAGGGACGGACGAGCACCCCGTGGCCACGGTGGCCCGGGTGGTCACGCTGCTGGTCTGTCTCGGGTTCGTGGTGAGCGCCGTACGCTCGTTCATCGAGGCGCGCCGGGCCCGCGTCGGCGCGAGCTAGGGAGAGCCTGCAAGATGCCGCTCGCAGTTCGATTGACGAAGCAGGGAGGCCCCGAGGTGATGGTCCTCGAGGACGTGGCGGTCCCGCCGCCGGGTCCAGGCGAGGCCACGCTGAAGCACACCGCGGTGGGGCTGAACTTCATCGATGTGTACCAGCGCAGCGGCCACTACCCGCTGCAGCTCCCGGCCGGGCTCGGGCAGGAGGCGGCCGGGGTGGTGACCGCCATCGGCCCCGGGGTGAGCTCGGTGCGCGTGGGCGAGCGTGTGGCCTATGCCGGCGCGCCGCTGGGCGCGTACGCCGAGACACGCAACTACCCTGCGGACCGCCTGGTGCCGGTGCCGGAGGGCGTGTCGGACGAGGCCGCCGCGGCCTCGCTGCTCAAGGGTCTCACCGCCTGGTACCTGGTGTGCCGGACCTTCAAGGTGGAGCGCGGACAGACCGTGCTGGTCCACGCGGCCGCCGGCGGCGTGGGGCTCATCCTCTGCCAGTGGCTCCGGCACCTCGGGGCGACGGTCATCGGCACGGTGGGGAGCGCCGCCAAGGCCGAGCTCGCGCAGAACGCCGGGTGCGCCCATCCCCTGGTCCTCGACGCCGGCAACCGCCGCGAGCTCCCGGCGAAGGTGAAGGAGCTGACCGGTGGCGCAAAGGTGCCGGTGGTGTACGACTCGGTCGGCCGGGACACGTTCGACGTGTCGCTCGAGTGCCTCGCACCGTTCGGGATGATGGTGCTCTTCGGTGCCTCGAGCGGACCGGTGCCGCCGTTCGACCTGCAGCGGCTCGCCGGCGGGGGCTCGCTCTACGTGACCCGCCCGACGCTCAACACCTACGTCGCCCGGCGCGACGACCTGCTCGCCGGCGCCCGCGCGCTGTTCGACCTGGTCGCCCGCGGGGTGATCACCATCCACGTCAATCAGCGGTACCCCTTGCGCGAGGTGGCCAAGGCGCACCTGGACCTCGAGGCCCGCCGCACGACCGGCTCGACGGTGCTGTTGCCCTGACGGCGTAGCCTGACCGAAGAATGCCCCGTCTCCTCGCCGTCCTCGCGCTGCTCGCCGCCCGACCACTGCTTGCCGGCGGCGTGCCGGTCACCTACCAGACCGCCCACGGTGCGCGGGAGGTGGCGATGGGCGGCACCTTCCGCGAGATGGGCATCGGCGCGAACTCCGCGGACGGAAACCCCGCTGCGATCGCCATCTTCCAGGCGTTCCAGCTCGAGTTCGCGGGAGGCTGGAGCTGGCAGACCGGCGGCTGGTACGGCGCCACCTGGGCGCGCGACAGCACCAACCCCGAGCTCGCCGGCGCAGTGGGCGTCCACTACCTCACCGAGAACTTCGGGGCGGGGTCGGTCAGCCAGCTCGACACGTCGATCGCCATCGCCGCACGCCTCGGCGACCGGGTGGCGTTCGGCCTCGGGACCGAGTGGATCAAGCAGACCACCCCGAATGTGAACGCCGCGAGCCTGAACCTCGGCATCTCGATCCTGGTTCTGCCTCAGATGACTCTCGGCTTCGCCGCCTACAACATCATCCCGACCCACAACCCCCAGCTGGCCCGCAGCTTCGAGGTGGGCTTCGGGCTGCTCGTCGGGCCGGTCCGCGTCGGCAGCGAGATCCGGAGCGACATCGGGCAGGGGCCGCTCCACCCGATCTGGAACAGCGGGGTGGAGCTGTGGCTCGGCCAGGCGATCGCCCTCCGCGGCGGGTGGGAGTGGCAGGAGCTGGCGCACCAGAACTTCCTCAGCAGCGGCCTCGGATTCGTCTTCGGAACGGTGGGGCTGGACGTGGGCTGGCGCCACGGGCTCTCGGGCGCGGGCGACCTCATGGTGTTCGGGCTGCGAATCCTGGTGCAGTGAGCAGCTCGGGCGGGTCCTCGGGAGCGATGGCCCCGAGCGCGAGGAGGAACGGCGCGAGGTCCTCCGGGACGGGCGCCACGAGGCGGAGCGGCCTCCCGGTGCGCGGGTGCGGCAGCAGCAGCATGTGGGCGTGCAGCAGGGACCGGGCGACGGGACGGCCCGCGAGGGTCGCCGGCCCGCCGTAGAGCGCGTCCCCGGCGATCGGCGCCCCGAGCGCGGCCAGGTGCGCTCGGATCTGGTGGGTTCGCCCCGTGCGGGGCCAGACCAGGGCGACCGCGACCGTGTCGCTCGCCGCGAGCCGTCGGAACCGGGTCTCGGCCGGAAGTCCGTCGCGCGGCCGCGCCACCCACCGCCCCGGACGGGAGCGGTCGCGGGCGAGCTGCAAGGTGCATGTCCCCGCCTCGGGCAGTCCGGGCCCGGTGACGGCGAGGTACTGCTTGTGGGCGTTGCCGGTGCGGAAGCTCGCCGCGAGCGCCGAGGTGGCGGAGGCGGACTTGCCGAACACCGTCACCCCGCTCGTGTCGCGGTCCAGCCGGTGAACGAGGCCGGCCTCGCGGCCGAGGTGCACCGAGGCGAGCAGGAGCAGGCTCCGCTCTCCACCCGGGGTGGGCTGCGCGGGCAGCCCGGGGGGCTTGTCGACCACGAGCAGGTCGGAGTCCTCGTGCAGGACGCGGAGCGCCGGGAGCGGAGGCCCGGGGGCGGTGGAGGCCCGTCCCCGCTCCTCGAGCACGACCAGGACCGGGCTCCCGGCCGGGATGGCGAGCGTCGCCTCGCGCTGGCGGCGACCGCGCACGTACACCGCGCCGCGGGAGACCAGCGTGCGTGCCTCGTCGAGCGGGCACGCGAGCCCGCGGGCCACGGCCTCGTCCAGCAAACCCGCGGCGTCGGTCT
>JADGQZ010000083.1 GCA_017881345.1 Myxococcaceae bacterium | reverse complement strand
GTCCGCTCGAGGGTGTCGATGTCGGAGTGGAGGTAGCGGACCCGGACCCCCACGTCGGCGAAGTACTCGCTCAGGTCCTCCGCCATCCGCTTGGTGAGCGTCGTCACCAGCACCCGCTCCTTCGCCGTGGCGCGCAGGCGCACCTCCTCGAGCAGCTTTCCATGGGCGCGGAACCACTGCAGCCGCTCGCGCAGCTCGTCCCGGATGTCGCGGATCGCCCGGGCGCGCTGCTCCTCCTCGGTCACGTAGTGGCTGGCGGGGAAGATGACGATCTTGTCCAGCGGGGCGAGCGACTGGCCACGGAGCGGATCGAACTCGGTGATGCGCTCCACGGTGTCACCGAAGAACTCGATGCGGACCGCCCGCTCCTCCTCGTACGCCGGGAACACCTCCACCGTGTCACCGCGGACGCGGAACGTCCCGCGGTGGAAGTCGAGGTCGTTGCGCTCGTACTGCGCGTCGACCAGGCGGCGCATCAGCACGTCGCGTCCGAGCTCGCCGCCCTTCACCGCGGTCGCCGCGAGCGCCATGTAGCTCCGGGCGGTCCCGAGGCCGTAGATGCAGGAGACCGAGGCGACGATGAGCACGTCGTCGCGCGTGCGGAGCGAGTGCGTGGCCGAGTGCCGCATCCGCTCGATCTCGTCGTTGATGAACGAGTCCTTCTCGATGTACGTGTCCGAGGAGGGGATGTACGCCTCGGGCTGGTAGTAGTCGAAGTAGCTGATGAAGTACTCGACGGCGTTCTTCGGGAAGAGCTCGCGGAACTCGCCGTAGAGCTGGGCCGCCAGGGTCTTGTTGTGCACGATGACCAGCGTCGGCCGCTGCACCTGGGCCACCACGTTGGCCATGGTGAACGTCTTCCCCGAGCCGGTCACCCCGAGCAGCGTCTGGTGCGTGTCTCCCCGGAGCACACCCTCGACCAGCTCGGCCACGGCTCTCGGCTGGTCTCCACGCGGCTGATAGTCGGTGACGAGCTCGAATCCGGCCATGGCAAGCGCTGGAACCTAACGCGCCCGCTCAGCGTCCGCTGGCCGGGGTGGTGCCGGGCGGGCGCTGCCGCAGCGCCTCGAGGGACCGGAGCCGGGGTGCCTCGAACTCGTCGCCCCGGGTCCAGACCGGCAGCGCGGTGGCCTGGGCGACGCTGTACCCGAGCGCGAACTGCAGCCGGGCGTCCTCCACTGCGCCGGAGAGGTCCCAGTCCGCGGTCAGCTCGTCCGAGGGCTGGTGATAGCGGGTCTCCTCCCAGGCCTCGCGCTTCTCCCGACCCCAGCCGGGCGGCCGGCCCCGGTAGTCGAGCCCGCTCTCGAAGTACGCCGACGGCACGCCCACCCGGGCGAAGCTGAACTGGTCGCTGCGGTAGAAGTAGCCCCGGTCGGGGAGCTGGTCTCCGCGGAGCACCCGCCCCTGGGCGCGCGCCAGCGCCCGGAGCGTGACGTCGAGATCGGTCTTGCCGAGCCCGATGACGGTCACGTCGCGGGTCCGTCCGAACACGTTCGCCCCGTCGATGTTGATGTCCACCGCGATGCGGCCGAGCGGGACGGGGGGATGCCGCGAGAGGTACTCGGAGCCGAGCAGCCCCTGCTCCTCGGCCGCCACTGCGGCGAAGAGGATGCTCCGCCTGGGGGCCGCCGGCAGCGCGGTGTAGGCCCGCGCCACCTCGAGCATCAGGGCCACCCCCGAGGCGTTGTCCTCGGCCCCGTTGTAGATGGCGTCCTCGCCCGGGGGCGCGTCGGTGCGCATCCCGAGGTGGTCGTGGTGGGCGGTGTAGAGCACCACCTCGGACGACAGCCGGGGGTCGCTGCCCGGAAGCAGCGCCAGCACGTTCGCCGTCCGGGTGCGCTCGACCCGGTTGTCGAAGCCGGTGGTGACCCCGATGCCCAGCCGGACGGGATGGAAGTCTCGCCGGCCGGCCGCGTGCACCAGCTCCTCGAGGGTCGTGCCCCCCAGCGCGAGGAGCCTCCGGCAGGCCTCCTCGGTGACCCACCCGCGCAGCGGCACGCGCCGGGTGGTGGCCGGGAGCGAGAACTGGGGCCCGGACCAGGAGGTCCGCACCACCTGCCACGGGTAGCCGGCGCTGTGCGGGGTGTGGAGGATGATCGCGCCCGCTGCGCCGACCTTCGCCGCCATCTCGTACTTGTAATCCCAGCGGCCGTACCAGAGACGGGTCTTGCCGGCGAAGAGCGCCGGATCGTCCTCGGGATCGCTGTTGAGGATGAGGAGCACCTTGCCCCGGAGGTCCTGCCCCTTGAAATCGTCCCAGGCGTACTCGGGCGCACGGATCCCGTAGCCCACGAAGACCAGCTCCGCTCCCGCGACCGCGGTGTGGGCGGAGTCGTCGCCGGCCACCACGATGACGTCCTCGGCGTGACGGAGGACGAGCGACTCGGAGCCGTGGGTGAGCTGGACCGTGGCGGCGTGGCCATCGACGCCCACGATGTCGAATGGCTGCAGGAACCCCTGGGTTCCCGCTGGCCTCAGCCCGAGCGCCTCGAGCTGGGAGGCGACGTACGCCTCGGCCAGCGCATCCCCGCGCGCCCCGGGCCCTCGACCCTCGAGCAGGTCGGAGGCCAGGAACCGGACATGCGCACGGATGGCGTCGGCGCGGATGACCCGCTCGGCGGCGGCGTTGGTCCGGGCCGGCGGCGCGGCGGCGAGTCCCAGGAGGAGGACGGCGGTGAGCATAGGGCGACCGTTCTCCCCCGGGGCACGGCCCCTCGTCCACGGCCGAGGGTGCCCCCTGGACAGTCGGGGCGGGCGGGCGACAGACTGCTGCTTGCCCCGTGGGCGGCCCTCGCCGAGGGGACGCAGGCGGACGGTCCCCGGGCAGGCACTGCGATGTTCGACGTCGTTCGCGGGCGCTCCCCTGGCCCCACCCGGGTCCGGCCCGCTCTGCTGGTCTCCCTCCTCGTCCACGCCGTGCTGCTCGCGGCGGCGCTCGGCCTCTCGCGTCCGGTTCCGCCACCGGCGGCCGATCCTCCCATCCACTGGGTCAAGTCCCATGGACCCCGGGCCGGCGGAAGCCCGGGCCCGACGGCGGCCTCACCTCCGCGGAAGGCGCGTCACCCCGTCACCCCGCGCTCGCCACCGCGGCAGGTCCCGCGCGCGGCCGAGCCCGCGCCGATCCCCTCCACCGCGCCGGGCGAGAGCGGCTCCGACGTCCCCTCTGTAGAAGCGGGCACCGAACCCGGCGGCCCGGGCGGGCCCGCGTGCGCCACGCCACCGTGTGGCGCGGACCCCGGCGTGTTCTCCGAGGACGTGGTCGCCGCGATGCCGGTGCTGCTCTCGGGCCCGGACGTGACGCTCTCCCCGGAGGCGCGGCGCACCGGCGTCGAAGGGACGGTTCGTGTCCGCTGCATCATCACCGCGGCGGGGAACGTCGAGGGCTGCGAGGTCCTCGAGCGGCTGCCGCTGGCCGAGGCTGCGGTGCTCGCGGCGATCCAGGCACGCCGCTACCGTCCGGCGGAGGTCGAGGGACGCGCGGTGTCCGTCCGGCACCTGTTCACGATCCACATCCGCCAGGCGCGCTGACCCCTCCCCGGCTGGCTCAGCCCGGCGAGGTCTCGGGACAGTGCCGCCGGACCAGCTCGAGCAGGTCGGAGGCCCGGAACGGCTTCGGCAGGAGTCCGGCGACTCCCGGGTGCTCCACGTGCCTCGCCAGCTGCACGTGGCCGGACACGAGCACCACCCGCATCGCGGGCGCGAGGCCCCGATCGCGGAGCGCGTCGAGGAACTCGAGGCCGTTCATCACCGGCATCATGAGGTCGAGCAGGGCGAGGCACGGCGCCGGGCCCTCCTCGAGGAGCTCGATCGCCTCGAGCCCATCCCCCGCCGCGGCGACCCGCACCCACGGCGCCTCGGCCTCGAGGAGCGCGACGATCGCATCCCGGATGTCCGGATCGTCCTCGATGACCAGCACGTGTGACGACACGGCACCCCAGCCTAGGCGTTCTGGCTCAGGAACGGATCTTCCACTGTGTGCCGGAGGGTCCGTCCCGGAGCTCGACGCCCGACTCGAGCAGCCCGTCCCGGATGGCATCCGAGCGCGCGAAATCCTTCTGTTTTCGGGCCTCGGTGCGCTCGGCGAGCAGCCCGAGGATGCGCTCGCGGTCCAGCCCGCGCTGGCGAACCAGCCGGTCCCGCCGTCGCTCCAGCCAGGCCGCCGGCGGGTTTCCGAGGACTCCGAGCACGCCGCCCATCCGCGGGACGACGGCCCGCAGGGTGGCGAGGGTGCGGACCACCATCGCCCGGTCAGGCACGGGCGGCCGATCCAGGAACTCGTTCATCTGCCCGAAGAGACCCGAGAGCGCCGCCAGGGCCCCGGCGGTGTTGAAGTCGTCGTCCATCGCCTCCTCGAACGCGCGGAGGTGGGCGTCGGGGTCGCCGTGGAGCGGGCCAGGCTTCACCTCGCGGCCGCCGAGCCGCTCGTCCACCCGCTGGAGCGTCTCGTAGAAGTACTCCATCCGCTTCTCGGCGTCGGAGAGCGCGTCGTCGGAGAAGGCGAGCTGGTTGCGGTAGTGGCTCGAGAGGAAGAAGAGCCGGAGCGCCTCGCCGTCCACCCTGGCCAGGGCGTCGCGGAGCCGGACCACGTTGCCCAGGCTCTTGGACATCTTGGCGTTCTCGAGCTCGAGGAAGCCGGCATGCATCCAGACGCGCGACAGCGGGGCGTGGTGCGCCGCCTCCGACTGGGCAATCTCGTTCTCGTGGTGCGGGAAGATGAGGTCCAGTCCGCCGCCGTGGATGTCGAAGGTCTTCCCGAGGAACTTCTCGCTCATCGCGGAGCACTCGATGTGCCAGCCGGGCCGGCCGCGGCCCCACGGCGCGTCCCACGCCGGCTCGCCGGGCTTGGCGCCCTTCCAGAGCGCGAAATCGAGCGGCTCCCGCTTGAGCTCTCCCGGCGCCACCCGCTCACCCGCGCGGAGGTCGTCGAGGTTGCGGCGCGAGAGCTTCGCGTACTCCGGCCAGCGCGAGACCTGGAAGTACACGTCGCCGCCCGCGGCGTAGGCGACACCGGCATCGAGGAGGGCCTGGATGAGCGCGAGGATCTCCGGGATGACCTGGGTCACCCGCGGCGAGACGTCCGGTGGAATCAGGCCGAGCTCGGCAGCGTCCTCCTCGAACGCCTGGACGAACCGGTCGGCGAGGGTGGCCGGATCCTCCCCTGCCTCACGAGCGGCGTTGATGATCTTGTCGTCGACGTCCGTGTAGTTGCGGACGTACGAGACGCGGTAGCCCCGGTGCCGGAGATAACGCACCACGACGTCGAAGACGGTGAAGGTCCTGGCGTTGCCGATGTGTACCCACGAGTAGACGGTGGGACCACATACGTACAGATGCACTTCACCTGGCCGGAGTGGCTCCAGGGGTTCCTTGCGACGCGTGAGCGTGTTGTAGACGGACAGCGCGGGGGGGCTGTGGGAAGCGGAAGCGGACACGGGAGTGGCGCGGCGAATTTAGGAACGTGACATCATTGCATGGCCGAGGCATGAGGGCCCTCGCGAAACCCGCATGGCGCCATCGAACCCCAAGCGACCCCCACGCCGTCCTCCTCCGGACGACGGCGCGAAGGACTCCGAGGACACGGGCGAGCTTCCGTTCGACGAGCGCGAGGCCACCCCCCTCAACGCCGATGATCCGGCGCCCCAGCGGGTGACGACGTATCCGGTGCGCGCCGGCCGCAAGCGCCGCGCCGGGCGGGACACCGTCGGGTCGCCGTCGATGGTCGCGACGGTCGCCGGAGTGACGGACCAGGAGGTCTTCCTCTACGCCGAGCACGGTCCGGGCACGGGCCAGCTGCTGCCCATCGCCGAGGGCGCGCTCATCCTCGGCCGCTCGAGCAGCTGCGATCTGCGTCTTCCGCACGCCTCGATCAGCAGGCGCCACGCCCGGCTCACCCGGCGGGGCGAGCGGCTGTTCCTCGAGGATCTCGGGAGCCAGAACGGCACCTTCCTCGATGACGAGCGGCTCGCCGGCCCGCGCGAGCTCCAGGTCGGACAGCGGATCCACATCGGCCCGGCGGTGCTGCGGCTCCGGGTCCCCGGCAGCGGCGGCGGGACCGAGCGCCCGCGCCGGCGGTCGGCGTCCGGGGTCGAGCCTGCGGTTCGTCCGGTGAGGATCGCCGTGCTGGCGGGCGTGGCTGGCTTCCTCCTCGCCACCGCGATCGCGCTCTGGGTGGCCCAGGCCCACCCGGGCTGGCTCCGCCCGCTCGCGCCGGCCATCCAGGCCCCGGCGCGCTGAGGCCTCAGACGCTGTGGAGGTTCGGCCGGCGCCGCGCCGCCCGGTCCTGGAGGAGCGCCTGCGCGCCCCGGACCGCGAGCACCGCGTTGAGGCCGCCGAAGCCGAGCAGGACCAGCGCGATGATCAGCGGCCCGCGGTCCTCCCCCGGCCGCTCCCCCTCCCGGAGCACCCAGAGCCGTCCGTCGACGGGTCGGAGCCCTGGCAAGGCCCGCAGCCTGGCCGCCGAGTCGCGAAAGCCGGGGACGTCATCCAGCGGGAGCAGCCGCCCGCGCACCCCGAAGGGACGCGGATCCGGCGGCGGAGGCTTCTTGCCCGGAACCCAGTCCTCGGTGGGAAGGACGGGCCGGCGCACGACGACGGGCGTGTCCTGCAGTCCGACCAGGACGATCCGCGCTCCGCGGTCGACCCCGTAGAAGGCGGTGCCGAGCGGCACCCCGTGGATCTGGGCGTAGACGTTCGGCCGGAGCCGGTCGAGCTGGTAGGCGGCCTCGCTCCCGAGGGTCACCGGCTCGCGGCTGGCGAAGACGTACGCCACGTCGGGAGCCTCGCGAGCCAGGAGGAACAGCGTCCCGAGCAGGCAGAGCACCGCCACCGGTAGCTGCACGCCGGTCACCCGGCGCCGCGTGCTCCGCTCGAGCTGGGCGATGCGCTCGTCGCGCGCTTCCTCTGCCGAGAGCGGGGTGCGCGCCGGCAAGGGCGACCTAGGTGATGCTGAAGATCTTCCGCAGGTCCGACTCGATCTCGTCCTCGGTGCACTCCTTGGCGAGGCTGAGCTCCTTGATGAGCAGGGCCCGCGCGGTGTCGAGCATCTTGCGCTCGCCGAACGAGAGGTCCTTGTCGCCCTTGAGGAGGTAGAGGTCGCGGAGCACCTCGGCGATCTCGAAGACCGAGCCGGTCTTGATCTTCTCCATGTACTCCCGGTACCGGCGGTTCCAGGTGGTGGAGTCGACCGAGATGTCCTTCTCGCGGAGGATTGCGTAGACCTGCTTCACGTCGTCCTCGCTGATGATCTCGCGCAGGCCGACCGAGCCCACCTTGTTGATCGGGATCATGATCCGCATCCCGTTCTCGAGGATGCGGAGGACGTAGAACGACTGGCGCTGGCCGGCGACCTCGGTGTGCTCGATGCCCATCACCTCGCCTACGCCCTGGCCCGGATACACGGCCTTGTCGCCCGTCTTGAAGCTGGTCTGCACTGGGGAGCTGCCTCCTCGCGGCGCCGGAGCGCCACAAAGCGCGTGAACTACCACGAAATGTGCGTTTATGCAACGCGTCGTCTTGACCCGATGGGGCGCCCCCGACTACTCTGTCTGACCTTTTTGTCGGGGCGGCCGCGGGCGTATCGACGAAGAGGGCGAACGGGTTTGGGAGCCGGACGCGCAAGGCGGCCGCCATCACGGTGGTTCTGGCGGGGTTGGAGGGGGGACGCATGGGCTGCTGGACCTGGAACGAGATCGGGGTCCGTCCGCTCGTCTTTCCTGTGCTGGCGCTGGGGCTGGGCTGCGCGCTCCCGCCTCCCGGTCCCGGGAATACCTGGCTCCTCGGCTGTTTAGCGGCCGGGCTGGCTGGAAGCGCGTGTTTTCTGCGCGCGCGGGCGGGCGCCCACGCCGTGCTGCTCGCGGCCGCCGTGCTCGCCGGGTCCGCCCTCGGCGCCTTCGCGGCGAGGTCGACAATCCTCCCGACGGGCAGCCCGGTGCTCCTCGAAGGCCGGCTCGGCTCGGTCGAGCTCGACGACCGGGGCGGCCGGGCGGTCCTCGAGGTCGCGCGGGTCGACGGCAGCCCGGCGCGGGCGCGGACCCGGCTCTGGTGGAGCGACCCCGCCGTGCACCCGTGGGTGGCCCAGCGCGTCCAGCTGCGCGCCGAGCTCCGCGCCGACGCCGGACCGGACGCCTGGGGCCAGTTCGACACGGGGGCTGCGTGGCGGGCGCGCGGCCTGTCCACCTCGGGCCGGCTGGTGCCCGGCTCGCTCGTGCCTCTCTCGCCGCCCCCGGCGTGGAGCCGCCGCGTCACCGAGCAGCGCGAGGCATTCGGCCGGTGGGCACGGGGGCGCCTGGGCGATGCCGACGCCGCGGCGCTCGTCGGCGCGCTCGCCGCCGGTCTGCGCTCCGAGCTCGGCCCCGGGTGGGAGGAGCGCTTCGCCCGGAGCGGCCTCGCGCACGTGCTGAGCGTGAGCGGGCTCCACGTCGCGGCGCTGGCGCTCCTGCTCGCGGGGCTGCTCGGCGCGGTGCTCCGGGCCTTCCCTGCCCTGGTGAGGCGGATGGACCCGCGCCGTCCGGCGGCCGTCGCCGCGCTGCCGGTCGTCTGGGCCTACGTCGTCTTCACCGGGACGCAGCCGCCGGCGGTGCGCTCGGCGCTGATGCTCTCGCTCGTCCTCGCCGGGCGCGCGCTCCAGCGGCACACCGATGGGTTGAACACGCTGGCGCTCGCCGCCGGCCTGCTCCTGGTCATCGACCCTGCATCGGTGCGCGACCTGTCGCTCCAGCTCAGCTTCACCGCGGTGCTGGCGCTGATTCTCCTCGCCCCGCGCCTCCGGGCCGGGGTCCCGCTGCCTCTCCCGGACCCGGCGCGTCCCCCGGGATGGCGACGCGCGGGCGAGCGGGTCCGGGAGGCGCTCCTCGGCGTCTGCACCGCCAGCGCCGCGGTCACCCTGGCGTCGGTGCCGCTGGTGGCCAGCGCCTTCCACCGCGTCTCCATCGTCGGCTGGGCGGTGAACATCGTCGCCGTGCCGGTGGCCTCGGTGCTCACGCTCGCCTGCGCCATCACCGCCGGCGCGTTCTGCCTCTCGCCCGCCCTCGCCGCGCTGCCGCTGCTCGTGGCCGCGACCGCCGCCCGGGCCCTCCTCGCGCTGGTGCGGATCGGCGCGGCGGTCCCCTTCGGCGTGCTCCCCTCTCCTTCCTTCTCCTGGCCTGCGGCGCTCGCCTTCGCCTTCGGATTGCTCGGGGTGGCGCTCGGGGTCCGTCGGGCCGGGTGGCTCGTCGTCGCCTCGACGGCGGCGGTCCTCGGTGGACCCCTCCTCGCGCCGCGGCCGACGCTCGAGCTCACCCTGCTCCCCGTCGGCCATGGAGACGCGCTCCTGGTCTCCTCGGGTGGCGCGCGCCTCCTGGTCGACGGCGGCGGCGTGCCGGACGGGATCGACCCCGGGGCGCGGGTGTTGTAGCCCTACCTCCGCGAGCGCGGCATCCGGCGGCTCGACGCCGTGGCCCTGTCGCATCCCCACCCGGACCACGCGCTGGGCCTGCTGAGCGTGCTCCGCGAGGTGCCCACCGAGCGGCTCTGGCTGCCCGCCGACATCGAGCGCGGTCCGCTGGTCGACGCCGTCCTCGCCGCCGCCGGTGGAGCGCGCGTCGAGTGGCTCGCGGCCGGAGATGTCCGCCGTCTGGGCGGGGCGGTGGTCCGGGTGCTCTCACCTCCGGCCGACGCGCCCTGGCTCCGGACGGTGAACGACCGGAGCCTCTTCCTCCACCTCTCGGCCGTCGGGCGCTCGGTGCTCCTGCCGGGCGATGCAGGTGCACGGGCGGAGGAGGCCCTCCCGCCGGTCGAGAGCACGGTGGTGAAGGTGCCCCACCACGGCTCGCGGACGTCGAGCACCCCGCGCCTGGTCTCGACCAGCCGCGCCTGGCTGGCGCTCTTCTCCGATGGGCGCGGAAACCGCTTCGGTCTCCCTGCCCCGGAGGTGGTGGAGCGCTGGAGGGCGAGCGGGGCCGAGGTGCTGCGGACCGATGTCGACGGGGCCATCGAGGTCACGCTGGATCCGAGCGCAGTCCGCTGGAGGACGTTCCGCGGAAGGAGCGGTCGGCTCGTTGCCCGCCCCCTTGCCGCGGCCGAGACCGAAGGTGCACCGTCCGGCGGATGACTCCCGAGGATCTCGATCTTGCGGCGCTGAGCACGGACCTCCACCGCGCGCTCGGGCCGGGCGAGCCGGTGGGGTACCTGCGCGGAAAGGCCAAGATGCGCGACGCGCTGGTGGACCTGCACGGCTTCAGCCAGCTCGAGGCCGAGTCGGTGGTCGACACGCTCGAGCTCCAGGGATACCTGCACTTCCTCGGCGACCCGCGCGCCCCGAGCGAGGCGGAGAGCCGCTGGGACTTCCGCACCGGCTGAGGTCTCAGCGGTCGAACACCAGCCACGCGAAGCGGTCCACCGCATGGAAGTCGCCGACGAACAGGGGCGAGAAGGCCTGGCCCTGGGCGTTCTTCCGGTCGGGGAGCTCGAGCCGGTAGAGGTTGAATCGCCACCGGTCCCCGACCTTCGGCGGCAGGTGCGGAACGGCGTGCAGTCGGGCGAAGGGGATGCGCATCTCGACGGTCCAGCCCTGGTCCCGGTCGTTCGCGTCGTCGAGGGTGCCGTTCACCTTCACCGCGCTCTGCAGGCCCGAGTCCCAGGAGGTGTCCATGCCCTGCCGGCGCGCGGGGAAGTAGGCGTCGAAGACGACGTTGTGCGGACTGACCTCGATCTCGTCGTAGGTGCGCCCGTCGGCATCCGCGTCGATGAAGATCTCCACCACCTCCTGCGTGTAGAGCGGGTCGTCGCGGTTCTTGAACGTCCCCCAGACGTCCGGATCCTCGCAGTCGAAGGCGACGTAGAGCGCCTCGTCGTCCCAGACCATCCGCGCCGTGGTGCGGAACTGCGTGGGCCGGCCATCGAGGCTGTCCACCAGCGTGAGCGGGGTCGCGCTCTTCCATGCCTCGTCGTCGAGCACGCCGTCGATCTTCGGGGCGCGGGCCGCGCGCCGGACGTGCGCCTCGGGCACCGGCGGGGGGGCGGGAGGTCCGCTGCCGATGACCGGTCCGCGCATCCGCTGCTGTCCGTCCTGCGCCGCGGCCTGATCCACCGGGAGCCGCTGATCGTCGTGCCAGAACCCGAGCAGCACCTGCATCTCGGGTGCCCCGGGCGGAATGGGGATGATCTGCACGTCCTGCACCGGCTGACCCACCGGCCACTGCTCGAGCGGAGCCGGCGGCGGGTGGTCGCCGTTGGCCACCATCTGTCCGGTCCGCGCATCCACCAGGTGGACGAAGATCTGCCAGCCCGGAGGCAGCGACCGGGTGGCCTCGAAGCGGTGGGTCAGCCGCACCGCGTCCTGCCCACGCTCGTCGCGCCCGCGCTCGACCCGCGTGCCGAGGTACTTGATGGCGCCACCGCCCCAGGTTCCGCCGGTCGCCCCGGTCGTCGCTCCCTCCGCCGGCGCGGACGCCGGCGCCCGCGCGCGCGGACGGGGGCCGGCCTGCTCGTCGCGGCATGCGCTCGCGAGGAGGCCGAGACAGACGAGCAACAGTGCCGAGCGAGGAGCACGCACGGGGCCGCACCCTACTCGCTGCGGCCCTGGTGCTGGCACGTCGATTGCCCACCCGGCCGTCCGTGCACGTCCGGTTCGAGGCTGGAGGGCTGCGGTCGGACCTGGAGCTCCAGGCGGGGACCTGGACGGTGGGCGGGGGCACGGACGACGGCGTCCGCTTCCCTGGGCTTCTGCCCCGGCTGCTCGAGCTCGACCTCACCGAGGATCGCGTCTGGCTCCGTTGCACCGCGCCGTGTCCGGTCGGGCGCGCGGTGCTCGCCCCGGACCTCCGCCGCTGGCTCCTTCCAGGGGAGCGCGTCCAGCTCTCCGCGCAGGCATGCCTCTGGGTGGAGGCTGCCGTCGAGGTGCCCGCCACCGTGGCTCTCGTCCGCTCGCTGCTCGCGCCAGGGGGCGCCGCTCTCTCCGTCGGCCCCCTGCTGGCATGCGTGGCGGGCCGGGACGCCGGGAGGGTGTTTCCCCTGCTCGGCCCGGTGACGGAGGTCGGCCGGCTCCCGGGCTGCGCGGTGCAGCTCGCCGACGGTGCGGTCTCGCGCCGGCACCTCCAGCTCGTCGGGGAGGGCGGCGCGCACCGGGTCCGGGACGTCGGCGGGCGCAACCGGGCGCGATGCAACGGACGGTGGCTCCGGGCGCGGAGAGGCGTCCTGCTCACCGACGGAGACCTCCTCGAGGTCGGCCGATCGCTGCTGCACTACCGGGCGCCCGACGTGGAGCCGCCGCTCACCGCATCGGAGACAGCCCCGCCCGCTCCACCAGGAGCTCCATCAGACGGCGGTGCTGGGTGAAGAAGCTCGTGAAGTGCATTCCCCGACCCCGGCCGCGCACGGCGTACACGGTGACCGGTCCGGGAAGGATGTCGACCTTCAGGATGTCCCGGAAGGCGAAGTAGTCGGTCCGGACCAGGCCCCGGTAGGTCACCCCACCCCCGTCGACCACGATGGCGGTCCGCGCGTAGTAGGTGAGCGACACGCCGAAGAACACGACGAAGAAGATGGCCGACACGAAGGTCTTGGCCGGAACGCCCTCGAACTGCATCAGGTAGACGAGGACGAAGAGCCACAGCAGCGCGGCGGTTCCCATCGCCGCCGCGAGCACGGGCCGGGGCCTGAAGACCTCGGGCGCTTGAGCCGGGCGAGGATCCACGTCTCTAGGCTAGTGCCTCCCACCGGCGCGTGCCATGCGACCCGGGGTCGGTGTCGGCTCCGGTGCGAAGCTCACCCCCGGGCACCTGCGTCCACCCGCTCGATCAGCATGGTGATGCCCATCCCGTAACCGATGCAGAGCGTGACCGCCCCCCGGCGAAGCGAGCGCCGCTCCAGTGCCCCGAGGAGCGTCGCGAGGAGCATCGCCCCGGTCGCGCCGAGCGGATGGCCGAGCGCAATGGCCCCTCCCTGCACGTTGATGCGGTCCAGGGGAATGCCGAGCTCCTGGCCGACGACGATGGGCACCGGGGCGAAGGCCTCGTTGATCTCCCACAGGTCCACGTCGTCCGCCGTCCATCCGGCGCGCTCGAGGGCGAGCCTGCTGGAGGGGATGGGCCCGGTGAGCATCAGGACCGGGTCGGAGCCGACGACGGCCGTGGTGACGATGCGGGCCCGCGGGCGGAGCCCGAGCGCGCGCACCGACTCCCCCGAGGCGACGACCACCGCGGCGGCGCCATCGACGATTCCCGAGGCGTTCCCGGCGTGGATGACGCCGTCCTCCTGGAAGCTCGGCCTCAGCGCCGCCAGCGACTCGACGGTGGTACCCGGCCGCGGGTGCTCGTCGTCGGCGAAGAGGCGCGTCATCCCCTCGGCGTCCTTCACCGGGACGGGGGCGATCTCCTGCCTGAACCATCCGGCGGCGCGCGCGGCGACGGCCTTGTCCTGCGAGGCCGCGGCGAACTCGTCCAGCTGCCCGCGCGACAGAGACCACTTCCGGGCGATGCGCTCGGCGGAGATGCCCTGGTGGGTCAGGTCCGGAAAGCGCTCGGCCAGCCGCGGCGAGGTCGGGCCGTCGCCGAATCCGGCGTCGGAGCCCATCGGCATCCGGGTCATCGACTCCACGCCGCCACCGATGCCGAGGTGGATCTGCCCCGCGAGGATGCCCTGCGCGACGTCGGACACCGCGGTGAGCCCGCTCCCGCAGAGCCGGTTCACCGTCTTGCCCGGGACGGAGATGGGGAAGCCGGCGGCGAGCACCGCGCCCCGGGCCACGTCGAACGCCTGCTCGCCGATCTGCGTGACGCAGCCGAGGACCACGTCCTCCACCCTCTCGGCGGGCACGCCGCTGCGCTCGAGGGCTGCACCGAGCACGTGCGCCGCCAGGTCGACGGCGTGAACTCCGGCCAGGCTCCCCTTTCGCTTCCCGCGGGGAGTCCGGACCGCATCGATGACGAAGGCCTCGGGCATGGGGCGCGGGCCGGTCACTCCAGCCATCGCGCGAGCCGGGCGACCATCCGGTTCATCCGCGCACCGTACGGAGGCGCGAGCAGCCGGGCCATCGGGTTGCCCTGCTGCCGCATCACCGCCCGCTCGTGGCTGAAGGTCCTGAACCCGGCGCGCCCGTGGTAGTTGCCAATCCCGCTCGGGCCGATGCCGCCGAAGGGGAGCGCGGGGTTGGCGAGGTGGAGGAGCGTGTTGTTGACCAGGACTCCGCCCGAGCTGGTCCCGGCGAGGGTCTCGTTCACCGCGCTTCCCGACTTCGAGAAGACGTACAGGGCGAGCGGCTTGGGGCGGCTCCGGACGTAGGCCAGCGCGTCCTCGAGCGTGCGGTAGGTGACCACCGGGAGCACCGGTCCGAAGATCTCCTCCTGGAGCACCGGCGCGTCGGGCGGGACGTCCACCAGGACCGTGGGCGCGAGGTAGCGTTCCGCCGGATTGGAGGTCCCGCCCAGTACCACCTTCGCGCCGCGCTGGACCGCGTCGTCGAGCAGGCCCTTCACCCGGCCGAACGCACCGGGGTCGACCAGCCGCGCGAACTCGGGGTTCGCCGCCCAGCCAGACTCGGGCCCGTAGCTTCGCTCGAGGGCGCCGCGGAGCCCGTCGACCATGGCCTGCCGTTGCCCTTCCGGGACCAGGACATAGTCCGGCGCCACGCAGGTCTGACCGGCGTTGACGAACTTGCCCCAGGCGATGGAGTGCGCGGCGCGCAGGAGGTGGGCATCGGGCGCGACGATGGCCGGCGACTTGCCGCCGAGCTCGAGCGTCACCGAGGCGAGGTGCTTCGCCGCCGCGGCCATCACCAGCTTCCCTATACGGGTGCTGCCGGTGAAGAACACGTGGTCGAACGGCAGGTCGAGCAGCGCCTCGGCGACGGGCGCCTCGCCCTCGATCATCGCCACCTCGTTCTCGGGGAACGCGTCCGCCAGGAGCGCCCGGAGGGCACGGTTGCTCTCCGGGACCTTCTCCGAGGGCTTGATGATGACCACGTTGCCCGCGGCGATGGCGCCCACCAGCGGCCCGAGGATGAGGTACGCGGGGTAGTTCCAGGGCGAGAGCACGAGCACCTGCCCCTTTGCCTCCCAGCGGATCTCGCTCGCGGTGTCGGCGAGCAAGAGCGTCGCCTCCACCGGCTCCGGTCGCATCCACTCCCCGATGTGGGCGATGGCGTGATTGATCTCCTCGAAGGTGGGGTGGAACTCGATGAACTCCGACTCCTCGGCGGAGCGGCCGAAGTCGCGCCGGATGCCCTCGGCGACCGCGCCCCGGTGCTTCTCGAACGCCGCCTTGAGCCTCTGGAGCTTCTTGCGCCGTTCCGCGGCGCTCGAGCGCGACACCGTCCAGCGCGCAGCAGCCTGCAGGTCGAACAGCCGGCGGACCTCGCCTCGCCAGTCCTGCGCCGAACCGATCTCGGTGGCCTGTCTCATGCCTGCACCCGCTCCTGAGCCTTGTGGACGCCGCGGCTCGACACTGGACCCCTCATACGCCTCTCGCGCGACGCAGAGAACCTGTCGATCAGTCCCGGGTCGGCTGCTCGAAGGGATTGTTCAGGAGGATGGTCTCGCCCCGCTCCGCGCCGACCGAGATGCAGACCACCGGGACGCCGGCGACCTCTTCCACCCGCCGGACGTAGGCGCGGGCCGCGGCGGGAAGCTGGTCGAAGGTCCTGGCCCCGGCCAGGCGCTCCTCCCAGCCCTCGAGCGTCTCGTAGACCGGAGAGACCTGCGCGAGGTCGTCGATGTCGGACGGGAAGTCCTTCGTCTCTGCCCCGCCGAGCGCGTACGCCGTGCACAGCTGGAGCTTCTCGAGCCCCGAGAGCACGTCGAGCTTGGTGAGGGCGAGCCCCGACAGCCCGTTCACCCGCGCGGCGTAGCGCAGCACGACGCCATCGAGCCATCCGCAGCGGCGCGGCCGCCCGGTGACGGAGCCGAACTCGTCGCCGATCTTCCGCAGCCGCTCGCCCACCGCGTCCTTCAGCTCGGTCGGGAACGGACCGCCACCGACGCGCGTGGTGTACGCCTTGCTGATGCCCACCACCCGGTCGATCGCGGTCGGCCCGAGGCCCGAGCCCACGGCGGCGTTCCCGGCAACGCAGTTGCTGCTGGTCACGAACGGGTAGGTTCCATGGTCGACGTCGAGCAGGGTCCCCTGCGCGCCCTCGAAGAGGATGCGCGCCCCGGCCCGGGCTTCCCCGTGCAGGTAGAGCGAGGCGTCCCGCACGTGCGGCCGCAGCCGGACGCCGAACGCGGCGTACTCACGCGCGATGGTCGCGGCGTCGAGCGGAGGAAGCTCGGTCTCGGCGCGCCCGGCGAGGACCCGGAGCTCGTCCAGCGCCGCGGTGAGGCGCTCCTCCACCTTCCGCTGGAGGCGGCCGGCATCGAGCAGGTCGCGGACCCGGATGCCCCGGCGGGCCACCTTGTCCTCGTATGCCGGCCCGATGCCACGGCCGGTCGTGCCGATCGGCGAGGCGCCACGGGCCTTCTCTCGTAGGGCATCGAGGTGCTTGTGCCAGGGGAAGATGACGTGCGCGGACTCGGAGACGATGAGCTGCGCCTCGGAGCGGATGACGCCGCGCGCCCGAAGCGCATCGATCTCCGCCACCAGCACCGAGGGATCCAGCACCACCCCGTTGCCGATCACGCAGGTCTTCCCGGCGTGGAGGATGCCGCTCGGGATGAGGGTGAGGATCGTCTTCTCGCCCCCCACCACCAGGGTATGCCCGGCGTTGTTCCCGCCCTGGAACCGCACCACCACCTGGGCGTGCTGGGTGAGCAGGTCGACGACCTTGCCCTTTCCTTCGTCGCCCCACTGGGCACCTACCACCACGACGTTCGGCATGGTCGGACCCGGGCCTATAGCCCGCGCCCCGACGGGTGACAACGGGCGACGAATCCGCAGCCGAGCGCCTCGCAGGCCGGACGATCCAGTGCCGCGGCGAGCGTCTGGCCAACGGCCAGCGCCGCGTCGAGGCGGCCGGTCAGCGCCTCGAGCTCCACCGGCGGCTCGGACACCCAGCGGAGCTTCACCTCGTCCCCGTCGAGCGGGAAGATCGCCACGCGAACCTGGCGATCCGGGCCTGCCTTCCTCCGGAGCGCCTCGAGCAGCACGGCCGCCGCCCCTCCCGGCTCGCCGCGCACTCCCGGCGTGCACAGGACGGCGGCGTCCCCGCGGTCTCCGGAGAGGAGCAGATCGAGCGCGCCGTCCACCGCGCAGGCGCCCAGCTCCACCCGGAACGGCACCGCCGCCGACCAGACGAACCCGTCGGCGAACGGCCGGAGCGCCTGCCCGAGGCGCCGGAGCGGCGCGACCAGCCGCAGCGCCTCGGCCTCGGCGAGCGTCAGCCCGCTCCTCCCGGCGGCGGCGGCGAGCACAGCCTCGGGCAACCCGGCGGCCCATGCCTCGCGGGGAAGCGTCGCGAGGAGCCGGCGCACACCGTCGAGCCGTCCATCCCGGTGCCTCGGGCCGAGCGGCATGCCCACGGCGCCCGCCCCCGGCTCGCGGTGGCCCTCGAGGAACCGGAGCTGGAAGCGGCGCGTACATCCGTCGAGCGGCACGAGCGCGTCCAGCGGGACCTCGGTGACGCCCGGGCGCACCCGGACCGGCTCGAGCCGCCGGAGCGCCGAACGGGTGCGCGACGGATCGATCTCCGGTGGGTTGGCCACCGGCGCGGGAGGAAGCGGGGGAAACGCCGCATCATCGACGCGACGGACGCGCGGGCGGACGTCGGGCGTGTCCAGCACCGGGTCGACCCAGGCGCACCATGCGCGTGGCCCTCCTCTGCCCGGGATGCCGGAGAGGACGAGGTGATCTCGGGCCCGGGTCATCGCCACGTAGAGGACGCGGCGGTTCTCCGCCAGCTCCCGGCTCGCGAGGACGTCCGACAGCGCCACCGAGCGAGGAGTCAGATGCGCCTCCGCGCTCCAGGGGACCGTCGGGCGGAAGGCGAGGCCGTTCCGGGGATCCACCAGGAGCCGGCCCGTCGAGGGCGGACGGCTCGCGCCCAGGTCGGCGATGCACACCACCGGCCACTCCAGGCCCTTGGCGGCGTGGACCGTGAGCAGCTGGACTGCCGGGCCGGTCCGGGCGTCCTCCACCTCCTCGAGCCCGATGCGAGGGTCCCGGTCGGCCAGGGCGAGCAGCCGCCGCGCGAAGGCAGCCGGATCCGACCTCCCGCGCACGTCCCACCGCGCCGCCAGCTGCCGGACCACCTCCAGGTTTCCGAGCTGCTCCTCACCGTGGGGCGACGCGGCGAGGACGGTCCGCGTCCCGAGCGCCTCCCAGGCGTCCTCGAGCAGATCCACCAGGCTCCGCCGATCGATCCCGGCGCGCAGCCGCCGGGCCACGTCGAGGAAGCGGCGCCACCGCTCGGGCTCACCGGCCAGCGCCTCGGCGGGCAGGCTGCCGGCGAGCACCCGGGCGTCGAGCTTGTCGTGCGGGAGCGCGAGCCGGACCAGCGTCGCGTCCGACAGCCCGACGGCGGGCCCGCGGAGGAACGCCGCCAGGTGCAGCGGGTTCCGCGGGTCGGTGAGGAGCCCGAGCAGCGCCGCCACGTCGCGGACCTCGGGCGAGCCATAGATGCCCCGCCCACGCAGCACCCGGTGGGGCACGTGGTACCGGGCGAGCGCGTCGGTGTAGTGACCCACCTCGACGAACGAGCGGAGCAGGATGGCCACGTCGCCGCCGCGCGCCGGCCGGAGCGCGCTCCCCTCCGGGATGCGGAGGCCCGAGTCCGGCGACAGCAGATGCGCCAGACGCCGGGCGAGCAGGTCCGCCTCGGCTCGCCGCCGCGCCTCGACCCGGTCCTCCGGCGCCAGCGCGACCAGCCGCTCCACGCAGACCGGCGGCCCGAGCTGCGGGCGCCAGGGCTCGAGGTCGTCCTCCCCGGGGCGGAACGGCACCTCCCACGGCGCGGACGGTGTCTGGCCGAGCACCGGACCCAGCACGCCGTTCAGCGCCGCCACCAGCGCGGGCTGGGCGCGCCGGCTCACCCGCAGGAAGCGGCGCTCACCCCCACCCGTCTCGACCGCCCGGGCGAGCTCCTCGAACACCTCCACGTCCGCCCCGCGGAAATCGTAGATGGACTGCTTGCGGTCCCCCACCGCGCAGAGGAGCCCGGGCTCGAGCGGGAGCGCACGCGGGCCGCCGGCTCCGAGGGCGCGGGGCGCTCCCTCCCGCGCCTCGGCCAGCAGAAACGTGAGCTCCAGCTGGAGCAAGTTGGTGTCCTGGAACTCGTCGAGGAGCAGCGCGCCGATCCGTGCCTGCTCGCGCGTGCGCACCCCGGCGTCGGAGGCGAGCAGGTCCCTCGCCCGGATGAGGAGCTCGGAGAAGTCGAGCACCCCTGCCTCGTCGAACGCCGCACGCTGCCGCGCCTCCAGCTCCACCAGCAGCGCCCGCCAGGTCTCCTCGTGCGGCCGGGCGAGCAGGAGCGCGGCGGCGCCGAGCGGCGAGTCGCCGCCGGACAGCGCGTCGCGCACCGCGCGGACCGCGGTGCCGAGGCCGTTCTTGCCCCCGCGGCCCGGGAGGGCGTCCCGGAGGTCCGCGAGCCGCGCCGCGCGCTCGAGCGCGGTGTCCGGCCCCCAGCCCACGAGCAGGTCGGCGATGGCGGCCAGGACCGGCTCGCACTCGGCACTCTCCGCCCGGGCCCGGACGAGCGCGTCCTCCACCAGGGTGCGCGCCCGGGCGCCGGTGTCGGCCAGCGCGCGCGCGACGTCCTCGGTGGTGGTGACGACGAGGCCGCCGGGCGCGTGCCCGTGGTCGCGCACTCGCCGGGCCTGATCGACGAGCAGCTCGACGAGCCCGCTCCGGCGCAGACCGCGGAGGTCGAGGTCGGTGCACAGCGCCTCGACCGACGCGTCCTCTGCCTCGAGGTGCTCGAGCACCAGCCGCTCGGCGAGCTCCTCGAGCAGGTCGAGCGACTCTTCCTCGTCGAGGAGCACGAAGTCCGCGGGCGTCCCCGTCCCCGCCGGCGCCCGGCGGAGCAGGCTGGCGCAGAAGCCGTGGAAGGTGGCGATGGTCGTTCCCGAGAGCCGGGCCTGGACGCGCCGCCACTCCGAGGCCGGGGGCACGGGCCGCCCCGCCGCGGCGAACGCGGCCACCAGCTCCGGCTCGGACGCCTCGCCCGCCGCCAGCGCCGCCACCCGCGCCGCGAGCCGGCCCCGCATCTCGGCGGCCGCCTTCTCGGTGAAGGTGAGCAGGCACAGCTTCGCCGGCGGCAGCGGCTCTTCGCGGTCCGCCCCGCCAAGGAGCCGCAGGCACTCGGTGACGAGCCCGTGCGTCTTGCCGGTGCCCGCGCCGGCGAACACGCAGGCGCTGGGGCGGGGCGCGCTCATCCCTCGCCCCCCTGCGGCGCGCGGCGCTCGGAGATGCGGCACACCGAGCCCAGCGGACAGAAGCCGCAGTTGCGCGGGCGGACCGGGAAGAGGCCCTCCCGCGGTTCGGCGAGCACGCCGTGCACCGCGGCGGCGAGGTTCGGTCCGGCGGTGGCCGCGCGCCCGGCGGCGTCGGTGGCGAGGAAGGCATCCAGCGGGCCGGTGAGATCGCCTTCCAGCGGGAGCAGCTCCAGCGTCTTCAGCGAGAGCCACCCGGCGCGGAACGGCGGACGCTCTCCCCGCGCCCGGAGCGCGAGCAGGTAGAGCGGCAGCTGGAAGTCGGTCACCAGCAGCTCGGCCCGCGCGCGGTCACGGCGCTTGCTGCTCTTGTAGTCGACCACGCCCGTCCCGCCCG
>JADGQZ010000082.1 GCA_017881345.1 Myxococcaceae bacterium | reverse complement strand
CGGGGTCGGTCAGCGTTCGGGAAAGAGTGAGCGCGGTCATCGGGAGTGCCTGCTTTACGGCGGCTCGGGGACGCGATTGCGAGGGGTTCCGACAGTGGCCTACCCCCCTTGAACATCCCCGAGCTTCGGGCCTGTAGCAGTTTATTTGCCGCGTCTCACGCCCGGGGGTAGGTGTTCAAGGATCCACCGCAGTCCGCTCGGAGGGTCCGGGGAGGGCATGGTCGAAAGCAGCGACTTGGCTCTGGTGCTCTCGGAGGCGGACGACATCGCCCAGAGCGTCTCGCAGAAGCCCACGACGGCGCACGCCGTCCTCGCGCTCTTCACGGTGGACAACCCGGGCCAGCGGCTCCTCAAGGAACGGGGGGTGGACGAGGATCGCCTCCTCGGCCTGCTGAAGGCGGCCCCCATCGAGCCCGACGGCACGCTCCGCGAGCTCCGGGAGCGGGCCCGGGAAATCGCCCGTGCCTGTGGCTCACGCGAGGCGGACTGCCTCCATCTCCTCATCGCCGTCACCCGGCTGCGGTGCTCCGGACACGAGCTGCTCGCCGGCACCGGGCTCGACCTCACCGCGGTGCGCAACACCGCCCTGTCGTACTTCCTGAGCGGGCGGATGCCTCGCAAGTTCGGGCCCCGGGATGCCCGGGTCCCCGCCCGGCCCGCGCCGGTCCCTGTCCCCCCACGAGCCCCGACGACCGTGGCGCTCCTGCAAGAGGGTTCACCCCGCGCCCTGGTGGACGGTGACGCGGAGGCGCTGCTGGCCACGCTGCCTGCGCCCCACCCGGCTCCGTTTCCGGCCCCGGCACCAGCACCCGTCCTGCGCGTCGTCGGCCCGGGCGAGGCACTCCCCTGGGAGCTGGACCCGGCCGACTTCCCGCTCCTGGCCCAGCTCGGGCGGAACCTCACCGCCCTGGCCCGCGAGGGACGGCTCGACCCGGTCATCGGGCGGGCCCGCGAGATGGAGGAGGTCCTCGACGTCCTCGGCAAGCGCCGCACCAACAACCCCTGTCTCGTGGGCGAGCCGGGGGTGGGCAAGACCGCGGTGGTCGAGGGCGTGGCACAGCGGCTGCTCTCGGCCCCGGGCGAGCTGGGGAAGCGGATCATCGTGGAGCTTTCGACGGCCGACCTCCTGGCCGGCACGTCGCTCCGCGGCTCCCTCTCGGAGCGGCTGAACGGCCTCAAGGACGAGATGCGCCGCGCAGGCGGCCGGCTGGTGGTCTTCCTCGACGAGATCCACACCCTGGTGGGCGCCGGGTCCACTGGCGAGGGGGCACAGGACGCGGCCAACGAGCTGAAGGGCGCGCTGGCCCGCGGCGAGTTCCCGTGCATCGGGGCGACGACCCACGACGAGTTCCGGCGCTTCATCCAGGCCGACGCGGCGCTGGAGCGACGCTTCACTGCGGTGGTGGTGCGAGAGCCGACGGTGGCCGAGACGGTGGAGATCCTCTCCGGGCTGCTCGCCCGCTACGAAGAGCACCACCGGGTGCGCTACGCCCGGCCGGCCGTCGAGGCGGCGGCGTCGCTCGCCGCCCGGTACGTGACCGACCGGCACAATCCGGACAAGGCGGTGTCGCTCCTCGACCTCGCCGGATCGCGCTGTGCCCGCGCCGGACGGGAGCGGGTCGAGGTCAGGGACGTGGCCGAGGTGGTGGCGCGCATCGCCGGGCTCCCGGTGGAGCGGCTCCTGACCGGCGACGCCGCACGGCTGCTCCGGCTCGAGGAGGAGCTGGGGGCGCGCGTCGTGGGCCATGCCGGCGCCGTGGAGCGCGTGGCCCGGGTGCTCCGGCGCAACTACGCCGGCTTCGCCAGCCGCCGTCCGCTGGGGAGCTTCCTCTTCCTCGGACCGACGGGGGTCGGCAAGACCGAGCTCGCCCGCGCCCTGGCCGACGTGCTCTTCGGGACGCGCGATGCGCTCATCCGGCTCGACATGAGCGAGCTGTCCGAGTCGCACGCCACCTCCCGCCTCATCGGCGCACCGGCTGGGTATGTCGGATACCAGGACGGCGGCCAGCTCACCGAGGCCGTGCGGCGACGGCCGAGCGCGGTGGTGCTGCTGGACGAGGTGGAGAAGGCGCACCGGGACGTGCTGATGCTGCTCCTCCAGCTGCTCGAGGAGGGCCGCCTCACCGACGGCAAGGGCCGTCAGGTCGACTTCTCGAGCACGGTGGTGGTGCTCACCTCCAACCTGGGGGCCGAGGCGTTCGGACGGACCCGGGCCCGGGTGGGCTTCGGCGCGGACTCGGCGGACGAGGGCGGCGCAGCGGCCGCTCTCACCGAGGCGCGACGGGCGCTCCCGCCCGAGCTGTGGAATCGCATCGACGAGCGGCTGGTCTTCGGCGGGCTCGGCCGCGAGGAGCTCCGGACCATCGCCCGGATGCTCCTCCAGGAGAGCAGCCGCCGCCTGGCCGAGGAGCGCGGCATCGCCTTCGCCGCCGGCGACGACGTGGTGGACGTGCTGCTCGACGACGAGGAGATGGAGCCGCTCCTCGGCGCCCGCCCGGTTCGCCAGGTGGTGCAGCGCTGCATCGAGGCGCCCCTGGCCGAGCACATCCTGGCCGGCAAGGTGGCCACCGGAAGCCGGGTACGGGTGCGCGTGGTGAACGGGCGCATCCGCTTCGGCGACACCTCGGGCTAGGCCGTGGCGACGACCAGCGCCCGGCGGCCGCGCGTGCTGGTGGTCGGCGTGGGCCGGCTGGGCAGCGCCGTCGCGGTCCAGCTGGTGAAGGCCGGATGGCCGGTGACGGTCCGGACCCAGTCCCCGGCGGGACGACGCCAGGCGAAGCGGCTGGCCTTGCCTGAAGCAGACGCGGCGGCGATGTCCCGCGCCGAGCTGTGTCTCCTGACGGTGCCGGATGGAGCCGTCGTCCCGGTCGCCAGGGCGGTCGCGCCCATGCTCGGACCCTCGACCGGGCTCGTCCACTGCGCGGGAGCCCTGACGCTCGAGGTGCTCCAGCCCGCGGCCGCCGGACGCCCCACCGGCTCCTTCCATCCTCTGGTGTCGGTGACCGGGCCCGAGACGCCCCTGTCGGGGCACTCGGTCGCCATCGCCACGCGATCCCGGATGCTGGCGCCGCTGCTCGGCCGTCTCGCCGGGGCGCTCGGGCTGCGGCCACTCCGGGTGCCCGAGGACGGGCGCGCGGCGTACCACGCGGGGGCGGCGCTGGCGGCGAGTGGGCTGGTCTCCTTGCTCGACGCGGCGGTGGCGGCCTGGCGCGAGGCCGGCGTCGCCGAGCGTGACGCGCTCGTGGCGCTGGTCGCGCTGATGGGCTCGGCTCTCTCGGGAGCCGAGGCCCGAGGCACGGTCGCGGCGCTCACCGGTCCAGTGGTCCGGGGTGATGCCGAGGTCGTCCAGGCCCACGTGCGCGCGCTGCCGGGCGATGTCCTCCCCATCTACCTCGCGCTGCAGCAGCGGGTGCTGGCCCGGGCCGCGGACCGGCTGGCCCGTCCGGCGGTGGCGCGGATGGCGGCGGTGCTGGGTCCCGAGGCCGCGAGGCGTCCCCGGCGGGCGGGCCGCCGTCCCCGCCCCTGAGACTCCCGGTCCAACCCGGTAAGCTAGGCTCGGCACCTCACGCGGGGCCTCCATCTCCTCGGCGTCCAGGAGCACCCGGCCCACGTCCGGGCGCGCCTCCCGGCACCCACCGGGCCGCATCGGGTATCTGCGTCACCGTGTCCGGGTCCGGCTAACCGGGACCTGGTCGATGCTGCTCCCGGGCGAGATGCGCCATCAGTGGGACGACGACGGGAAGACCTTCTCCGCGTGGGAGGGCGGGCGGACCGTCTGGCTCTCGTCCCTCGCGTTCTCGGGTGAGAGGTCCAAGACCGTTGCCGAGCTCCGCGCCAAGCAGAAACCAGGAGCGCTCGAGACCTTCGGGCTCGACGAGGGAGACCGAGTCGGTCTG
>JADGQZ010000081.1 GCA_017881345.1 Myxococcaceae bacterium | reverse complement strand
TGCCTCCCAGACGTTGCTGTCCACCACCGCCAGCTCGCGCTCGCCGCGGCTCACCTGGCCGATCAGATCTGCCTGCTGGACGGGGCCCAGCACCTGCTCCACCCGGAGCCCCGGCACCTCGAGCTTCACCAGGCTCGCCTCGAATGCAGAGCCGCTGGGGATGGTGACCGTGCGCTTGGCGAGGTCGGCGGCGGCGCGCGGGGGCTGGCGCATGCCCTTCCGCCCGATGAGGAGCTCATCCACGACGGCGACCGGGTCGGTGAACGCGACCCGCGCAGCGCGATCGGGGGTGATGGCCAGCCCAGTGGCGGCCACGTCCCCGCGGCCGGCCAGGAGCTCCTCCAGGATGTCGTGTCGCCGCTCGACCCAGACCGTCTCCAGGGTCAGCCCCTGCCGTCGTGCGAAGTCCTCGGCAAGGCTCCGGTCGATGGCGCCCGGCGAGCCGTCCCGGGAGATGGGCGGGTCGTCCTCGTCGCCGACGACCAGGACGCGGAGGCTGCCCCGCGAATGGATCTCCGGGAGATCGGATCCTCCCGCCGCCGCAGGGAGCGGGAGGAGCACGGCGGAGAGCAGCGCTGCGGTCCGTCGAACCCGACCCATGCGGCCGGGGACGCTAGCCGCCGCCGCCGGCGCTGACCACGAGAACCCGACCGGCGCGGCCGATGGCGGAGAGCGTCATCGCCGCCGGCGGACCCGGGTCACTTCTTACCGGAGCCGCCGAAGAGCAGACCGACGCCGAACGACCAGTACTGCTGGACCGGAAAGCCCTGCCGGGCCCAGAAGTAGTTGTACCGCCCGTCGAAGAAGAGCGCGGTCCCGGAGTGGTCCCCCAGCCCGATGGCGATGCCCACGTGCGGCTGGATGCCGTACTGCCAGCTCGAGGCCGAGTACGAGTACAGCCCGAGGTCGATGACCCGGTCGAAGTAGCCCGTGCCGGCGTTGCACCCGGCCCAGAAGCGGCTCCCGTTGCCGAGCGGGATGTGGAAGGCGAAGCCCGCCATCAGAGGGATGGCGTTCAGGTAGCGGAACTGCTTGCCGGAGACGTCCTGCCCGGTGGTGGTGGTGAGCACGCCGTACTTCGCCGCGTTGAAGCTGTTCAGGCCGGCCGAGAGCTCGAAGTGGAAGGAGTACGTCATCTCGAGCGAGACATCGAGGTGCGCCCCGCGGCTGCTGAACCGATCGATGTACCGCGCGGTGTTTCCCTCGGGCTGCGCCATCTCGTACGAGATGCGGACGTGGCTCTGGGCGAGGGCAACCGAGGAGAGGAGAAGAGAGACCGCAAGGAGGAATCGCAGGGAGCGCATGGCTTGGCTCACAGGTACGGGGACTGGGCGAACGCCTGGTCGATGCCGGCGTTGATGCGATCGAGCATCGATTGGGTGCTTCCGCCGATCACGCCGTTGAGCGAGGCGGTCCAGATTGCGGTCAGCTGCTTCGTCGTCGCGTTCGGGGCGCGGGTGTCCAGCATGTCGATGCGAAGCGAGCCCGCATCGATCACCGTCGGGTATCCCCCGCCGTACGGGTAGTACACCCCCCAGGTCTCGTCGTAGCCGGTGAAGCCGGTCCACCCCGGGTACCAGGTGAAGAACGGGTAGGAGACGTACTCGCGGTAGCGGGTCGCGGTGACCGCGACCATCACGTTGACGTCCGGAGTGACCGTCGCGGGGTCCACCTGGTGCCAGCCGAGCTTGTCCAGGTTCGCGGCAACCGTCGCGAGAATGGCCGTGTCGTTGCTGTGGTCGATCGTCAGCGGGTGACCGTACGGCGACGGCGTCACCTCGATGCTGCTCGGCAACGCGTAGGTCTGGATGCTCGCGTAGTCCGCCCTGGGATCGTGCTGGGTGGTGACGGTGTCGAGATCCGACAGGGTCTCCGCTCCGCCCGGGTAACAGGCCGCCAGCAGCCCGATCGCTGCGGCCAGTGCCGCCTGCCTCATGACTCCGTCCTCCCTCGCTCCCCCGTCGTTCAACGGCCCCAGATCTGCACACTTGCAACGGCAGAGTCCACCGGCGGGCCATGGGTCCGATGGCGTACGCCAGACCTTCGGTACTTCGACGGGTGGCCTGTCCGCCGCATTCATTCCCGCTGGACAGGGCCGCTTGCCGGGGCCCGGGAAAGCCTGGCATGAGGTCCGTCCCCCATGGGTCTTCTGCGCGCGGTCGTCCTCGGCCTGGTCCAGGGAATCACAGAGTTCCTGCCCATCAGCTCGACGGCGCACCTGCGCATCACACCGGAGCTGTTCGGCTGGCAGGACCCCGGCGCAGCGTTCGACGCCATCATCCAGCTCGGGACCGTGGCCGCGGTGCTGGTCTACTTCCGGCGGGACATCGTGCAGCTCCTGCGCGCCTGGGTGGACGGGCTCCAGCGGCGGGACCTGCTCGGTACCACCGAGTCGCGACTGGCCTGGTTCGTCCTGCTGGGCACGCTGCCGGTGGTGGTGCTCGGGTTCCTGTTCAAGCACGCCATCGAGACCAGCCTCCGGTCCCTCTACGTGGTCGCCGGCTCGATGATCGTGCTGGCCCTGGTGCTCGCCGCTGCCGAGCGGACTGCGCGTCATTCCCGGCGGCTCGACGACATGACCTGGAAGGACGGCTGGATCATCGGCCTCTGGCAGGCGCTGGCGCTGGTTCCCGGGTCCAGCCGCTCGGGCACCACCCTGACCGGCGGGCTGTGGCGGGGGCTCCGGCGCGAGGACGCCGCCCGCTACTCCTTCCTGCTCTCCATCCCCGCCACCACGGCCGCGGGTCTCTTCGAGCTCCGGCACCTCCGGCACGCCTCGACTCCGTTCACCGGGGCCGAGCTGGGAGTCGCCGCGGCGGTGGCCTTCGTCTCGGGGATGCTGGCCATCGGGGGACTGCTCCGGTACCTGCGCACGCGCACCACCATGGTGTTCGTCGTCTACCGCCTCCTGCTCGGCGCGCTGCTCCTCGCATTGCTGACGTCCGGCCGGCTGCGTCCGGACGCCGGGCTCGAGCACGGCGCTCCCCCGACCGGGATCCCGGCCGAGGCGGCCCGCAGGGAGCCGGTGCCTCGTTGATGGACCCGCGGTTCGTCCAGCTGTCGCAGGCGCTCCAGCAGCACCCGGGTCGGCACCTGCATCTGCCCGGGCTCGAGCTGCGCGACTCGGCCGTGCTCGCGCCGTTCGTCCTCCGCGGAGACGACCCACGGCTGCTCTTCACCCTCCGTCCCGCGCACTTCCGGAGGCACGCCGGGCAGGTCTCGTTCCCCGGCGGGGTGCGCGACCCCGAGGATCCGACCACGCTGCACACCGCGCTCCGCGAGCTGGAGGAGGAGCTGGGCGTCCCCCAGCAGGCCGTCCACGTGCTGGGGATGCTGGACGAGATCCCCACCACCTCGGAGTTCCGGGTCGTTCCATACGTGGGTCTCCTGGACCCCTCCGTCGAGCTGCGCCCCGACGCCGGGGAAATCGCAGAGCTGCTCGAGGTTCCGGTCGCGGATCTGCTAGTGCCCGGGCTCCGGCGGACCGAGAAACGGTTCTTCCGGGGAGCCGAGCACGACGTGTACTTCTATGACGCTGGCCGTCACACCATCTGGGGCGCCACCGCGCGCATCCTCTCCAATCTGCTGTCGGTGATCGCCGGGCTCCCTGCCTGGAACGCGACGAGGCCCGCGTGACGCTCTATCCGGTGGTGATGGCCGGCGGTTCGGGGACGCGCTTCTGGCCGCTGTCGCGGAAGGCACGGCCCAAGCAGTTCCTCGCCCTGGCGACCAACCGCCCGCTCATCGTCGAGACGGTGAACCGCCTGAAGGGGCTGGTCACCCCGGGGCGGACCTACGTCGTGTGCGGGCCGGTGCACGCCCGGACGGTCCGGCGGCTCCTCCCGCGGCTCCCGGCGGCGAACGTGCTGGTCGAGCCCATCGCCCGCAACACCGCCCCGGCCATCGGTCTGGCCACGCTCCACGTGCAGGCGCGCGACCCGGACGGCGTGCTCGCGGTGCTCCCCTCGGACCACCACGTCGCCGACGTGCCCGGGTTCCAGGCGGTGCTCCGCCACGCCGCCGAGGTCGCCCGGTCCGGCGCGCTGGTCACCATCGGCATCCGGCCCACCCGGGCCGAGACGGGATACGGGTACATCCGGACCGGCGAGCCCATCGATGGTGGCGCGGCGCGGGTGCGGGCGTTCGTGGAGAAGCCCGACGCCCCCACCGCGGCCGGTTACCTGGCCTCGGGCGAGTACCTGTGGAACGGGGGCATCTTCGTCTTCACCGCCCGCGCGATGCGTGACGCCATCGAGCGGCACATGCCCGAGCTCGCCGCGGTGCTCGACCGGATCGCCCCGACGGTGGGGACCGCCCGTCACGCCGCCGCCCTGAAGAAGTACTTCCCCACCGCGCCCTCGGTCTCGATCGACTACGGGGTGATGGAGAAGGCGCGGGACATCGCGGTCGTCCCTGGCGACTTCGGCTGGTCCGACGTGGGGAGCTTCGCCGCCCTGCCGGAGGTCCGGCCCGCCGACCGCGACGGGAACGTGGTGGTGGGGGAGGGCGCGGTCCTGGTGGACTCGGCGGGGTGCGTGGTGGTGGGGTCGGGCCGGCCGCTGGGGCTGGTGGGCCTCAAGGACATGGTGGTGGTGGACTCGGGGGACGCGCTGCTGGTCGTGCCCCGTGACCGGAGCCAGGACGTCCGGGCGGTGGTGCAGGCGCTGAAGCGCAGCAGAGGGCTGGCAAAGTTCGAGTGAGGGCGAGGATGAACGCGCACATTTTCCGCGAGTACGACATCCGCGGTCTGGTCGATCAGGACCTGACCGAGGAGGTCGTGGAGCTGCTGGGGAAGGGTCTGGGGACGGTGGTCCGCAGGAAGGGCGGGACGAGCATCGTGGTGGGCCGCGACTGCCGCGAGTCCAGCACCCGCTTCCGCGAGCGGCTGGTGGCGGGGATCACCTCCACCGGGCTCGACGTGCTCGACGTGGGCGTCGTCCCGACGCCGCTGACCTACTTCGCCGCGAACACGCTCCCGGTGGACGGGCTGGCGATGATCACCGGCAGCCACAACCCGCCCGAGTACAACGGCTTCAAGATCGGCCACGGCAAGACGACCCTCCACGGCCACGAGATCCAGGCGCTGCGGCAGCTCATCGAGGCACGCGACTTCGAGGTGGGGCGTCCGGGCCGTTCCACGCCGTTCGACATCGTCACCCCGTATGATCACTTCGTCCGGCAGACCATCCGCGTGGGCCGCCCCGGGATGCGGATCGTCATCGACGCCGGGAACGGCACCGGCGGCGAGGTCGCGGTCCCGCTGTTCCGGAGCATGGGCTTCGACGTGGTGCCCCTGTTCTGCGAGATGGACGCCCGGTTCCCGAACCACCATCCCGACCCGACGATGCTGGAGAACCTGAAGGACCTCATCGCCGCGGTGAAGAAGGAGAAGGCCGAGGTGGGGATCGCCTATGACGGTGATGCCGACCGCATCGGCGTCATCGACGACCAGGGCAAGGTGCTCTGGGGCGACCAGCTGATGATCCTCTTCTCCCGCTCGGTGCTGGCCGAGGCGCCGGGTGCGGCCATCGTGGGCGAGGTGAAGTGCTCGTCCACGCTCTACGACGACATCGCCGCCCGCGGTGGCACGCCGGTGATGTGGAAGGCAGGCCACAGCCTGATCAAGGCCAAGATGAAGGAGACCCACGCCCAGCTCGCCGGCGAGATGAGCGGCCACATCTTCTTCAAGCACCGCTACTTCGGATTCGACGATGCGGTGTACAGCTCGGCGCGGCTGCTGGAGATCCTCACCCACGAGCCGCGCCGGCTCTCCGCCCTGCTCGCCGACGTGCCGCGCACCTTCGCCAGCCCCGAGATCCGCTTCGACGTCCCGGAGGAGAAGAAGTTCGCCATGGTGCGCCGCGCGACCGAGGTGCTGCGCGCCGCCGGGCACTCGATCGTCGACGTGGACGGGGTCCGGGTGACCTTCGCCGACGGCTGGGGCCTCATCCGCGCCAGCAACACCCAGCCGCTCCTCGTCCTGCGCTTCGAGGCCAAGACCGAGGGCCGGCTCCGGGAGATCCAGTCGCTCATCGAGAACACGGTGCGTCAGGTGCAGCGCGAGGTCGGGGCCTGAACTAGACTCACCGGATGGCAGACGCCCCTGCAGCCCTGGTGGGCATCATCATGGGGAGCTCATCGGACTGGTCCACCCTCGCCCCCGCGGCGGAGGTCCTGGCCGAGCTGGGCATCCCCTTCGAGGCCCGCGTGGTGAGCGCGCACCGGACACCCGACTGGATGTTCGAGTACGCGTCGACCGCCGAGTCTCGCGGGCTGCGGGCGATCATTGCCGGTGCGGGCGGGGCAGCCCATCTTCCGGGGATGGTGGCGGCGAAGACCCTGGTCCCGGTGCTCGGCGTGCCGGTGCCGGCGACGGTGCTCCAGGGCGTGGACGCGCTGCTCTCCATCGTGCAGATGCCGAAGGGAGTCCCGGTGGGGACGCTCGCCATCGGCAAGCCCGGGGCGGCGAACGCGGCCCTGCTGGCGGCGGAGATCGTGGGCCTGGAGAAGCCCGAGGTTCGCGAGCGGCTCCGCGCCTGGCGGGCGGCCCGCACCCGCGAGGCGCTGGAGAGCACCGTCCCGTGAGCATCATCCTCCCCGGGGCGACCATCGGAATCCTCGGCGGCGGGCAGCTCGGCCGGATGACGGCCATGGCCGCGCGCACGCTCGGGTACCACCTGGCCGCGCTCGATCCGGACCCCTCGTGCGCCGCGCGCTTCCTGGTCGAGACCTGCGTGACCGCGGGGTTCGACGACGTGCAGGCGGCGCGTGAGCTCGCCCAGCGATGCAATGTGGCGACGGTGGAGATCGAGAAGATCTCCATCGAGGTGATGACGGCGGTGCAGGAGATCATCCCCATGCGCCCCGGCCCCGGCGTGCTCCACGTGGTGCAGGACCGGGCGCGGCAGAAGGACTGGCTCGCCGAGCGCGGCTTCCCGGTGGGTCCGTACCGGAAGGCGGAGACCGAGGCCGGGCTGCGCGAGGCGGCGCAGGCGCTCGGCGGCCGCTGCTACGTGAAGTTGACCCGCGGCGGGTACGACGGACGGGGACAGGACATCCTCACCGGGCCGGACGACACCGCGCGCGTCTGGGAGCTGCTCGGAGGGCTCCCGGTGGTGGTCGAGAAGGGGCTCGAGCTGGAGTCCGAGCTCAGCGTGCTGGTGGCCCGCCGGCCCTCGGGCGAGGCGCGCACCTATGCGCCGGCGCTGAACCACCACATCAAGGGCATCCTCGAGTGGAGCGTGCTCCCCGGGCCGCTGCCGCACGCGGTGGCGAACCAGGCCGAGTCCATCGCCCGCGACATCGCCGCGGCGCTCGGCGTGGAGGGGCTCCTGACCGTCGAGTTCTTCCTCACCCGCGCCGGGGAGCTGCTGGTGAACGAGCTCGCGCCCCGGCCGCACAACACCTTCCACACCACCGAGGTCGCCTGCGCGACGAGCCAGTTCGAGCAGCACACGCGCTCGGTCTGCGATCTACCGCTCGGGTCGACGGAGCTGGTGCGGCCGGCGGCGATCGTGAACCTGCTCGGAGACCTGTGGGTGGGGGACGCCTCGCCGCCCTTCGACCGGGCGCTCGAGATTTCAGGGGTGCGCGTTCACCTCTACGGCAAGCGCCAGGCCCGGCCGGGGCGTAAGATGGGCCACCTCTCGGCCATCGGCGCGACCCCCGACGAGGCGCTCCAGAAGGTCCAGGAGGCGCGTACCCGTCTGACCAGGCAGCCTGGCTGACCGGGGGTCGACGGCTCCTCCCGCCGTGCGCATCTGCTGCCGGTGCGCGTGCTCCCGGCTCTGCTCTCCGTCCTCCTGCTCTCCGTCGCGTTCCTGGCCGGCTGTCCGTACGAGGGCCAGACCACGACCACCAGGGCGCCGCCCCCGGCGAACGCCAACGTCACGCAGCGCCAGGACCAGGACGTGCAGCTCACCGCCCGCGTCCCGGTGACGCAGAAGGCCGGGCCGGTGCAGCTACCGGTGATGATCCACGTCGAGAACCGGGGCAGCCGGCGGGTCCGGCTACGCCAGGAGAACTTCCGCCTGGTCGCCGCCGACGGGACGACCCATGAGGTCTCGCGCACCCGAACTGCGGACGCTGGCCACGCCGGGTGGGTGGACCACGTGCTCGGCGCGGGCGAGCACTTCGAGGCGAAGGTGTGGTTCGACGACGTCGACCCGCTCGCCGAGCAGCTGACGCTCGACGCGTTCTTCACCGACGTCGAGACGGGGGAGCGGGGGCCCGAGCTGGCCGTCCCGGTGAAGACCCGGCCGGATGCCGCTGCCGCCGCTGCGACGGCCTCCGACGGCGGAACGACGCCGAACTAGCGAGCGCCCGGGGAGCCCTCGAGCAGGTCCCGGACGAAGGCCATGGCCCGCTCGTGGCAGAGCAGCGGGTCGGCGAGGCTCTGCGCGGTCCGTCGGAGCCACGGATCGGCCGGAGAGGCGGCCTCGAGCTGCTCCGCCCAGGCGATGAGCGACTCGAGGGAGACGAGGCCGTCGCGGTAGTCACCGAGCACCTGACGGGCGGCGGTCCGCGCCGTCTCGGCCTGCGGGTCTCCTGTTTGTCGGGGCATGCTCGGCTCCTGCTCTACGAGACGGCCGTCCGGTCCGTCGAGTGACGCCCGGTGCAGGCTGCCCGCCGCGGACGAAACTCGACCGCCACGTGGCCGCGGATCCGCCCCGCGCCCGGGCCGCCCGGGACGGGGGAAGGAGTCGAGGCCAGCTGCTTCGAGGTGCGGAGCTCGGGGACTGGCGGGTTCAGCGTCCTGCCGGGGCGGCATCGCTCCCGGCATCCGGGCTTCGCACCGCGGGCCGGACCGCATCGCTGCAGGACTCCGGTCAGACGCGAACGGACGAGCTGCCCCGTGCGGTCCGTCGAAGCCGAGCGAGTACACTCCGCCGCCGCATGCGCACGCTGCTCCTCGAGCTCCGGTCCCAGCTGGAGAGCCTCACCGGCGATCTCCCGCGCGTCACCTCCCGCCGCATGTTCGGCTGCGACGCCTTCCTCGCGAGCGGCGCCATCTTCGCGATGGTCTGGCGAGAGGGGCGCATCGGTCTCCGCCTCCCCGACGCGCTGCTTCCCGAGCTGCGTGCCCTCCCCGGTGCGGACCCCTGGCGCCATCGCGACATGGTCGTCCGGCAGTGGGTGCTCGTCCCCGAGTCGTTCCACGATGACGAGGACCGCCTCGCGCCGTGGGTCCGGAAGGCCCACGCCGCGGCCCTCGAGCGGGGCCCCACCTCGGCCAAGGCGAAGCCACGTGCCGCGGCCGCCCGGCGAACGAAGCGCAAGACGCCTGTCCCCCGTGCCCCGGCCCGGAAGACCCGTCAGTCCAGGAGGAAGGTGTAGCGGTAGGTGATCTGCGCCGCGACCGGCTGGCCCTTGCGCAGCGCCGGCCGGAACCTGACGCGCTCCACCGCCTTCGCCGCGGCCTGGTCCAGGCCACCACCCGGGCCGGAGATGATCTTCACCAGCCGGACGCGCCCGGTCTCGTCCACCAGCACCGACAAGACCACCGTGCCTTCGATGCCGCGGCTCCGCGCGTCCTCGGGGTAGGGGATGCGTACCTCACCGATGACCGTCGGCTGGCTGTCCAGCTCGTAGAGCGGCACCGGCGAGGGGCGGACGTTCGCCGGATCCGCCGCCTTGTCCGGCGTCTTTCCGGCCAGCGTGTTGCCCACCGGCGCATCGAAGGTGCCCGCCGTCGTCGTCGAGCGCATCGTCAGCCCCACGACCACCGGCGGTGGGTCGGTCGGCTTGGTCTCCGGCGGCGGCGTGTCGTTGGGCGGGGGCTGGAAGAGCTTTCGCGGATCGAGCTTGGGCTCGAAGAGCTTCCGCACCGGCCGAGGCTCCGGCGGCCTGGCCTCGGGCTTCGCCTGCGGTGGCGGCGGCGGCGCTGGCCGGTCGACCTCCACCACGATCAGCTCGGTCACGCGCCGCTCCGGCGGCACAGGGGCGGGCATCCGAGACAGCCAGAGCAGCAATGCGGCGTGCACCGCGAGCGAGATCCCGAGGAACAGCGCGATCTGCCGGACGCCCCGGGAGCTCCCCGGCGCCGGGAGGACGCCCGCGTTCACGGCCGCGGGGACGCCGCCTGTGCGTCCCGCTCGATGTTCAGGGCGAACCGGGCGACGCCGCCGCCCTTCACCACGTCGATGAGGTGCATCACCCGCCCGTAAGGCAGCGACTGATCGGCGCTGATGATCGCCCGCGTCTCGGGATCCTGCTTCACGCCTTCGGCCACCTTCGCCCGGAGCCCGGCCTCGTCGGTCACCGCCCCGTCGACGTACAGCGTCCCGTTCCGGTCCATCACCACGTTGACCAGGCCCTGCACCGTCGTCCCGGCGTTGGCCGCCCGGGGGAGGTCCACCTCCATCGTCTCGCGGACGATGAAGTTCGCCGTCACCATGAAGATGATCAGTAGCACCAGCACGATGTCGACCAGCGGGGTGACGTTGATCCCGGTGATCTCCTCGTCGTCGTCCTGCCCGAAGGAAGCCGCCACCGGTCAGCCCTCGACCACGCCGCGGACCGGGCGGGCGCCGGCGCTCGCCTCGGGGCGGGGGTTCCTCGCCGCGGCGACGAGCGCGTGGGCCAGCGCCTGGGCGCGGCTCAGCCGGTTCTTCAGCGTCCGGGTGAAGAGGTTGTACGCCACCACCGCAGGGATCGCGACCGCCAGGCCCACCGCCGTGGCCACCAGCGCCTCGGAGATGCCGGTCATCACCGTCTGCTGGATCGCCGAGCCACGGATCGCCACCGCCCCGAGGTCGTTGAACGCCTTGATGATGCCCAGCACCGTTCCGAAGAGCCCCACGAACGGGGCGTTGCTCCCCAGCGTGCCGAGGAAGGAGAGGAACCGCTCGTAGCGCGGGCGCTCGGCGGCCATCGCCCCGGCCAGCACCTCCTCCACCACCGCCGGGCCCTGCGGCAGCGCCTGCAGCCCTGCCCGGAGCACGCGGGCCTCGAGCGCGTCCTGGCCCTCGATCAGCGGCCGGACCGCCTCCAGCTCACCGCGCGCCAGCCGGGCGGCGATCTCCTCGGCATTGCGGAGCCGCCGGGCCCGGAAGAACAGTCCCCGCTCCAGCATCAACGCCAGGGACGCCACCGAGAGGGCCACCAGCAGCCAGAGGACCCACTCGGCGGAGGAGAGGGTCACCCGGAGCAGCTTGCTGGTGAGCCAGCCGATGTCGGCCAGCGCGAGGACGGTCAGGGTCATGGTCAGAAGACTCAATAATCCCTGCTCCAGACGATGTCTGCCGAGCCGGACTTCGCGTCGCCGTACACCGCCTCGAAGCTCCACCGCGGAAGGAACTGGTACTCGAGCCGGAACGCGTTGGCGTTCTCGTACCTCGTGGGATCCGCCCCCACCTTTCCGACGTAGCCGAGATACACGTCGTCGGTCACGTACTTGCCGGCCTCGAGCGTGGCGCCCTGCAGCGTCCCGCTGTCTCCGGCCTCGATCGACAGCACGTCGAGGCCCACCTTGTCGTTCACCGCGCCCTTCAGCTGGGCGGCTGCGAGCGAGCCGAGCACCGACACCGCCTGCGCCGAGCCGATCTCGGAGCCCCCGCTCCCGCGCTTCAGGCTGGTCCGGCCCGTGGCGAGCAAGGTGTAGATCTCCGACTCGGTGAGCGGCGGCTCGCTGGACGGCACGAGCGTGATGCTCCCTGACTCCCCCTGCACCTGCATCGACACCTTCACCCCCGCCTTCACGTTGTTGTAGATGGCGGTCACGTTCAGCGCCGGCTCGGTCGGGTTGCCGGCAAAGCGCACCACGCTGTTCCGCTGGAAGTCGAACCGGCGGCCCAGCACGTCCAGGCGCCCGCGGATGATGCGCACCTCGCCGAAGAGCTCGGTCTCCTCGCCCGTCTCGATCCGGAAGTCCTGGCTCAGCCCGAGCTCGACGTTGAGGTCCTGACCCTTCACCCAGAGGTTCCTCGGGGCGTCGAGCACCGCCACGATCTGCAGCGGCTTGCTCTCCTTCTCGGGCGGCCCGCTCCCGCCCATCGCCGCCTCGGCGCCGCGGTCCTTCAGAAAGAGCGCCTTCGCCTTCTTCGGGTCCAGCGGCTTGCCGTTCCGGAGCAGGACGATGTCGTCCGGCCGGCGGAGGTTCTGGAGGTCACGCCGCGTCTGCGTCGGCAGCTCCACGTGGGCCTCGGGGATCTGCACCTTGTTGAGCTCCACGCTCCCCGCCCGGGCGGTGCCGGTCGCCTCGGTCCGGAGGGTCACCGTCGCCACCAGCTGGTCGTCGGTGAAGACGGGGAAGGCGTTCGCCTCCGCGCTCGCCTTGAGCGTCCAGAGAGGGCCTCCCCGCGTCCCGAGCGCGTTCAGCTTCAGCGAGCCGGAGTCGGTGTGCGCCTCGAGATCGTCGACCGAGATGCGGTCGTTGGTCGCGCTGGCGAGCAGGTGCACCTGCTTGTACTCGCCGTACCCCGCGAGCCCGATGACCCCGTCCTTCCACTCGAGCTTCCCCTGCCCCTGCGGCTGGCCCAGCGTCCCGCTCGCGCGGGCGTCCATCTCCAGTGTCCCGCCCACCTTGTGCACCGCGGTGGTGAACCCGGTCAGGAAGGCGAGGTCGAACTTCCGGGCCACGACCTGTGCCTGGAAGGGCGCAGCCGAAGCCTTGAGCCCTCGCCGGGACGCCGGATAGGAGAGGTCCAGGTCCGTCGAGGCCTCGAGCTCGAGCGTGCCTCCGTTGATGGTCGCGAGCGCGCTCCGGAGGCGGGTGTGGGCCTCCCGGTAGTCCAGGGTGAACTCGGCCTTCCCCAGCGGGGTCTCACCGGCCGCGAGATTGGCGGACCGCGCCTGCGCAGTGAGCACCGGCGCCTGCAGCGTGCCCCTCCCCTCGACGCTGGCGTCGACGGTCCCGCGGAGGCGCCGGGCCTGCCGGCCCTCGCCCACCACCACCGGCAGCCGCGCGAGCTCCACTGGCCCGAACTTGCCGTCCAGCCGGAAGGGGACGTCATCGAAGGTCTTGCGGGTCTGGAGGTTGGTCGGCGAGGCGCCCACTTCCACCGTGACGTTGGCCAGCGCCCCGTGGTCGTCGTGCGCCTCGAGCGAGGCGTCGATGGTCTGATGGGCCTTCACCGCCAGCGTGACCTCGGTGGGGTCCATCGGCTGTACCCGGAATTTCTGCGCCCTGAGCGTGAGCTCGCCCGTGGGCGCGTCCACCCTGCCGGCCAGGTCGGCGTCGAGCCCGACCGTTCCTTCCAGCGTGGCCTGGACGAGCTCGGCATCGTGCAGCGGCTTGAGCTGAACGCCGGCGATGCGGGCGCGGGCGCGGAGCTCGGCCGACTCGAGCGCCTGCGCGGGGTGCGCGTCGGACACCAGCTGCGCCAGCGAGCGCCCCACCGAGCCTTCCACGTCGATGGAGCCGAGGAGCGCCGTCCCCTTCGCCGAGACCGAGAGGTTTCCATGCTCCGGCCCGTTCACCACCAGGGCGAGGTCCGTGGGGGGTAGCTTCCGGTAGCGGAGCCCGTGGGTGCTGGCCGTGGCCTGGAGCACCGGCGCGTCGGCGTGGCCCGAGAGGTCCAGCTCCAGCTCGGCCTTCCCGGTCACCTCGGAGCGGTCGTCGTCGCACCCCCGCGTGAGGAGCTTCGTCTGTACCGCCGCGCACACCGCCTGCGCCACGTCGAAGGCCGGCATCGAGATCCGCGCCCGCACTGGCTCGTGCTTGCGGCGGCGGAGGGCGTCCACCGGCACGTCCACGTCCGCGGTGAGCTCCGTCCCGAGCCCGCGCGCGTCGAGCTTCGCCCGGGCACGCCCGGCGGCCCAGTCCCCGCTTCCCTTGACGAACAGGTGCTGCACCTTCCCGGCGGTGACGTCCACCGCGTCGACCGTCAGCGCGACTGCCGGATCGGCGAGGGTTCCCCGGACCCGGGCCTCGAGCGTCACCCGGCCGGCGAGCGCCAGCGATGGAGGCAGCACCGCCCGCGGGAGCGTTGCCAGGTCCAGCGTCTCCAGCGCCAGCGTCGCGTCCACCTTGTCACCACGCTTGGAGCCGGCGAGCCGGATGGCCTCCCCCGGCGCGACGAGCCGGACCGGCTCGAGCAGGAGCTCGCTGGCCGGGAAGCGCAGGTGCGCCGGCTCCTCCATGCTCCAGGTCGCCTCGGGGTAGCGGAGGCCGAATGTCTCCATCTCGATTCCCCGCCGGTCCTCGTCCACCGTCCCGCCGAGGTGCAGCTCGACCGGGACCGACCCGCCGGTGCTGGCGTGGAGGTCCAGCGCCCGGCCCCGCGTGAGCAGCGCGAGGGACACGGGCTTCAGCACCCGGCCAGCCATCCGGAGCTCCTGCGCCCCGACCCGGCCGTTCGCATCGAGCGGGCGGTCCACGTCGGGAACGCTCGCCGAGAGCTCGAACCCGCGGACGCGGATGTCGTTCACCCGCAGCGATTCGAACTTCCCCTGGGCGCTCACGCCGGGGTGCCGCAGCGGGCCGGTGGCCTCGAGGTGGAGCTTCCCCGAGCCGGCGATCGGCGGGAACCGCGAGGCCGAGAGGCTGCCGAAGGTCCTCCCGAGCAGCGCGAGGTCCGTCGCCTCGGCGTCGAGCGACGCGCGGATGGAGCGGGTGGTGCCGCGGCCGCCGCCGGTCACGCGCAGGCCGGGCAGCACGGCCCGCAGCTCACGGATGTCGAACGTGCCCCGCTCGGCGGACGCGTGCAGCGAGATGGGTCCGACGCTGGTCTTGCGGACCACGCTCGCCGGGACCAGGAGGTCGGCCGTCCCGCTGAGGGTCTCGAGGCTCTTTCCGCCGCCGCGCACGTCCGCGGTGAGCGCGAGGTCGCTCGCCGGACCGTCGGTCAGCAGCTGGGCCAGGTTCACGTGGCGCAGCTCGAGGTGGCCCTTCTCCACCGTGGCCGCGCGCACGTCCCCGCGCGCCTGCAGCGCGAGCTGGGACGTCCCGGCGCGACCGCGGACGTCGGCCTGGGCCAGGTCGCCCTCCAGGCCGCCCTCGCCCGACAGCTCCAGCGGCACCGAGAGGGTCCACGCCGGCGTGAGCGCGCGGCCCACCGCGGGCGGCACGAGCAGGCGCTCGAGCCGGGCCTGCTGGACCTTGCCTCGCAGCGTGGCCGAGCCCTGCAGGACGAGCCCCGCGAGGCCGAGGTTCACCGCCGCGTCGAGCCCCTTGCCGTCGCTCTTTCCCTGCGCGCTGAGCTGCAGGGGTCCGTCGAGGAGACCGGAGACGGCGCTGCGGCCCTCGAGGTGGGCGTCGAACGCTCCGGTCGGCCCGGCGTAGCGGCCAGCGCCCCGGAGCATCAGGCCGGTGAGCGCCACGCGCCGGGTCTCCTCGCCCTTGCCCTGCACCACGCGCACCGCACCGCGATCGAGCGTGACGCCGTCCACGACGAAGGTGAAGGGGAGGGGACCCGAGGAGGGCTCCGGTGGCTTCGGGTGCTTCTGGGCGATGGCCCGGGTGAGGTTCATCCCCTCGTCGTCGAGGACGAGCCAGACCTCCGGGTGGTCGATGCGGACGAGCTGGAGGTGCACCCTCTTGCCAACCAGAGCGAAGAGCCCGACCCGGACCTCGAGCAGGTCCACGTGGGCCACCCGCTCTCCCTCCGGCGTCTCGAGCGTGACGTCCCGCAGCACGATGTGGCCGCCCTGGATCTGCAGCGAGCCGGCGGCGAGCTTGCCGGCGACAGCCTCGTTGGCCGCCCGCAACCCGAGGGCGAGCACGCGGGCCGAGCCAGCCCCGGTCTGCACGTAGACCAGCCCGCCGCCGACGAGGAGGAGGACGAGCAGGAGCAACCCCAGGACGCCCCAGAGCAGCCGGCGCAGCCATCGGCGCCGTCGGGGCGTCGGCGCACGCTCACCACCGCCGCCGGGGGGGCTGCCGGTGGGCTGTTCGGGGGTGGTCGACTGCTCCCTCACGTCAGTAGGCCTCGCCGATGGAGATGGTCAGGGCACAGCGGCCCTCGGGATAACCCGCGTAGCTGGGGTTTGCGTTCCCGAGACCGAAGCACGAGGTGTTCCCTGTTGCGAGGATCGGGTTGGTTGGATCCGGGATGATGGGCAGCGGACCGCCATGGTTCAACCGGTAGGCGAAATCCACCCGGATCGGCCCGATGAACGTCTTGTAGCGGAGGCCGATCCCCACCGAGTACGTCATCATCGGGCCGACGTCGTTCCAGTTGAACGACCCGATGCTCACGAACCCCATGTCCAGGAAGAGGGCGATGGTGAGGTTGCCCCAGACGTTGTAGCGGAGCTCGATCGAGCTGTCCCAGAGCCCGTTGCCGCCCACCGGAACGTAGGTGCCCTGCAGCTGCGGCTTCCCCAAGTTCCCGACCAGGGGGTTGGTGGGCAGCGCGTTGTTGTTGGGCACCGCGAGCATCGGCGACAGCCGCTGGCTCCCGAACCCCCGGTCGAAGGTGCCTCCGCCGGAGAAGAAGCGCGCGGTGATGGGGCTGACGTCCTTCGAGAGCAACGTCCCGATGCGGAGCTTGCCGGCGACGGTGAACGGGCCCCAGGACTTGTATGCCCGGAGGTCGGGGAAGATGCGGACATAGGTGTAGTCGCCGCCGAGCCAGCCGCCGCCCTGCTGGATGCCGAGCGCCGCCAACCAGCCGT
>JADGQZ010000080.1 GCA_017881345.1 Myxococcaceae bacterium | reverse complement strand
CGGTGACCTGCTCCTGCGACTCGCGGTCGGCGGAACCATCTCCGCCTGCCACCAAGGAAACCCTTGCAACGACCTTCCGACGGGATACCCAGTGGCCGCATTGCCGGTCATCGAGCTGGAATACCTCGCGTACTACCAGGGGCGCATGAGCCCCGAGGACCTGCGGTTTTGCTGCTCACCTCGCGCCACACCGGGATGCGAGACCACATGCCCGCCACCTGTGGTGGAGGTTTACGGGATCGGACCTCCCTACGCAGGAGGGCACTGCGAGAACGCGGACTTCGGAGGAGTCGGAGTGTTCGAATGCTTCGTCTGGGCGCTGGACGGCGGTGTCGTGGCGTCGGCCGCCAACTGCCTCGACTGAGCCCGGGAGAGGTCAGTCCCCGGCCAGGAGCGCAAACGCCTCGTGGAGCGCGGGCGGCGGCATCTCGTGACCGGCCGGATACTCGCGATAGACGACGGGGTCGCCCGCAGCCCGGAGGGCCGGGACGATGGCCCGGCTCGTCATTCCGATGGGTGCGACCCCGTCCTGCGTCCCGTGCGCGAGGAAGAAGCTCGGGTGCCCTTCCATCCCCGTGACGACGATCCCGGTGGGGGAGAAGGCCATCACCCAGCGGAAGAGGTCGCCGTTCGACGGGCCCAGGGACAGGGCGATGGAGCCGCCGGCCGAGAAGCCGGCGAGCGCGATGCGCGTCGGATCGACCGGAACCCGCTCGAACGTGTGGGCCAGCGCCGCGTCCAGAAAGGCGCGGTCCGCTCCGAAGTTCCCCGGCTCGAACTGCCAGGTATACGCCCGGCTGTCGGGCAGCAGCACCGCCACCCCGCGCTCCTCGGCGTCCTCGTGGATGGCGGCCCAGACGTTCGCCGCCGAGCTCCCCATCCCGTGGAGCATGACCAGGAGCGGAACCTGCCGGGAGGACGCCTCCTTGGGGATGAAGAGCAGCCCATCGCGCCCTTGTGCCATTCCCAGCTTGAACAGCCCGGGCGTGCCCGGATGGAAGCCCACCGCCGGACGCGAGTGCAGCCGCGCCGTCTCCGGCGGCGTCCCCGGCTCGAGACGGACCTGGGGGGCCGAGCCGGCAGCGCACCCGAGCGCGCCGACGAGGACAGCGAAGGGTGTCCACCGCTTCATGATCCGGACCCCAATGCATCACGCTCCAGCCGTCCAGCGGCAGACCGTTCCCGGCCTTCCAGGCACCGTTTGCTGACGAGCGAAAGAGTCCGGAAATGGCTAGATCATCCCCACGGGCTGCCCCAGGGCCGCCCCATGGAGACGCGAACCTGAAAGACCTGCACGGCAACACCCTCGGCCTCAAGCCCAGCGAGCTGCAGCAACTTCGCAACACCTACCGCCGACGGGTCTCGCCGCACGAGATCGTCAGCCCCGAGCTGGCCCGGCACCTCACCGAGCTGTCGCTCGAGACCAATCGCCAGGTCGGGGTCCTGTTGAACCGCAAGGGCGAGGTCGAGCAGGTGGTGGTCGGCAATGCCCACAAGCTCGAGCTGCCGGACATCGGCCGCGCCCGCGCCGGTCAGGTGCGCCTCCGTGGCCTCCGGCTCGTCCACACCCACCTCAAGTCCGAGCCCCTCACCCGCGACGACCTCACCGACCTCGCGCTGCTCCGGCTCGACCTGGTGGCCGCCATCGGCGTGCGCCCGGACGGCCTCCCCGGTGTGCTGCACTTCGGGCACCTGGTCCCGGCGAACGGAGATGGCAGCTACTGGCGGACCGAGACGCTGCCCTCGGTGCACGGCCCACAGCCGGACCTCGTCGCGACGCTGAGCGCGCTCGAGGACGAGCTGGCGCAAGGGACGGCGGGCCGACGGGTGTCCGGTCGGGAGCGGGCGATGCTCGTGGGCGTGGCGCTCGACGGGGAGCGCGGGCGGGCCGAGGCCTCGCTCGCCGAGCTGAGGGAGCTGTCGCGTACCGCCGGCGTCGAGGTGCTGGACTCGGTGCTCCAGATGCGGCGGGAGCCGGACCCGCGCTTTCTCATCGGCCGGGGCAAGCTCGAGGAGCTGAACCTCCGGGCGATGCAGCTGGGGACGGATCTCCTGGTCTTCGACCGGAACCTGAGCCCCTCGCAGAGCCGGCACATCGCCGAGGAGACGGCCCTCAAGGTGCTCGACCGCACCTAGCTGATCCTCGACATCTTCGCCCAGCGCGCCCAGAGCGCCGACGGCAAGCTCCAGGTGGAGCTGGCCCAGCTCAAGTACCTCCTCCCCCGCCTCGCCCAGAGCGACGACTCGCTCTCGCGTCTGGCGGGCGGGATCGGCGGGCGCGGACCCGGCGAGACCAAGCTGGAGATCGACCGCCGCCGCGTGCGCGACCGGATCGTCCACCTCGAGAAGCGCATCGAGCACCTCTCGCGCGAGCGCCAGGTCCGCCGAGGCCGTCGGGAGCGCCGCGAGCTGCCGGTCATCTCCATCGTGGGCTACACCAACGCCGGCAAGTCCACCCTGCTGAACGCGCTGACCCACAGCGAGGTGCTGGCCGAGGACAAGCTGTTCGCCACGCTCGACCCCACCAGCCGCCGCCTCCGCTTTCCCGAGGAGCGCGAGGTCATCATCACCGACACGGTGGGCTTCATCCGCGACCTGCCCCCCGATCTGATGAACGCCTTCCGCGCCACCCTGGAAGAGCTGGACGACGCCTCGCTGCTCCTCCACGTGGTGGACGCCTCGGACCCGGCGCACGACGGGCATGTCGAGGCGGTGGAGCAGATCCTCGAGACGCTCGGCTTGCTCTCCAAGCCGCGCATCCTGGTGTGGAACAAGGCGGACCGGATCGACCCCGGGCTGGCAGCGACGCTCGTCCGCACGCGCGGCGGGGTGGCGATCAGCGCCGCGACCGGACAGGGACTCGAGGCGCTGCTCCACAAGGCCGACCGGACCCTCTTCGCCGAGGGCGCCTCGGGCATCCTGGGAGCCCTGGTCACCCCGCTCCCCCGGCCGGCGCTGGCCGAGGCGGCGGACGTTCCCACGCCGCTGCCCGGGGCTGCCGTCGCCGGGGGCTGAGTCGCGGCGGCCCCGTCCGCCCGGGCGACGGCGCACCGCGGCATCCGGCAGGGGGAAACCGGCAGCAGGGCCGCCCTTGCCCGGTGAAAGCTCCGCCCGCAGAAAGTTTGCGGAGAACTGTTGCTCTCGCCGCGCCGGCCAAGGAGATTGCGCCCCTCGTCGCAGGCCAACCTCAACAGGCGGGTTCGGACAATGACGTGGACTCAGAATTACGCGCCGCTCGGAAACCTCTTCCTCTCGGCGGTGGTTGCTGCCCTACCGGTCATCGTCCTGCTGGGATCGCTGGCCTTCCTCCATGTGAAGGCGCACATCGCGGCGCTGCTCGGCCTCGCCGCGGCGCTCCTGGTCGCCATCGCGGTGTATTCGATGCCCGCGTCGATGGCGGTGGCCGCCGCGGTCAACGGGGCAGCGTTCGGACTGTTCCCCATCGGGTGGATCGTCCTGAACGCCATCTTCGTCTACGACATCGCGGTCGGGACCGGGCAGTTCGAGGTGGTCAAGCACACCATCGCCAACCTGGCCGCCGACCGGCGCATCCAGGTCCTGCTCATCGGCTTCTCGTTCGGCGCGTTCATCGAGGGCGCGGCCGGGTTCGGCACGCCGGTGGCCATCTGCGCGGCCATGCTCATCGGCCTCGGGTTCAAGCCGCTCGCTGCCGCCGGCCTCTCGCTCATCGGCAATACCGCCCCGGTCGCCTTCGGCGCGCTCGGCACCCCGGTCATCACCCTGGCCGCAGTCACCGGGCTCCCACTGGACAAGCTCAGCGCGATGGTCGGCCGCCAGCTCCCCTTCTTCTCGGTGATCGTCCCCTTCTGGCTGGTCTGGGCCATGGCCGGCTTCGCCGGGATGGCGGAGGTCTGGCCCGCCTGCCTGGTCGCTGGCGTGTTCTTCGCCGTCCCCCAGTTCGTGGTCTCGAACTTCATGGGACCGGCGCTGGTCGACATCATCTCCGCCATGGTCAGCATCGGCGCGACCTACGTCCTGCTCCGGTTCTGGCAGCCGAAGAAGACCTGGCGCTTCGAGGGTGAAGGCCACCACGTGGCGACCGAGGAGACCACGCCGACCAGCGCCGCTGCCTGGAAGGCATGGATGCCCTGGCTCATCCTCTCGGTCCTGGTGTTCGCCTGGGGCTACCCGACGATCAAGACCGTGCTCAACACGACGGGCGCGCCGGTGCAGCCGGCGATCGAGGTCCCGTACCTCCACAACCTGGTGCTCAAGGCAGCGCCCATCGTCCCCAAGCCGACGCCCGAGGCCGCCAAGTTCACCTTCAACTGGATCTCGGCGACCGGCACCGCGCTGCTCCTGACCGGCATCATCTCCGGCCTTCTGCTCGGGCTGAAGCCGCGCGAGCTGTTCGCCTACTACCTGCACACCCTGAAACGGGTCCGGTTCTCGCTGCTGACCATCGCCGCCATGCTCGCCCTGGGCTTCACCACCCGGTACTCGGGCTCCGACGCAAGCATGGGACTGGCCTTCGCAGCGACCGGCAGCCTGTTCCCCTTCTTCTCGCCCATGCTGGGGTGGCTGGGCGTGGCATTGACCGGCAGCGACACGTCCTCCAACGTGCTGTTCGGAAACTTGCAGAAGGTCTCGGCCCAGCAGCTGGGGCTCAGCCCGATCCTCACCGCGGCGTCGAACAGCTCAGGCGGAGTGATGGGAAAGATGATCGACGCGCAGAGCATCGTCGTCGCCGGCGTGGCCACCAAGCAGGAAGGTCACGAAGGAGAGATTCTGCGCTACGTCTTCTTCCACAGCCTCGCGTTGGCGGCTCTGGTGGGTGTACTGGTGATGCTCCAGGCGTACGTCTTCCCGGGCATGATCCCGAAGTAAGGAGCACCCCATGTCTCTCAACGTCCTGACCTCCGCCCCGGAAGGCGCCGAGAAGGTGCTTTCCCGGGAGGCGCTGGCGTTTCTGGAGTCGTTGCACCGCCAGTTCGAGTCACGACGTCAGGAGCTGCTCGCTACCCGCGCCGAGCGCCAGAAGGCCTTCGACCGCGGGGAGATGCCGGACTTCCTTCCCGCCACCAAGTCGGTCCGCGGGGGTGACTGGAAGGTCGCGCCGACGCCAAAGGACCTCCAGCGGCGGCACGTGGAGATCACCGGGCCCACCGAGCGGAAGATGATGATCAACGCCCTCAACTCGGGGGCGGACGTCTTCATGGCCGACTTCGAGGACTCGCTCTCCCCTTCGTGGCGGAACGTGGTCCTCGGCCAGCAGAACTGCATCGAGTCCGTCCGCCGCACCATCTCGCTCGACCAGGGCGGCAAGAGCTACCGGTTGAACGAGAAGACCGCGGTGCTGCTGGTCCGCCCCCGCGGATGGCACCTGCCGGAGAAGCACCTGACGGTGGACGGCACGCCGATCAGCGCGAGCCTCTTCGACTTCGGGCTCTACTTCTTCCACAACGCCCGCGCGCTGCTCGAGCGCGGGACCGGGCCCTACTTCTACCTGCCGAAGATGGAGAGCCACCTCGAGGCCCGGCTGTGGAACGAGGTGTTCGTCTTCTCCCAGGAGGCCCTGAAGATCCCTCGCGGCACCATCCGGGCGACGATGCTGATCGAGACGCTGCCCGCAGCGTTCGAGATGGAGGAGTTCCTCTACGAGCTGCGCGAGCACGCCAGCGGGCTGAACGCCGGCCGCTGGGACTACATGTTCTCCTTCATCAAGAAGTTCCGGAACAGGAAGGACCTCGTCCTCCCCGACCGGGCGCAGGTCAGCATGACGGTGCCGTTCATGCGCGCCTATACCGAGCTGCTGGTCAAGTCGTGTCACACGCACGGCGCACACGCGATGGGCGGCATGGCGCCCTTCATCCCCAGCCGGAAGAACCCGGAGATCAACGAGAAGGCGCTGGCCAAGGTCCGCGAGGACAAGCTCCGCGAGGTGAACGACGGCTTCGACGGCACCTGGGTGGCGCACCCGGATCTGGTCCCCACCGCGAAGGAGGTCTTCGACCAGAAGCTGGGGCCGAAGGACAACCAGAAGGAGCGGATGCGCTCCGAGGTGCAGGTCACCGCGGCCCAGCTGATCGACCCGCGCGTGCCCGACGGGAAGATCACCGAGGCCGGCTTCCGGCTGAACGTGGACGTGGCGCTCCAGTACATCAACTCCTGGCTGCTCGAGAACGGCGCCGCCGCCATCTACAACCTGATGGAGGACGCGGCGACGGCGGAGATCTCCCGCGCGCAGCTCTGGCAGTGGATCCACCACGGGGCAAAGCTCGACGACGGGCGCCCGGCCAGCGAGGAGATGTACCGGACCACGCGTGACGCGCAGCTGGCCCGGCTCACCGAGGGCGGTCCCGCGCGCTACCGCGAGGCGGCGGAGATCCTGGACGCGTGCGTGCTCACGACCACCTTCCCCGAGTTCCTCACCCTGCCCGCGTACAAGTACCTCGACTAGGAACGGGCCATGTCCGCGCCGTCGCAGGTCAGTCACACCGTCCCGGCCCCCGTGCCGATCCCGGCACCGCCCGGCGTCATCCAGCGGTTGATCGCGGTGGTGGGCGAGCACAACGTCATCCGCGAGGCGGTGCAGCTGCGGACCTACGAGTGCGACGCGCTGACCAGCTTCCGTGCGTCGCCGAGCGTGGTGGTGCTACCCGCCTCCACCGAGGAGGTGGCGGCGGTGGTGCGCATCGCGGTCGAGGCCGGGATGCCCGTCGTCCCCCGCGGCGCCGGCACGGGCCTGTCGGGCGGAGCGCTCCCGGTGCCGGGGTGCGTGCTGCTCGGGCTCTCGCGGATGAAGCGCATCCTCGAGGTGAACCTGGACGACCGCTGGATCCGCGTCCAGCCCGGGGTCATCAACCTCGACGTGAGCAAGGAGATCTCCGCCGCGGGCTACTACTACGCGCCGGACCCCTCCTCGCAGAGCGTGTGCACCATCGGTGGCAACGTGGCCGAGAACTCGGGCGGAGCGCACTGCCTCAAGTACGGCTTCACCGTGAACCACGTCCTGGGCGTGCGCCTGGTGACGGCCTCGGGCGAGGTGATCGACCTCGGCGGCCCGGTGCTGGACACCCCGGGCTACGACCTGCTCGGGGTGGTGGTGGGCAGCGAGGGCACGCTGGGCGTCGTCACCGAGGTGGTGCTCCGCATCCTCCGGAAACCCGAGGCCACCCGCACCTTCTTCGCCACCTTCCCCTCGACCGACGAGGCGGGAGCGTGTGTCTCGGAGATCATCGGCAGCGGCATCGTCCCGGCGGCCATCGAGATGATGGACCGCCTGGCGATCAAGGCCGCGGTGGCCGCGACGGGGCTGGACTGGCCCGACGTGGGCGCAGCGCTCCTGATGGACGTGGACGGCTGCGCCTCGGAGGCCGAGCACACCTCGGCGGTGGCCGTGTCCATCGCCCGGCGGACCGGGGCGATCGAGGTCCGGGTCCCGAAGAACGACGACGAGCGGATGCTGATGTGGAAGGGCCGGAAGAGCGCCTTCGCCGCCATGGGCCGACTGGCCCCCAACTACATCGTGCAGGACGGCGTCATCCCCCGGAACGACATCGCGCGGGTGCTGGCGGAGATCGCCCGGCTCTCGGACGAGCGCGGCCTCCGGGTGGCCAACGTCTTCCACGCCGGCGACGGCAACCTCCACCCGCTCGTGCTCTACGATGCCAAGGTTCCCGGACAGGAGCGCGCCGCCGAGGAGCTCGCGGGGGAGATCCTACGGATCTGCATCCGTTACGGCGGCTCGATCACCGGCGAGCACGGCGTGGGCGCGGACAAGGCCCCGTACATGGCGGAGATGTTCAGCGAGGCGGACCTCGACACCATGGCCAAGGTGCGCTGCGCCTTCGATCCCGCGACGACGTTCAACCCGAGCAAGGTCTTCCCCACGCCCCGGCTCTGCGGAGACCGCCCGGGCGTCTACCGCCCGCACGCCACCGAGCTGGCCGGGCTCGCGGATCGCGGATGAACTCGGCCGTGGTCAGTCCCGACGCGCTGGCGGCGGCACGCCAGGAGCGGCCGGGCACGCTCGATGAGGCGGCGGAGATCCTCCGGCGCGCCGCCGGCGAGAGCGCGCGGGTGCTCTTCCTCGGGGGTGGCACGGAGCTGTCGGTCGGCGCACCTCCCGAGGGAGTGGAGGTCGTGCTCGGCACCGAGCGGCTGGAGCGGATCGTCGAGCACGCCCCGCTGGATCAGATCGTCACCGTCGAGGCCGGCGTCCGTCTCGCCTCGCTCCAGGAGACCTTGCGCCGCTCCGGACAGATGCTCG
>JADGQZ010000079.1 GCA_017881345.1 Myxococcaceae bacterium | reverse complement strand
CGCGAGCTGAAGGTGGTGCGCCGGTTCGCCGGCCTTCCGCCTCAGAAGATCGAGATCGTCTCGGCGCACCGCTCGGGACAGGACATCGCCGAGGAGATGCGCCGGGGGCGGAAGCTCAGCTCGGAGATCCAGAAGTTCCGCTCCCCGTTCCATCCGGAGTCCCGGCCGCTCTACATGTTCATGCGCGCCGAGGCCGCTCCCACCGAGCCGATGCGCCTGACGTTCCACCCCACCTACGCGCATCGCGACGACCCGGGTCTGTTCGAGGGCACCGCGCGCCTGGATCGGGCCACCGGCGAGCTTCTCGAGTGGACCGCCCAGCTGGTGAACCCGCCCACCTTCGTGACCAGGGCCGAGGTGAACGTGAAGTACGGGGCGCGGGTCGGCCTGCTCGATGCGCGCTCCGAGGTCAACGTGGCCATCGAGGGCGGGGTGCTCTTCTACAAGCGGCGCGGGCGCATGGACTTCCGCTTCAGCGATTACACCTGCCCCGAGTCGATGCCGCCCACCGAGCCGACCGTCGCCCAGCCTCGCAGCACGCCCCCCGTCCCCGCGTCAGCGCCGCACGCAGAGCGGGGCTCCTGAGCGGCTCCCGCCCGCCACGCACCCTCCGACGCTCGGCAGCGTTCGCTCTCGACCCCTGTTCGGTTGACGGCCGAGACGGGACGGTGAAATGGAGTTCGGGTGGAGGCGACGTGGCGGAGACGCACGGCAACCGGGTGAGCGACGGGCCCGACGCGGACTGGATCGACGTGGCGCTCGCCCGCGCCGCCGGGGCTGCGCCGGTGGCCGGGAACCGGGTCCGGCTCCTCCGTGACGGTCCGCAGAATTTCCCTGCCTGGCTCGACGCCATCGCCTCGGCCCGTCGCTACGTCTACTTCGAGACATACATCTTCCGGAACGATAGGACCGGGCGGCAGTTCCTCGATGCGCTCTGCGCCCGTGCCCGGGACGGGGTGCAGGTCCGCTTCCTCTACGACTGGGCCGGGTGCTTCGGGACGTCCTCGCGGGTGTGGCGCACGCTGCGCGACGCCGGCGTCGACGTCCGCTGCTTCAACCCCTTCGACTGGTCGAGCCCCATCGGGTGGGTGCACCGGGACCACCGCAAGACGGTGAGCGTGGACGGGCGAGTGGCCTTCGTCTCCGGGTTGTGCGTCGGCGACGCGTGGTCCGGGGACCCGGCCAGGGGCATCCCGCCCTGGCGGGACACCGGGATGCAGATCGAGGGGCCTGCGGTCGCTGACGTCGAGCAGGCGTTCGCGCGCGTCTGGGCCACGGTGGGTGCTCCGGTGCCGGAAGGGGAGCGGCGGCAGCGCGCGGAGATGCCGGTCCTGGGCGACATGCGGCTCCGGGTCATCAGCGACGAGCCGGGGACCGCCGGGCTCCTCAGACTCGATCAGTTCATCGCCAGCGCCGCGCGCCGGACGCTGTGGATCACCGACGCGTACTTCGCCGGCACGCCGCCGTACGTGCAGGCGCTCCGGGCGGCGGCGCTCGATGGTGTGGACATCCGGCTGCTGGTCCCCGGCTCGAGCGACATCCCGGCGCTGCAGCCCTTCTCCCGGGCCGGCTTCCGCGCGCTGCTCGAGGCGGGCATCCGGGTCTTCGAGTGGAAGGGTCCGATGCTGCACGCCAAGACCGCGGTCTGTGACGGCAGGTGGGCGCGCGTGGGCTCGACGAACCTGAACGTCGCGAGCTGGCTCAACAACTACGAGCTGGACGTGGCAACGGCCGACCCGGGGTTCGCGGGTGAGATGGAGGACATGTTCCTCTCCGACCTCGAGAACTCCACCGAGCTCGTGCTGGCGGGGAAGCGGCTTCGCAGCGCCGAGCCGAGGCCGCGGCCCCAGCGCGTCCCACGAAAGGTGCGGGGGAGCGCCGGGCGGGCAGCGGCCGGAGCGCTGCGCGTCGGCAACACCGTGAGCGCGGCGATCAGCGAGCGGCGCACGCTCGAGGGTGGGGAGCGGCGGATGGTGTTCTTCGGGGGGCTCGCGCTCGCGGTCCTCTCGGCGCTGTGGGCGCTCTTCCCCCACGTCCTCGCGGTCCCGGTGGCTGTCCTCTGTGGCTGGCTCGCGCTCTCGCTCCTGTGGAAGGCCTGGCGGCTCGGAAGGCAGCCCCAGCCCGTCCGCCCGGCGTCGCTGCCCACGACCCACGACGGGACGGCGGCGGCGCCGCCCGCCTCGGCACGCACCCCGGCCTCGCTCCGGGGTGACGCACCGGGCTGAGACGGAGCGCTGGCGGTCGGCGCCCGATCCGGGGCAGCCTCTCGGCCTCGACCCGGTCGCTGGAGGTGCTCTCGATGCAACGCGCGCTTCGCCTGTCACTGCTCGTCGTGCTCCCCGCTGCACTCGCCCTCGCCGCGGACGGCAAGCCTCCGACGATGGACGAGCAGCAGGTCGCCCACCTGAAGGACGCCAAGTGGGCGGCGCCCAAGGCGCCGGAGATCCCGCCCGGTGCGATGGCCGCACCGATCGCGGCCGATCCCGCCCCCGGCGGCTCCATCGGCTACGCGAAGTTCCCCCCCGGCTACGCCTTTCCGATGCACTGGCACTCCGCGACCGAGTTCACCTCGGTCGTCAGCGGCACGCTCAAGTTCACCGTGGATGGCAAGTCGTACGACCTGCAGTCCGGGGACTACATCGTCATCCCGGCCAAGGCGCAGCACAAGGTGAGCTGCGGGCCGGCGTCCGAGTGCATCCTGCTCACGCGCCGCGCGGGACCGACCGACTACAACTGGGTGAAGTGAGGGGAGGCTCCGGCCTCACCGGCCAGGAGTCCGAGCCGACAGGACGGCCTCGGCTCGCGCCAGGTCCTCGGGCGTGTCGACGCCGACGCTGACGTGCGAGGTGGGCACGCAGCGGATGCGGATGCCGTGCTCGAGTGCGCGCAGCTGCTCGAGCGACTCGGCGCGCTCGAGCGGCGTCGGAGCGAGCGTGGCGAGGCGGAGGAGCGTCCCCCGCCGGTAGCCGTAGAGTCCCAGGTGCGCCCAGCGCTCGGCCGGTGCCTCGGCACGGGCGAAGGGCAGGTCGGCGCGGCTGAAGTAGAGCGCGTCCGAGCGCACGTCGACCACGG
>JADGQZ010000078.1 GCA_017881345.1 Myxococcaceae bacterium | reverse complement strand
TCGGACGCGGAACCCCCGCGGCCGGCCCCACGGAAGACTAGGTCAGCGCGGCGCAGGCTCGGGTCGCGGCAGGTCCGCTTCCTCACGTCGCTGCCGGGCCAGCCGGCGAGCGCGCGCGGCTTCCAGGAGCCGCTGGACCCACCCCACGCCGACGGCGCGCGCCAAGACACCTTGCTCGGGTTTCCCGGGCGGCGGGGTGCTCGCAGCTCCTGACGAGGGGTGGGGCGGCATCGGGCGTGTCCTCCACACCCTGCAACCGGGGCACTCCGGTGGATCATCCCGACCGGGGCCGCATCGGCTTCATGCCTTCACGACACCGAAACGAACTTGCAACGCGCCACCCGCTTGCGGCGCGGGACCAATGGGACTCCGGGCCGATCAGGCCACGCGCTGCATCGAGGCCTGGGGCGCGCTCAGCACGTGCAACGCCCACTGGGCCATCGTCTCGGCGCTCGGGTCCCACGTCGAGAGCCGTGCGTCGAGCCGGGCCCACAGCTCGGCCTTGATCGCCTGGCGTTCCTCGGGCGTGTCGCGCGGGGTTCCCTTCAGCTCGCGGCGCGCGCGGCACGCGACCAGGGCCTGGACGACGGCATTGCTGTGAGGAGAGGGCTTCATGCCCGATGCTCCTTTCACATCCCGGGCCAGCGTCCGCTCCCCCCCGGCGGGGTCACATTTCCGAGGGAATCCGCCGATGCTGGGGTGGCCCGGCGCGTCGCGGGGGGTGGGTCAGCGCTGCACACCGGGCCAGGTCCGACCCGCTGCGCCGCCGCCGACGGAGGATTCAGGCCGCCGGACCGGGCGGCACGAGTGGAACTCCGTCCTGCTCCACACGCTGGTGCGGCAGCCAGGCCGGCGTGCGGCGGAGGAAGGTGATGAGCCTCTCCCGGACGAGGCACCGCAGGTCGAAGATGGAGTCCACCTGGCCCCCGAGCAGGACCCGGACCTGCATCGTCCGCTCGGTCGAGTCCACCACCTGGACATTGGCCAGCTTCCCGTCCCACATCCCCTTGCCTTCCGCAGCCAGCACCCGCGCCAGCTCCTTGCGGACGGCGTCGATGTCGGTGGTCCAGTCCACCTGGAGCGCCACCGGGCCGAGCATCTCCACCCCACCCTTGCTCCAGTTCTGGAACGGCTTCTCGAGGAACTGGAGGACCGGGATGACCAGGCGCCGCAGGTCCCAGGTGCGGATCACCACGAAGGTGAGGTTGAGCTCCTCCACCGTCCCGAACTCGCCCTCGATGAGCACCGAGTCGCCGATGCGAATCGGCTGGGTGATGGAGAGCTGGATGCCGGCCAGGAGCGCGCCGATCGACTTCTGCGCGGCGAGTCCGAGCACCACGCCGGCCACGCCGGCCGAGGCGAGCAGCGAGACCCCCACCGTCCGCACCACCGTGAACTGCATCAGCAGCGCCGCGGTGGCGAAGATCCACACCACCACCGCCAGCACCCGCCGGAGCAGGAGCAGCTGCGTGCGCACCGCCCGGGCGTTCGCCACGTTCTCGTGGATCTTCGCCACCCGGCCCTCGACCATCCCGGAGGCGAGATCCAGGAAGTGCAGCGCGAACCAGGCCGCGGAGATGACCAGGAGCGAGCGGTTGAGCACGCTCGTGCCGTGCGCCCACTCCGGCGGGAGCAGCAGCGGCGGGGTGGCCACGCTGAAGACGAAGGCCCAGATGGGCAGCCGGAGCGGGCCCCGGGCCGACTCCACCAGCTGGTCGTCCCAGGTGACCCGCGTCATCCGGGCGAGCCGCGCGAGGACCGCCAGGCCCACCCTCTCCAGGAGCCACCCAGCGAGGAGCGCGGCCCCGAACGCGAGGAGGAGCCCCACCCATTGCCACAGCTCGAGCCCGCCCAGGGGCCGGGCGAAGAGCACCTCCGGGAGCAGCTCTCCGAGCGGCGGCCCGTACGCGTCGTAGAGCGTGTCGACGGCGCGCACGGTGATCTGGCTGAAGACCCAGGCGGGCTTGCCGTCGACCTCGTACTTGCTCACCCGGATGGGGACGTTCTGCTTCTCGAGCGGGATGGCGCCGAGCTGGTCGTACCCGGGCTTCGCCGGATCCCCCTGCGGCTCCTTGCTGATCGCGGTGAGATCGAGGAACAGCTTCCGGTCGAGCACGAAGCGCAGGCGCCGGGCGAGCCGTGGCCCTTCCGTCTTCTGCTTCTCGCGCGGGACCCAGTCGAGCGCGAGGTAGTAGGCAGCGAGGTCGTAGTCGGCGTGGTGGGCCGCGGTCTGGAATCCCTGCACCGTCGCCAGAGGCGAGCTGCGGTCAACGTCCGACGGGACCTCTCCGAGGCCTTCGTCCAGCGCGCGCGCAGGCCCGACGACGAGGAGGCCCGCGGCGAGGGTGAAAACGAGGAATCGCATCATGGCGAGCACCCAACGATGAACACGGTCGCCGGACCAGACCAGGGGTGACCCGGGAGTCAGGTCCGCCCGCGAACCTTCAACCGCTTCACCTTCCGGGCCAGGGTGTTCCGGTCCACGCCGAGGAAGGACGCCGCCGCCGAGAGCTGGCCCTCGCTGCGCTCGAGCGCCTGGCGCAGCACCGCCCGGTCCACCTGCTCCAGCAGCACCCGGTAGAGCTCCGGCACCTTGCGACCGTGCAGCTGGTCCAGGAACTCTCCGAGGCGGAGGTAGAGCAGCTCCTCGAGCGGCAGCTTCATCGGGTCTGCGGGGGGCGGCACCGGCCCCGCTCAAACCAACTCGGGGCGCGGTCTGTCAACGACTCGCGTGCGTCCGGGCCGGGATGGTAGAGGGTCCCGTCCTTCCGAGGACGGAACTTTGCAGCTCCGCTCGGCCCTCATTGCAGCCACACTGCTCGCGGCCTGCACCCGCTCCGGATCCGGGGACGCTCCGGCCGCCGCGAGTCCGGTCTCGCCCGCCGCGACGCGCTTCGTCGTGTTCGTCACCGCGGACCTGCGCGGACAGATCGCCCCGTGCGGGTGCAGCGAGGCGATGCGCGGGGGCCTCGGGAAGACCGCGGCGATCATCGGGAAGACCCGGGCCTCGGGAATCCCTGCGGTGTTCGTGGACGCAGGAGACGCGCTGTTCGAGCGCACCGGCTTCGCCGCGGACGAGGCGGTGGGCGAGCGGCGGCGAGCCCAGGCGATCGCCGACGCGTTCCGGGCCATGCGCATCGGCGCGCAGTTCTCCGGGCCGCTGGACGACGCGCTCGGACCGGATTTCCGCCGCTCGCTCGCGCTGCCCGAACTCGGGCCCGGACAGACCCGGCTGCTCGACGCTGGCCGCTGGAAGGTGGGGGTCGTCTCCGGGACGAGCGCGGCCGAGCTGACCGAGGCGGCGGCGAAGGTCCGTGCCAGCGGCGCGCGGTTCGTGGTCGCGCTCTTCGGCGCCGCGCCGGCGGAGGCCCAGGCGGCGAGGGGCGTGGATCTGGTCGTCGCCGCGCAGGCACCGGAGACGGTGGGAGCGGAGTGGGACGACGGCCGGCTGCTCCGCGGGGCCATCCCGGTCGCGCAGGTCCAGAGCCGCGGCCGCTCGGTCCTGAGGGTGGACGTGAGCCCGGGGCCGCAGGGCGGGCCCATCGAGCTCGCCCGCGGCCAGGGCGACATCGAGCGCGAGCTCAAGGCGCAGGGGCAGCGGCTGGACCTGCTGCGCCGCGAGCTCGGCGCCGTGGGCCTCTCGCCCGAGCGCAAGCGGCTCCTCGACGCGCGGCTCCACGAGCTGGTGCTCCGTCGCGAGCAGCTGGCCGCCCAGGCGCAGGCCACCGCGCTGCAGCCGGGCACCTTCACCGTGCGGTTCGTCCCGGTGGAGGCGGCGCTCCCGGAGGACCCCGGCGTCCAGAAGATCATCGCCGACTACGACCGGGACGTCGCCCAGCTCAACCTCGCCTGGGCCAAGGAGCACGGCGAGCCGTGCCCGCCGCCGGCCAGGGGCGAGGCGGCGTACGTCGGCAGCGAGGCCTGCCGGAGCTGCCACCCGAACCCGTTCACCGTCTACGACAAGACCGGACACGCCAAGGCCTACGCCACGCTCGAGTCGGTGCAGAAGCAGTACCGGCTCGACTGCGTGGCCTGCCACGTCGTCGGGTTCCAGCAGGCGGGCGGAGTGTGCCGCGTCGACCAGGTGGACGGCCGCCAGAACGTGGGGTGCGAGAACTGCCACGGCCCGGGGTCCATCCACGTGGTCGACGGGACCGCGAAGTCCGTCCTCAGGCCGAAGCCCGGACCCAACGTCTGCGTCGGCTGCCACACGGCCGAGAACAGCATCCACTTCGACTACGCGACCTACCTCCCGCGGGTGCTTGGCCCTGGACATGGCGCGGTTGTGGGCACCGCCACCCGGCGTTGACCGCCCCCTGGGCGCCGCCTACCATCGGAGGTTCGTTGTCGCTCGCCCTTCTCCTCATCCTGCTGAGCAGTTCCGACGCTGCGGCCTCGCCCAGCGCGCCTCCCCGCGTACCGCCGGAGGCAGTCGCACCGGCACCCACCTCCGACGACGCCGACGACGAGCCGGCCTCGGAGGAGCTGGAGGAGATGCGCGCCCTCGAGAACGCGGTCCTCGATCCGGCAGCGAAGCCCAGTCCCGAGGTGCTGCGCTCGGTCCGTGCGCTCGGGACCGCGAGCCCGCTCCGGGCGCGCCTGGAGGACGGCGCCGAGGTCCTCTCCGGCGAGGAGCCGGTGGTGGACCTGGGGCTGGTCACCAACCTGTCGAGCTTCGACGTGGCCGCCGTCTCCACCGAGTACGACATCCCGCTCGAGATGCAGCCGATCGTGGCCCAGTACATCCAGTTCTTCCAGGGACCGGGCCGGAAGTGGTTCCGCAAGTGGATGTCGCGCTCCACCCGGTACATCCCGATGATGACCCCCCTGCTCGAGCGGGGCGGGCTGCCGCGGGACACCGTCTACCTCGCGATGATCGAGAGCGGGTTCTCGCCCGGCGCCACCTCGTGGGCACGGGCCGCGGGACCGTGGCAGTTCATCTCCGCGACCGGCCGGCGCTTCGGCCTCCGTCAGGACTTCTGGGTGGACGAGCGGCGGGATCCGTTCAAGGCCACCGTGGCCGCCGGACGCTACCTGACCGAGCTGCACTCGGCGCTCGGCCACTGGTACCTCGCCTGGGCGGGCTACAACGCCGGCGGTGAGAAGCTGCGCCGGATGGTCGAGCGGCGCGGCACGAACGACTTCTGGGCGCTGAGCGACGGCAAGGGTCTGGCGAAGGAGACGAAGCATTACGTGCCGAAGCTGATCGCCTGCGCGCTCGTGGCCAAGCATCCGCACGCCTTCGGCTTCAGCGATGACGAGTTCGACTTCCAGAAGCCGCTCGAGTTCGACGAGGTCCCGGTGGTCGAGCCGACGGACCTCGACGTCCTCGCGCGCGCCGCCGGCATCGGCACCGAGAGCCTCAAGGACCTCAACCCGGAGCTCAGGCGGTGGTGCACTCCACCTGCCTCCGCCGCCCACCCCTACCTGGTCCGGGTCCCCAGGGGAACGCGGGAGACGGTGATCGCGGCACTGGCCCGCATCCCGGCCCAGGAGCGGCTGAGCTACCGCATCCACCACGTCCGCAAGGGCGACACGCTCTCGCGCATCGCGGTCCAGTACCACTCGGCGCCCGAGGCCATCCTCCAGTTCAACCGGCTGCGGAGCGCGAAGACCCTGAAGATCAACACCGAGCTCGCCGTCCCGGTCCCCTCGAGTGCTGCGCTCGCCGATTCGGGGCACGGCCTCGAGCGTCAGGTCGCGCGCGCCCGTGCCCAGGGCTACGTGGCCCCGCCCCCCGAGGACGAGGTCCCGGCCGGCACGCGCACCGGCCATGCGCGGGCGCTCGCGCAGGGCACGGTCAAGACCGAGGTCGTCGACGGCAAGACGCGCGTGCAATACGGCGTGCAGAGCGGCGACTCGCTGTGGACCATCGCCCAGCGCTTCGGCGTGACGGTGGAGCAGATCCAGTCGTGGAACTCGCCCGGACGGACCGCGCCGAAGGGCCTTCAGGTCGGCCCCCTGCTGACGGTCTGGCCGGGACCGGGCGCGGCTCCCAGCGAGGCCGGGCCCGCCGCTGCGGTCGTGGCGCAGGTCGACCGTCCCGCTGCTCCCGCCCACCCGGCGGTGGCGAGCACCGCGGCGGCGCCTCCGGTGGCCAGCAAGCCCGGCGTCCACCAGCTGGCCGAGGGTGAGACGCTGTGGAGCGTGGCCCAGCAGTACGGGGTCAGCGTGGACGACCTGAAGCGCTGGAACCGCATCCGGCACGCGCGGGCGCTCCGTCCAGGGCTGAACCTCAAGGTGGGCGGACCGGTCGACTGAGGCTGGTCGGGATCCTCGCTCCCGGCGGGCCATGGCAGAGTGCGCCCCCTTCATGGGCCTGCGCCTCGTCGTCGCCACTCCGTTGCTCGTTCTCCTCGCCTGCGCTGCAGACCGGACCGCCGCGCCTCCCGCCCGGCCGCCCATCGCCTCTGCTACGGCGAGCCCGGCCCCGTCCCCGGCCCCGGCGCTCGTCGAGCCTCCGGGCCTCCGGCTCCCCACGACCTTCAAGCCCGCGGTCCAGCGGGTCCGCCTGCAGATCCTCCCCGCCTCGCCCAGCTTCAGCGGGACGACGGAGATCGACGCCACCCTGGCCGAGCCCACCGACGTGGTGTGGCTCAACGCCGATGCGCTGGAGATCACCTCGGCGGTGGCCCGGGTGGGCGGCGAGGAGATCCGGGCCGAGCCGGTCACGTTCAAGGACCAGCGACTGGCGCTGCGCTTCCCGCATCCGCTCCCGGCCGGTCCGCTGACGCTGTCCCTCGGCTTCCAGGGCACGCAGTTCACCCAGGAGGACTCGGGCGTCTTCCGGCAGCAGAGCGGGAGTGACTGGTACGTCTTCACCCAGTTCGAGGAGACCGACGCCCGCCGCGCATTCCCCTGCGTGGACGAGCCCTCGATCAAGATCCCCTGGGAGGTCACCCTCCGCGTCCCGGTCGGGCTGGTGGCGGTGTCCAACACCTCGGCGGTCAGCGAGACCCCGGCGGGCGAGGGCCTGAAGGACGTCCGCTTCCGGCAGACCCATCCCTTGCCCTCGTACCTCGTGGCGTTCGGGGTGGGGCCGTTCGAGATCACCGAGGCCCGGGCCGCGGGAAGGAAGCACGTCCCGGTCCGGATCATCGCCCCGCGAGGGAGGGGCTTCGAGACGGCCTGGGCGGCACGGGTGACCCCGGAGATCCTCGAGGGACTCGAGGACTACTTCGGCATGGCCTACCCCTACGAGAAGCTCGACGTGCTGGCCATCCCCTTCACCGTGCAGTTCGGGGCGATGGAGAACGTGGGGCTGGTCACGTTCTCCGAGTCGCTGGCGCTCACCACGTCCGAGCAGGACGGGGTGGCGCGGAGACGGCGGTACGCCGAGGTGGCGGCCCACGAGTTCGCCCACCAGTGGTTCGGAGACCTCGTGACCGCGGCCTGGTGGGACGACATCTGGCTCAACGAGGCGTTCGCCACCTGGATGGAGACCAAGGTCATCGAGCGGTGGGCCCCATCGTGGGGGATGGCCGCCAAGCGGGTGGAGGTGCGAGAGCTGGCGGCGGAGGCGGACGCGCTGGTGGCCGCCCGCGTCGTCCGTCAGCCCGTCCGCTCCTACAACGACGTGCGGAACGCGTTCGACGCCATCACCTACGACAAGGGCGCCTCGGTGCTCCGCATGTTCGAGGAATGGGTGGGCGAGGAGACGTTCCGCCGGGGAGTCCAGCAGTACCTGCGCGCCCACGCGGATGGCAACGCCACCGCCGCCGACTTCCTCCGGGCCATCTCGGACAGCGCCGGGAGGGACGTCGCCCCGGCGTTCAACACCTTTCTCGACCGCCCGGGCATCCCCCGGGTGCAGGCCACGCTGCGATGCGGAAGCCGCGGAGCGGTGCTGGAACTCGCGCAGGACCGCTGGCTGCCCGCGGGCTCCACCGGGGACCGTGCCGGCCTCTGGCAGATCCCGATCTGCGCCCGCTGGAGCACGAAGGGGAAGGAGCAGACCCGCTGCACCTTGCTCGACACTCCCACCGCGGAGCTGACCCTCGATCCACGGAGCTGCCCGGACTGGGTGCTGCCCAACGCTGGCTACGCGGGTTACTACCGCCTGCAGCAGGACCCCGGGTCGCGCGCCCGGCTCCTCCGCTCGGGCAGGCTGAGCGCGGCCGAGGTGGTCGGTCTCCTCGGTGACACCGGTGCGCTGGCGCGGGGCGGCGCGCTGCCGCGCTCCGAGGGCCTGCAGCTGGCGGCGCGGCACGCCGGCGCGAGCGAAGAGCACGTGCTCGACGCGGCGATCAGGCTCGCGACGGTGCGCGAGGACTTCCTCGCCGACCCGCTCGGGCAGGCCTACGCCGCCTGGGTGCGACGGGTCTTTGGCCCGCACGCGCGGGCACTGGGCCTCTCGCGGAAGCCTGCCGAGGACGACGACGCGCAGCTCGCCCGGCCAGCGCTGCTCGCCTTCGTCTCCCAGCGGGGCGGGGATCCGCAGCTGGTGGCCGAGTCCCGGAGGCTGGCCGAGGCGTGGCTCTCGCAGCCGCGCGCGGTGGCGCCGGAGATGGTGCCGGTGGTGCTCCGCACGGCCACGCGCTCCGGCGGGCGCGATCTGCAGCAGGCCCTGGTGCAGCGCCTCGACCGGACCGCCGACCGTCAGACGCGCGAATGGCTCCTGGAGGGGCTCGCCGCCACCCGCGTCCCGGAGCTGCTGGACGAGAACGTCACGCTGGCCTCGTCGGGGCGGCTGAACCCGCGGGAGATCAGCAACCTGCTCACCGGCGGCCGCCGGGGCACAGCGCCACCGCTCGACTGGGCCACCGGTCGCGAGCGGATGCTCGCCGGCATCGACCGCTCCTGGGACGCGCTGACTGCCCTGATGCCGCGAGGAGCGCTGACCCGCTACTTCGCCGTGGTCTCCCAGTCCTGCAGCCAGGGCGAGCGGGCCGAGGCGGAGCGGGTCTTCGGGCCGCGGGTGAAGAGCATGCTCGGAGCGCCTCGGCGCTTCTCGGGCGCGCTGGAGAGGCTGGATCTCTGCATCGACGAGCGCACCCGCGAGGTGCCGCAACTCGAACGCTTCTTCGCCCCTCGCCGTCCGGCGCCTGCGGCGGCGGGAGGTTGAGCCTCGACGCTGGCGGGCGCCTGCGCGAGCGCGGACCGCGCACGCTCGCTAGGTGTCCCGGAGCCTCATTGGTCTACCCCGGTGTTGCGTTCACCGCTTGACCCCGCCGATGTTCGGGAAACCGCGCCCCCGAGCAGCCGAACGTGAGCCCCGGTTCGGTCCGGTCGCCCTGGCGCATCACCTGACAGGCGATGCGGCCGCGGCGAGAACCTCGTCGACGACGGCGTCCACGTCCGCCTCGGTGCTCCGGTGGTTCACCAGGCAGGCCCTCAGCGCGAACCGGCCGTGGACGGTGGCGTTGGAGAGGAAGACGCGCCCACGGCGCACCACGTGCAGCAGGAGGTCCTGGTTCCACCGATCGAGCACCGCGTCCGGGCGGGTGCCATCGCCGCGGTGCCGGAAGCAGACCGCGCTCAGCGAGACGGGCGCAAGCCGCTCGAGCTCCGGTCGAGCGTCGACGGCCGCGGCGAGGCGACGGGCCAGCGCGAGATCGGTCCGGATCGAGTCCCGGTAGGCGCGCAGCCCGTGGTAGCGGATCGAGAGCCACGGCCTGAGGGCGCGGAAGCGGCGCGACAGCTCCACCGACTCCTCGAAGAAGGCGAAGCGCTCGATGGGATCCTCGAGCAGCGAGCGCGTGTAGTCGCCGGTGTGCGAGAACGCGGTCCGGGCCGCCGCGGGCTCCCGGTACAGCAGGCAGCCGCAGTCGAGCGGCTGGTAGAGCCACTTGTGGGCGTCGAGCGAGAGCGAGTCGGCGAGCTCCATCCCGCCGAAGGCCTCGGGGATCGCCAGCGCCGCCAGCGCGCCGTACGCCCCGTCGACGTGCATCCAGAGCCCGTGCCTCCGGGCCACCGCGGCGATCTCGCCCAGCGGGTCGATCGCGCCGGTGTTGACCGTCCCGGCGGTGGCGACGACCGCGATGGGCCGCCGGCCCGCGGCGAGGTCCTGCAGCACCGCGCGCTCGAGCTCCGGGACATCCATCCGGAACGCCTCGTCCACGGGGACGTGCCGCACCGCTGCATGTCCCAGCCCGAGGAGCGCAGCGGCCCGGGGGATGGACATGTGCACCTCGGAGGACGCGTAGACCACCCCGCCGGGCCGCACTCCATCGTCGTTCGCCGGCGCGCGGGACTCACGCGCCATCGCCAGGCCCATGAGGTTCGCCGAGGAGCCACCGCCGGTGAGGCTCCCGGTGAAGCCAGGACAGCCGATCGACTCCGCGAGCCAGCGCACCACCAGCCGCTCGATGGTCACCGCGGCCGGGGCCGAGCGCCACGCCGTCACGTTCTGGTTCAGGACGCTCGCCAGGAGGTCGGCGATGGCCCCCACCGGCTCTCCCGAGCCGAGCACGTACCCGAAGAAGCGAGGCGACGGCGCACGCGCGAGGGCGACCACCTGGGCCAGCGCGTCCAGCGCCGCGGGGCCGAGCCCGTCCTCCGGGACCGGACCGTCGAACACCGCGCTCACCGCGGCGCCCGAGGTGTCGGGGAAGGTCCTCGCCTCGGGCAACCCGGCGAGCGTGTCCGCCGCGAGCTCCACCACCCGCCCGGCGAGGGCGCGGAACTGGTCCGGAGTGAGCGGCAGCCGATCTGCCATCGTCTCGACTGTCCTCAGCGCTCCTCGAGCAGCTGCTTCAGCTCGCGGATCCGCCGGGTGACCGTGTCTCGCTCCATCATCCGGTAGACCTCGGGCAGGAGCTCGCGGCTGGTGCACTCCTGGACCGCCGCCAGGTTCTGCAGCTCGATCTCCAGCGGGTAGCTGGGGGGGACGAAGTCCGCCACCACCGCACGCACGTCCTCCTCGGTGGGCTCCTCGCGGCCGGCGGCCAGGGCCCGGAACTTCGAGCGCACCAGGACCGCCTCGATGTCCGCGCCGGACATCTGCGTCCCCTTCGGAAGCAGCGCGGCGAACGACGGCAGGTGCGGCACCTTCACCTTCTTCGCCACGATGCGCGCCAGCTCGTCCCGCTCGGCGTCGCTCTGCGGATAGAAGAGCGCCAGGTGCTCCTCCGCCCTGCCCTGCCGCTTGAGATCGACCGGGAGGAGATCTGGCCGCGCAGTGAGAAGGAACCAGATGATCTTCCCCCGGAACTCGGTGTTGCCCATGAACGAGGCGATGGAGGCGAACACCCGGCTCGAGGTGCCCGAGTCTCCCGAGGCCTCCCGGTTGCCGAGGAACGCATCCGCCTCGTCCACCATCACCGCCACCGGCCAGAGCGCCTTGAGGAGGTTGAAGATCTTCTCGAGGTTCGCCTCGGTCACGCCCTGCCACTGGCTCCGGAAGTTGAGGAACTTCACGCAGGGGATGCCGATCTCCCCGGCGAAGCAGGTGGCGAGGAACGTCTTGCCGGTGCCCACCGGGCCGCTGACGAGGTAGCCCATCGGGAGCACCTCGATGCGGCCCTTCTTCAGCGCCGCGGCGGCCTGACGGAGCATCTCCTTGGCCCTGGCGTGACCGGCGACCGAGTCCAGGGTGTGGGCGGGCTCGATGAACTCGAGCAGACCGTGGCACTCGGCCTGGATGATCTCCTTCTTCTTCTCCTTGAGGATCTCCGGGGTGATGCGGATGTCGCGCTCCACCGCCTCGGTGAGGATGCGGTCCAGGTTGATGCGCGAGAGGCCCGCGCTCATCTTGGCCAGCGCCGGTGCGGGGATCTCGGAGACCGAGGCGAGCCGCTTCCCCTGCAGCTTGGCCTGGACGTAGTCCTGCCGCTCTTCCTCGGTGGGCAGGGGAAGCTCGATGCTGGCGACGTAGGGGTTGCGCGCGAGCCGCCCGGAGATCTCCGCCAGGTTCTCCACCAGGAGCACGATCGAGAGATCGCCGGCGAGGAACTGGGGGTCGCTCGCCCACTTCACCAGGGTGGCGAGGGCAAAGCGGTCCTCGGCGGAGAGGCTGCCCATCTCGCCGCCGGGGGCGAGCGTCTCGGCGAAGTCGATGATCAGCGCCATCGACTGCCCATCGGACAGGCGCATCCGCAGGTAATTCTCGAGGATCTGCAGCGCCCGCCCCGGGTCCCGCGGGAGCACCTTGGCGTAGTCCGTCCCGTAGAGCGTGTCGTAGGCGGACAGCGTGCGGCTGAAGTCCTTCTGCGACTCGGGCGTGGCGGTGCGGATTCCGCTCGAGCGGTCGTAGTGGAGGACATGGGTCCGTCCACCGAACAGCTCCTCGGTGAGGAACTGCTTCAGCGGCCCGTAGGAGCGGTCGCCGGGAGGGCCGAGGGGCTGGAGGTCTCGCACCGCGCCGTGCAGCAGGAAGGTGCTGACCGTCTTCGTGTAGTAGGCCTGGGCCAGCTTCTGCGCCCAGGGCGGCAGATCGGCCAGCGGATCGCTGGCCTTGCGGGTGCGGGGTGGCATCGGGGCCCGGACTCTAGCGGCAGCCGGGCACCTTGCGCAGCGTCGCCCGGACGGGGACGCGCCCCCCGGGCTGCTCGGGCAGGTGCAGCGGAACCTGGGCCGTCTCGAAGCAGCGCTTGCGCAGGGTGAGCGCCGCGGCCGCCGCCGTCACCTTGGTCAACAGCGGGGTGACACCGAGCAGCCGCTCCCCGCTGAACACCACCGCGCCAGCCGGGGCGGAGGTCACCAGCAGAGGGAACTCCAGGGGCTCCAGGGCCACGGGGAGCTCGACCACCTCGTCCGCGCTGCGGGCCCTCACCTGCTTCTCCGTCGGCCGGTATCCCGCGCGCCGCACCTGGACCGTGTGCTCCGCGCCGGGAATCAGCTCGCCGACGTAGAGCCCGCGCAGACCCGAGCGCTTCACCACCTGCCCGTCGAGGCGCACCTCGGCGTCGTCCGGCTCGGGCAGGACGGTGAAGCGGGCCACCGTGGCCGCGTGCTGCAGCGGGACCATCACCGAGGTCGCCCCATCGCCTGCGCGGACGTTCGCCTCCACCAGGGCCGGCTTGAATCCGTCGGCCGAGGCGAGGATCTCCACCTTGCCGACCGGGACTGCTTGCACCACCGGGAAGCGGGTCGGGACGCCCAGGTCTGCCCCGCCCACGGTGAGCCGCACGCGGCCGCGCGCCTCGGGCGGGCTCACGTCGAGCACCACCCGGCCGGTGCCCTGCGGGCGGGCCCGAGAGAGCGCGAGACCCCCGAGCAAGAGACCGATCGCGCCCGTGGCAGCCACCGCCCAGAGCCAGCTGCGGCGCCGTGGCGGGCCAGCATCGAGCGCGGCGGCCCGGTCGGCTTCCTCGAGCGCCACGGGGGAGGGTGGGCGAGAGATCTCCGGGGCGGCGTACGGCATGGCGGGCTCGCCGGTGGCCGCGCCCAGCGCCGGCGACATCGGCTCCAGCCCCAGCTCTGGCACCGGATCGGGCGGAATCGGCGTGTCTGCCGGCGCCGCGCCCGGCGCCATCGCGGGTGCGGACTCGGCAACGGTCTCGGCAGCCGGCGGCTCGGCCGAGGCGTCGGACGCGGCGGGACGGCCCGCGACCGGTCTGGGCGAAAGCGGCGGCGGCACCGGCGCGGGGCGGTCCGGCCGCGGGGTCGGCGTGCCGGGACGGGCACGGACGATTGTCTCGTCCACCGGGGAGACCGGGGCGTCGTCCTCCGGGTCGGCCGGTGACAACGGGCCGTTGCCTCCGGGGTGGGTCCAGGCGTCCCCTCCGGCGATGGGCTGGAGCACGGGGTGCACGGCGTCGACCGAGGCGAGGACCTCGCTCCCGTCCACGAGGAGCGTCCCCTCGTCGTCGCGGGGCTGCGCCTGGGGCGCGGCCGCGGTGAGCCTGGGGAGCGCGGCGCTCTTCACCACCGCGGGCGTCGAGGGCGGGGTCGGCACGGCGGCGAGGATGGGACCGGTGGTCCGGCTGAGCATCGGGACCATGCCCACGCCGGCGTCCGGGGCCATGCTCTCGGGCGCCTTGATGCCGGCGTACTCGGCGATGCGGGCCCGCTCGCGCTCCACCTCCTCGGCGAAGGTGGACTTCATGTACTGCATCAGGTCCTTGCGGCTGAAGATGCTGTCCGAGGTGATGAGGAACCGCTGCAGCTCGTCGGCGAGCTCGCTCGCGTACTGGAAGCGGTCCTGCGGATCCTTGGCCAGTGCCTTGAGCACGATGCGCTCGAGCGCCTCGGGGATCTTCCGGTTGTAGGTGGAGGGCGGGAGCACCTCGGCCTTCCGGACCTTCTCCAGGACCTGGAAGTCGCTCTCGCCCACGAAGAGTCGCTCGCCGGTGAGCAGCTCGTAGAGGCAGACGCCGATGGAGAAGACGTCACTGCGCCGGTCCAGGGGCAGTCCGCGGATCTGCTCCGGGCTCATGTAGCCGAACTTCCCCTTGAGGATGCCGGCCTGGGTCTTGGTCACCTTGCCCGCCGCCTTGGCGATGCCGAAGTCGATGACCTTCACCTCGCCCTCGAAGGAGATGAGGACGTTCTGGGGCGAGACGTCACGGTGGACCACGTTCAGGTCGCGGCCGGTGGGGTCCTTCTTGCGGTGGGCGTAGTCCAGCCCCTCGCAGAGCTTGCCGATCACGTAGCAGACCAGCGGGACCGGGGGCGGCTCACCCTTCTTGCGGGCCCGCTCGAAGATGGAGCGCAGGTCCTTGCCCGGCACGTACTCCATCGCGATGAAGAGGCTCGGGCCGAGCCGGTTCAGCTCGTAGATCTGACAGATGTTGGCGTGTGTCAGCTGGACGCTGATCTTCGCCTCGTCCTGGAACATCGAGATGAACTCTTCGTCCTCCGCGATGTTGGGGAGGATGCGCTTGATCGCCACCAGGCGCTCGAAGCCGCCGGCGCCGAAGACCTTCCCGCGCCAGACCTCGGCCATGCCGCCGATGTTGATGCGGTCGAGCAGCAGGTACCGTCCGAAGGGGATCGGCTGCTTCTTCGGCGTGGGGATGGTCAAGGGAGGCGGGGTCCGGGGAGCAACCGCGGCCTGCAAGCCTAGAGGCCTCCGGAATGGAGGGTCAACGAGGCGCCGGTGTGCGTCTCGCTCTCCTTCTCACTCTCCCTGGAACGCTGGCGGGCGCTTCTCGAGAAAGGCCGCCACGCCCTCCTGGAAGTCCGCGGAGGCGAGGAGCTTCAGCTGTCCGCGCACCTCTCCCTCCAGCGCCTGGTCCAGGCTCCCGTGGCTCGCCGCCTCCACCGCCGCCTTCACCGCGCGGTGGACGAGCGGCGGCCCCGCGGCCAGGGTCCGGGCGAAGTCCCACGCCGCGGACTCGAGCTGGGCTGCGGGGAAGACCCGGTTGGCGAGCCCGATACGGTGGGCCTCGGCCGCGTCGACCAGGTCACCGGTGAGCATCATCTCCAGGGCCCGGCCGAGCCCG
>JADGQZ010000077.1 GCA_017881345.1 Myxococcaceae bacterium | reverse complement strand
GGCGACCAGCAGCACCCCCACCAGGTCCCGCAGCAACCTGGGGACACGCGATCGCCAGCTCGCCGTCTCGGCGGTCTCGAACACCACCGTGTTGATGAATCCGATGGTGAGGACGACGCCCATCACCCAGCAGGCGGTCTCGACCAGGCGGACCCACAGGTCGTCCCCGGGGCGCCCGAGCACGGTGCGGAGCAGGAGCAGTCCTGCGACGAGCGGGAGGAACCAGTTCCGGACCCTCCGGACGAACGGGGCGAGCGGGCTTCCGGCGCGGTCGAGCGCGAGCGACACCTCGGTGAGCACCAGGAGCGCGAGCGGAAACCCGAGCGCGACCCCCACCGCCCACCCGCCGTGTCCCGCCAGCAGCTCGCGCAGCTCGATCATGCCGCCGCCGCCACCTCGAACTGCACTGGATAAAGCTCGAGGGTCCCTGCCCCGCGCAGCGCATGTCGCACCGGCGGTCCGAAGGGCACCGAGTCGTTCACCCGGTCGTAGACGGCGCGGGTGACCAGGATCGACGTCTTGCCGCCGCTCTCGATCTCCCGGGCGATCTTCACCGTGTCGCCCCACAGGTCGTAGATGAAGCGGCGGCGTCCGACGAGCCCGGCGATGACCGGGCCGGTGTTGATGCCGATCTCCGCGGTGAGGTGCGCCTGCCGGTCGGTGTTGAAGCGGCCGACGATCCGCACCACCTCGCGGGCGAACTCCACCATCCGCGCGGTGTGGTCCGGCCGCTCCACCGACAGACCCGAGGCCGCGAGATACGAGGACCCGATGGTGCGGACCTTCTCCACGCCGTGCTGGTCCGCAGCCTCGTCGAAGGCTGCCACCAGGTCACTGAGCAGGGTCATCGAGGCCTCCTCGCCGGTCTTCTGCGAGAGCGCCTCGAGCCCCACGAGCCGGATGTAAGCCACGGTGACGTCGGCGAACGCCTGCGGCCGGTCTCCGGCGCCTCCGCGGACCTGGGCGGCCCCCGAGGCCGGCAGCAGGCTGTCCAGAAGCTGCTCGTTCTCCTCGATCTTCCGGTCCAGCGCGCTGCGGCTCGCCCCGAGGCTCTTGACCATCGCGTTGAAGGCCTCGCCCAGCTTCCGGTACTCGTGGATGCGGTGCAGCGGGACCTGGACGTCGAGGCGGCCCGCGCTCACCTCCTGCGCCGCGCTCACCAGCGCGGTGATGGGACGGGTGAGCACCGACGCCAGCAGGAGTGAGGCGAGCGAGGCGAGGAATGCCAGCACCACCGCCGTGGCCAGCATGCGCTGCAGGTAGGCCGTGAGCGGGGCCATCGCCTCACCCCGGTCGATCTTGGCGATGACCGCCCAGCGCACCGAGTCCAGGTCCACCGGGCCATAGGCCATGAACACCGGGACGCCCCGGTAGTCGTCCAGCTCCATCACCCCGGACTCGCCACGCAGCGCGGCCTGCGCCGCCGCGTGCCGGACCGGCACCGTGAGGATGGTGGTGTTCAGCCGCTCCACCGTCTCGGCCGTGCGGGTGGTCAGCGTGGAGTGTCGGAGCGTCTCGAGGAACGCCGCCCGGTCCTGGAGCAGGAAGCGCGAGTCGGTGCGCATCGTCCCGTCGCCGCCGAGCAGGTAGACCTCGCCGCTCTTCCCCAGCCCGGTCCACTTCCCACCGTCCGAGAGCGCCTGTGCGATCGGCTGGAGCCGGAAGCGCTGGACCATCACCGCGATGATCTTCGGTCCGTCGAACACCGGCGAGCCCACCCAGGCCATCGGGCTGCCGAGCGACGGCCGCCAGGCCTCGAAGTCGCTCACCCGGTAGTCGTCGACGTCCTTGGTCTCCCGGAGGCTCCGCACCATCGCCGCGAGGTTGCTCTCGGCGTAAGGGCCATCCCGGAGGCTCGTCCCGAGCAAGGTGCTCTGCCGGTAGCTGTAGAAGACCTCCATCGTCTCCGGATCGACCAGGGCGATGCTGTCGATGCCCAGCCGGTCCAGTGCGCCGCGCAGCTGGCGGGAATGGCGGGAGAGTGCGGCGGCGTACGGGCCTGCGTCGGTGGTGGAGGCGAGCACTCCGGCCCCGTCGTACGCGGCGCCTGCCGGCACCACGTAGTGGTACTGGAGATAGAGCGCCCCGGCATTCCGGGGAATGAAGGCCCCCGGCGGCGGGGCGATGGCCGACCGCCTGGCGAGCGCGGGGTCGAAGTCGCGCAGGTAGAACTGCTCCACCGCCTCCTTCATCGCCGGGGTGACCGGGCCGCCGGAGATCTCCCGGTAGGCGCTGCGAAGGTCTCGCGCGGCCTCGACGAAGAGGGGAACGCCGGAGAGTGCGGTGACCTGCCGCCGGGTGGTGGTGAAGATGGTCGCCACCTGCTCCGACTTCGCCTGCTCGAGCCCGACCAGCTCACGCTCCGCCGCCTCGGTCAGGGCGGCGCGGGCGCTCCGGTATCCCTGCCACGTGACCACCGCGATGGAGATCAGCGTCAGGGAGACGAACGCGACGAGGATCCGGGTCTGTACGCTGAGCAGCGGGGTCTTCATGCCGGGGTCACCACCGACCTGACCAGAACCGTCCCGGCAAGCCAAGAGGCCTTTGGTCGTAACCGTCACAACGACCCGTCGTTCTCTGGATCGTGGATGGCCCAGACCTGCCCAGCGGAGCCAGAGGTTTCTTTCGACCTGGGGGAGTGCCTCGCCGGGGTGCGGCGGGGCGAGCCGCGCGAGGCCGAGGCGCTGGTCCGGCACTGCCAGCCGATGGTGGCCCGGCTGGTCGCTGCGCATCGGCCACGGTCGGTGGCCCACGAGGACCTGGTGCAGGAGGTGTTTCTCGCCCTCTTCGCCCGGCTCGACCGGTACCGGCCGCGCGACGGCATCCCCTTCGAGCACTGGCTGGCGCGGGTCACCCTCAACGTCTGCCGGGATGCGCTGCGCCAGGAGCGACGGCGCCCGGTCTCGGCAGCCCTCTCTCCGGAGACGGCGGCGTGGGTCTCCTCGCTCCTCGCCGACCCGGCGCCGCGCGTGGACGACGCCCTCGCGGCGCGCGCGGCGGTGGAGGTGCTCCTGGCCGAGCTCCCGGCGGAGGACCGGGTCCTCTTGAGCTTGCTCTCGCTCGAGGAGCGCTCGCTGGAGGAGGTGTCGGCGCTCACCGGCCGGAGCCGCACCGTCCTCAAGGTCCGCGCCTTCCGCGCTCGGCGGCGGCTGCAGGACGCCGCGAGGCGATTGCTCTCGTTCCCGGAGGGTCGCTCCGATGAATGACCTCGAGCGCCGCTGGGCCAGGCTGGTGGAGGCGGCGAGCCGGGCGACCGTGCCGGACCAGAAGCCTGCCGCGCCGGACTGGGTGTCGCGCATGGCGCGCCAGGGGCTGGCTGTCCGCACCGCGCCCGTGCCGCGCTCGCCGGAGCGCCTTGCCTGGGCGGGTCTGGCCGCCGTCGCCGCGGCCGCCGCCTCGGCCGTGCTGCTCTGGCCCGGGCCGATCGCCGCCGCTTCGGAGGCGCTGGCTGCCCACGCGTCGGCCCTGCCCCGCGCGCTGCCGCGAGCGCCGCACCTGCCGCCCGAGGCCCGCCCCACCCTGCCACCTGCCCGTGACGCCCTGGCCGCGCTGTCCCGCTGGCCCGAGCTGACGGTCGATCTCCCCTCCACCTCTCGCCGGACCGAGACGCCATGATCTTCGCCGACATCCTCTTCTGGTTCCTCGTCGTCCTCGGGGCGTACCTCGCGCTGAACGCGTACTGGCTCGCGGCGGTCGCGCTCTTCCGTCCCGCGGTGGAGCGGGCGCACCGGACGTACGCCACGCGGCCGGTCGCGGCGACGCTGGTCGGCCTCGTGGCGCTCGTCCCGGTGGCCGGCGTGCTCGCCGTCTTCTCGAAGGCAGCCCATCCCGGCGTGAAGCTCCTCGCGGGCGCGGCGCTCCTCGTCCCGCTGGTGCTCGCGCTGATCGGCTCGGCAGGTCTCGCGGACCGGATCGGCGCCGGGCTCGCCACTCCCGTGGACGCGGCGCAGCCCTGGCGTCGGGTGCTCCGCGGGGGCGCTGTGCTCGCGCTCCTCTTCGTGGTGCCGGTGCTCGGGTGGTTCGCCCTGCTTCCTTTGACCCTGGCCAGCGGCCTCGGTGTGCTGCTCCTCCCGGAGCGCCAGCGAGCCGTCTCCGACGAGCGCACGCCGCGCCTGGCGAGGCCCCCGCTTCAGATCGAGAGCTGAGCCCCGACGGACCGGCGGAGAACGCGCATGGGCCTCACGAGACGCGGCGTGCTGGTGGGCGGGGGCGCTGCGGTCCTCTCGATCGTCGGGATCGGTCGGCTGGGTCGGGCCGCTCGGGCGCCGGCTCCTTCATTCGCGGTCCCGTCCGCCCCGGAGGTGGACTGGGTGGAGCACCTGCTCGGCCGCTGCACCTTCGGGGTGGCACCCGGGGACCGAGAGCGGCTCCTCGGCCTCGCGAGCCGACCCTCCGAGGCGCTGGAGCGGTGGATCGACCAGCAGCTCGCCCCGACCGGCGGCGAGGATCCGGAGCTGACGCGCAGGCTCGGCCGCCTCACTTCGATCGGGCAGCCTCCGGGCGAGCTGTACGAGTGGAAGCCCGAGGTGCTGCTCCGCGAGCTCTCCTCGGCAGCGCTCCTCCGGGCCGCCGGCTCGAGATGGCAGCTCCGGGAGGTGATGGTCGACGTCTGGAGCGACCACTTCAACATCGACGCGAGCAAGGGCGAGTGCGCCTGGCTCAAGGCCGCGGACGACCGCGAGGTGATTCGCCGGCACGCCCTCGGCCGGTTCCGGGAGCTGCTCGCCGCCTCGGCGCTCAGTCCGGCGATGCTCTGGTATCTGGACGGGCGGACCAACCGCCGCGCGACGGCCGCCGAGCGTCCGAACGAGAACTACGCCCGCGAGCTGCTCGAGCTGCACACCCTCGGTGTGGACGGCGGCTACACGCAAGCGGACGTGATGGAGGCGGCGCGTTGCCTCACCGGGTGGACGGTGCGCGACCGTCACCGCTTCCGGAAGGCCCGGGTGGAGTTCGAGCCCGCGCTGCACGACGACGGAGAGAAGCGCGTCCTCGGCCGACGCATCGCTTCGGGCGGCGGCCCCCGTGACCTCGAGGCGCTCCTGGACACGGTTGCCGCACATCCATCGACGGCGCGCCACGTGGCGACCCGGCTCTGTCGCCGGTTCATCTCCGACGTGCCGCCGGCCTGCGCCGTCGACGCGGTCGCGGCCACCTTCACGGCGAGCGGGGGCGACATCCCGGCGACGCTCCGGACCCTGCTCCGGACGGCGGAGTTCCGCTCGCCCACGGTGCGACGGGCGAAGCTGAAGCGACCCTTCCATGCCGTGGCCTCGGCGCTCCGGGCGACGGGTGCCCGGACCGATGGCGGCCCGCCGCTGCTCGAGCTCGTGAAGTCCATGGGGCAGGCGCCGTTCCAGTACCCCACGCCGGAGGGTGCCCCCGACGTGGGCGCGGCCTGGACCGGGACTCTGCTCTGGCGCTGGCGGCTGGCCCAGGCGCTGACCGGAGGCGAGCTCGCCGGTACCTCGGTCGACGCCCCATCGCTGACGGCCCGTGCCGGCGGGCTCGACGGTCTCGCGGCGCACCTGCTCGGGCGACGTCCCGACGAGGCCGAGCGGCGGGCGCTCTCCGCGAGCTCCCGGCCGCTCGCGGTGCTGCTCGCCTCTCCCGGATTCCAGAGGTGCTGATGGGCGCGATCGCACTGGGCAACCCCGACGACGACCGGGTGCTGGTCACGGTGTTCCTGCGCGGCGGGGCGGACGGGCTCGCGCTCGTCCCGCCGGTGGGCGACGACGGCTACCGCCGCGCCCGGCCCCGGCTCGGCGTCTCGTCCTCGGGCACGCTCCGACTAGACGGTCCGTTCGGTCTCGCGCCCGAGCTGGCCGCGCTGCACCCGTGGTTCCTCTCGGGACGGCTGGCGGTGGTGCACGCGGTCGGCCTGGGGGAGGACACCCGTTCTCACTTCGTCGCCCAGGAGCTGATGGAACGCGGCGGGCCGGCGGCGTCCGGCGGCTGGCTCGGGCGCTGGCTCCGGGCACGCGGCGTCGCCGGCGGGCTCACCGCCGTGTCGAGCGGCAGCGAGGTGCCCGACAGCTTGCGCGGGGCGCCGGGGGCGACTGCGCTCGGCGGCCTGCTGGACCTCGCGCGAGGTGAGGACTGGGCCGCGCTCTGCGCCTCGGTGGGCGGGCTCTACGCACGGGACGCACAGCTCGGCGCGGCCGCCCACGACGCGCTCGCCGCTGCGGAGCGACTGGAGACGCTTCGAAGCCGAGGCGTGGAGCCCGCGCACGGCGCCCGGTATCCCTCGCGGACCGACGGGTCGCTGGCGCACGACTTCGGCCAGCACCTCGGGCAGGTGGCCGGGCTCATCCGTGGACGGGTGGGGTTGGTCGCGGCCTGCGTGGACCTCGAGGGCTGGGACAGCCACTTCGCGCAGGAGACCATCGTCGGGCCGCGGATGCGCGCGCTGGCCCTTGGCCTCTCCGCCTTTGCCACCGATCTCGGTCCGGCCCTGTCACGGGTCAGCGTGGTGGTGATGTCCGAGTTCGGGCGGCGGGTGGCCGAGAACGCGAGCCTCGGGACGGACCATGGCCGTGGTGGGGTGATGCTGGTCCTCGGAGGGGGCACTCCGGGCGGCATGCACTGCCGCTGGCCCGGACTGGACGCGGACCGCCTCGACGGCCCGGGTGACCTGCCCGTCGTGCATGACTACCGGGACGTGCTCGCGGCCGTCCTCGCGCGGCTTGGCACCGTCCCCGCGTCCGCCGTCTTCCCGGACCACCCGGTGCGGCCACTCCCGGTGTGACCGCGCGGAGCGAGCGGCACGGGCGGCACCCCGGTCGCAATGATGCCGCTCTCGTCGCAAAGTTACGTACAGGTCAGCGAATTTCCGCCGCGTGGTGTCGATGTGCACCTTGTCGCGCGCGCGCGTGAATGAGATCCCGAATCTCGATGAACCATTCCCCGGCACGCATCGCCTGCATCGTCGGTCTGCTGTCTCTCGGATGTCAGGGAACGGTGGAGGAGCTTGCCAACGGTGGCGCACCCGACGGGGGACCGTCATGCACTCCCTCGGCGTCCTGCACCGCGCAGGGGAAGAACTGCGGCACCATCCCCGATGGCTGTGACGGCTCGCTGAGCTGCGGCGCCTGTGGCACCGGCCAGACCTGCGGCGGCGGGGGCACCCCCAACGTCTGCGGCGCCGGAACGTGCAATCCGACGACCTGCGCAGCGCAAGGCAAGAACTGCGGCACGATCAGTGACGGCTGTGGCGCGACTCTGTCGTGTGGAAGCTGCGGCTCGGGCCAGACCTGCGGCGGCGGAGGCACCCCCAACGTCTGTGGTGCGAGCGCCTGCACGCCGACCACCTGCGCAGCCCAGGGCAAGAACTGCGGCAGCATCAGTGACGGCTGTGGCGCGACGCTGTCGTGTGGAAGCTGCGGCTCGGGCCAGACCTGCGGCGGCGGGGGCACCCCCAACGTCTGCGGCGCGGGCACCTGCACGCCGACCACCTGCGCGGCCCAGGGCAAGAACTGCGGCGCGATCAGCGATGGCTGCGGCAGCACGCTCCAGTGCGGGAGCTGCACCGGGACCGACAGCTGTGGCGGCGGCGGTGTGGCCAACGTCTGCGGGTCGGGGAGCTCACTCGACCAGTCCATCATCCCGGACGCGTTCCGGACGGCGTGGAACCCCGGCATCCCGGGCGGCATCCCGGCGGACAACGATCCGGTCCATCCGGCCTCGGTGTGGCTCCCGACGGGAAACCCCTATGGCGGCTACTCGGTGGACCCGACGCTCACCGGCCAGGCCAAGGCCGCCCAGTTCACCTCCGCGTTCCAGGCCGCCATCAACTCGGCGGGGGCGGTGGCGACCTCGAGCATGCGGAAGATCGTGAAGCTCAAGGCGGGCACCTACTTCGTGAACCCGCAGCAGCTGCCGAACGCCGGCGGGCAGGTCGGCATCTACGTCCGGGTGGACAACGTGACGATCCGCGGCGAGGGAGCGGACACCACGCGCCTCGTCGCCAACGGCACCATCCCGGAGTACGGCGCGGTCATCCTCTTCGGGCACCGGAGCGGTACGGGGGACGCGAGCTTCGGCGTCCAGACCCTCACCGCCGGTGTCGCCCGGGGCGCGACGACACTTCAGGTAGGGAACGGCGCCGGCTTCTCGGTCGGAGACGTGGTCACCATCGACATGCTCGACGGGGCGGCGGTGCCGACCGGCAACGTCTACCTGAACGGCGGCTATCTCTGGTTCTACGACGGTCAGTACTTCAAGCGTCAGCCAACGTACGGCTGGAGCGGCCCGTCCACCGGAGCGCCGGCGATCAACGTCTCGGACCTCGCCTCGGCCAACTCGGCTGCACAGAGTGCAGTCCCCTCGTGGCGCTCACGGATGCAGACCGACGAGATCGTGTCCATCAGCGGGAACACGTTGACGTTGAAGGATCCGCTCCATCTCGACTTCCCACTCTCCTCCAGCCCCCAGGTCTGGAAGACCATCCCGGCGAACACCACCGCGAGTCAGCTCGGCAACCGCTGGTCGGGCATCGAGAACATCGCGGTGGCCGGCGGGAACAACCAGTGGGGCTTCCCCGGCGGGACGATCAACTTCAGCTACATGGCCTATTGCTGGGCGAAGAACGTCGAGGCCGATGGCGAGCGGTGGAGCAGCGACCCGGTCAATCATCCGGGAAAGTACGGCTACAACATCGGGATCGGCCGGAGCTACCGCTGCGTGGTTCGCGACTCGTACGCGCACGGCTCGGCTGACGAGAACCCCGGAGGCCAGGCCTACGGGATCGTGGTCGGCGCCGGGTCGTCGGCCTGCCTGGTGGAGAACAACATCTCGGTGGAGAACAACAAGCCGATCGCCCTCAACTCCACGGGGGGTGGAAACGTCATCGCCTACAACTATGTGGACCAGGCGGTGCTCTGGAACAGCCCAGGGTGGCAGGAGAGCGCGATCGACGACTGCCACGCCAACTTCACCCACCACGACCTGATCGAGGGTAACTGGACGCCGAATCTCGGCGGGGACACCACCCACGGGAACTCCGGGTGGCACACCCACCTGCGCAACTACTGCAACGGGAGGAACTCGTCCGGGAGCTTCAGCGCGAATCTCCGTGCCGTCGGCATGGACGGGTGGACCCACGACCACGCCTATGTGGGGAACATCCTCAAGGGCGGCACGGTGTACCAGACCACGCCCTCGTCCCAGAACGGCACGCCCATCTACCAGCTGGGGAACAACGCCCAGGGCATCGGCGGAAACTGGGACAACGGCTACGCCCTGGCGCACGTGTTCCGCGACGGGAACTGGGACAACGTCAACAACGGGGTCGTCTGGGCGAACGGCGCCAAGACCGTCCCCGCCTCGTTCTATCTGCAGGCCAAGCCGGGGTTCTTCGGCAACAACGCCTGGCCCTGGGTGAACCCGCTCACCGGCCAGACCACGACGCTTCCGGCGAAGGCGCGGTACGACGCGCAGACCCCGAACATCGTGCCCTGATAGATGTCACCGCCGATGGGCGGATACGAGGAGCGCTACGCGCTCTACGAGCTCGCAAACGTGCCCGGCCTCTGGCACGAGCAGCTCCTCGAGCCGCTGGTGCTCGAGCGCGTCAGCTGAGCGCGAGCGGATACTCGCCCGCCTCCTCCGCCGCGCGGACCACCGTCTCGCGCAGCGCGGCTGGATCGAACGGACGGAAGGCAAAGAGCGGGGCGATGCGCTGCAGGTGCGTGTCCAGCACGCTCCCATCGCTCGAGGCACACAGCGCACGCCGGGCCCGCTCCCCGCTCCGGGCGATCGCATCCGCGGCGTAGGCCTGCGTCATGGCCGCCATCACCGGGTCGAGGCCTGAGGACGAGGCCGCCTGCCGGGTCCGGGTGACCATCGAGTCCACCGCGTAGGCGTCCATCACCACGTCGGAGATGGCCGCCATCACCTCCTG
>JADGQZ010000076.1 GCA_017881345.1 Myxococcaceae bacterium | reverse complement strand
CTTCGCCTGCGCCGAGCATACGTGCGGCCTGTGCGCGGACGACGACCCGCGCGCCTTCCCGACCGCCGGGTTCATGCGCCTGCGGATGCACCTCGATCACGTCTTCTACGGCAACGGCGTCTCCTGGCTCGACCTCGAGGGCAGCGCGCCCTTCGGCGACCGGCGCTCCGCGTTCGCGGGCCTGTCCGACCACGTGCCGCTCATCGGGCGGTTCCGGCTCCGCTAGAGGCGCGAGCGAAGCGAGCGGGCGGCGAGGGCGGCAGCCCTCGTTTCAGCCAGTCAGTCGGCGGCGGGCCGCGACAGCACCACCAGCGAGCGGCCGCCCACCTCGACCACCCCGCGCGCGGCGAGGCGGTCGCGCTTCGCGTCGCTCGCGCCGGCCGTGTCGACCAGGAGCTCCCACTCGCTGCCCCAGTCGATCTCCGGCAGCGTGTAGCGCAGCGGCTCGTGGTGGGCGTTCATGAGCACGAGCAGGGTGTCGCCCACGATCCGCTCGCCCCGCTCGTCGGGCGTCGCGATGGTGTCCCCGCCGAGGAGATAGGCAATGGCCCGGATGTGGGGCTGTTTCCAGTCCTCCTCCGTCATCTCCTGGCCGTCGGGCCGGAAGAAGGCGACGTCCTTCAGCGACGAGTCGCGGAAGGTGGCGCCGCGGAAGAACCGCCGCCGCTGCAGGACCGGCTGCGACTGGCGCAGGCGGATCATCCGCATGGTGAAGCCGAGCAAGGCCTCGCGGCGTGGGCCGAGGTCCCAGTCGAGCCACGAGAGCTCGTTGTCCTGGCAGTAGGCGTTGTTGTTGCCCCGCTGCGTCTTCCCGATCTCGTCCCCCGCGCAGAGCATGGGCACGCCCTGCGCCAGGAAGAGCGTCGCGATGAGGTTGCGCTGCTGCCGGTCGCGCAGCTCGTTGATGGCCGGGTCGTCGCTGTCGCCCTCCACGCCGCAGTTCCAGGAGGCGTTGTCGTCGCTGCCGTCCTGGTTGCGCTCGCCGTTCGCCTCGTTGTGTTTGTGGTCGTACGAGACGAGGTCGCGCAGGGTGAACCCGTCGTGGCAGGTGACGAAGTTCACGCTGGCGAAGATCTTGCGGCCGGCGGGCTGGTAGAGGTCGGCCGAGCCGGTGAGGCGCCAGCCCAGCTCGTTGTGCGTGATGTCGCCCTTCCAGAACCGGCGCACGACGTCGCGGAACTTGCCGTTCCACTCCGACCACTGCACCGGGAACTGGCCCACGTTGTAGCCGTTCGTGTCCCAGGGTTCGGCGATGAGCTTCACCCGCTGCAGCACCGGGTCCTGGTGGCAGGCCTGGAGGAAGTTGCCGCTCGGGTTGAACTCGAAGGGATCGCGAGCAAGGGTGGTCGCGAGGTCGAAGCGGAACCCGTCCACGTGCATCTCCTCCACCCAGTAGCGGAGGGAGTCCATGACGAGCGCGAGCGTCTGCGGGTGCGGCAGGTTGAGGCTGTTCCCGCAGCCGGTCGAGTCCCAGTAGAGCCGTGGATCGCCGGTCGAGAGCCGGTAGTAGGCGACGTTGTCGAGGCCCTTGAAGGACAAGGTCGGGCCCAGGTGATTGCCCTCGGTCGTGTGGTTGTAGACCACGTCCAGGATGACCTCGAACCCCGCCCGGTGGAGGTCCCTCACCATCTGCTTGAACTCGGTCACCTGCCGCCCGGGCTTCCCGGGGGACGCGTACCGCTGCTCCGGCGCGAAGAACCCGAGCGAGCTGTAGCCCCAGTAGTTCGTGAGGCCCTTGTCGGTCAGGTAGGCGTCATCGGTGAACTCGTGGATCGGCAGGAGCTCCACGGCCGTGATCCCGAGCCGCTTCAGGTGCTCGATCGAGGCCGGGTGGGCGAAGCCTGCATAGGTGCCGCGAAGCTTCTCCGGCACGCCCGGGTGACGCTTCGTGAAGCCGCGTACGTGCACCTCGTAGATGACCGACCGGCTCCAGGGGTGGTCGGGCGGCTCGTCGCCCGCCCAGTCGAAGCCGTCTCCCAGCACCACCGCCTTCGGCACTCCCCGCGCGCTGTCGCGCTCGTCGAGGACGTCGTCGGTGTCGCCCGGGGTGAAGCCGAAGATGGGTTGCTTGAAGTCGACCTGGCCGGTGAGCGCCTTCGCGTAGGGGTCGATGAGGAGCTTGTGCCCGTTGAAGCGCAGCCCGCGAGCGGGGTCGTAGGGGCCGAAGGCGCGGACCCCATAGAGCGCGCCGGGCCTGAGCCCGGGCACGTAGCCGTGCCAGACGTGGGCGGTGGTCTCGCCGAGCGGGATCCGCTCGAGCTCCTTCGCGGGGTCCTCCAGGTCGAACAGGCAGATCTCGACGCGCTCGGCCCCGCTCGAGAAGACCGCGAAGTTCACGCCCTCCGCGTCCGGGGTTGCTCCGAGGGGGTGGGGCCGTCCTGGCCAGAACTTGTCGACCATGGAGCGAAGTTAGGCACTGCCCGGAGGCCAGGGGATCGCCGGCGGGGTACACTTCCGGCTGGTGCCATGCCGCGCCGGCCGGCGGTGTGCCGCGGGCCGACAGGACAACCCCGGGGGAGCCCATCGCCAGCCGCCACGCCATCCGCCTCGTCCACGACCCGCGCACCGGCGGCACGCGCGAGGACAGCGTCGCCGTCGAGGAGCCGCTCGAGATCCGCGTCTCCGGCGACGCGGTGGCGATCACCATG
>JADGQZ010000075.1 GCA_017881345.1 Myxococcaceae bacterium | reverse complement strand
CATCAGCGATGACAACGTCTTCGGGACCGCCGAACAGGACGCGCGCCGGCGCGACTTCACCATCAACGGGCTCTTCTACGACGTTGCCGAGGGGCGGGTCATCGACCTCGTCGGCGGGCTGCGGGACATGCGCGTGCGCGAGGTCCGCACCATCGGCGACCCGGAGATCCGGCTTCGCGAGGATCCGGTACGCATCCTCCGCGCGGTGCGCTTCGCGTGCCGGCTGGACTTCGACATCGAGTCGCGCACCTACGCGGCGATGGAGGGCGCGGTGGAGGATCTGCCGCGCTGCGCTCCGCCTCGCCTGCTGGAGGATACGTTCCGCATCCTCCGCGGTGGGGTCAGCGCTGGCGGGCTGAACCTCCTCTCGGCGCTGGACGCGCTCCGGTTCCTCCTCCCACCGGTGGACGCCTGGTTGAAGGAGCGCGGCCCGGAGGGCGCCGCCCGGCTCCGGGCGCATGCCGAGTCGCTCGATGCGCGCGTGCGCTCGGGTGTGGTGCCCGAGGACGCGGTGCTCCTGGCGACGCTGCTCCTGCCTCTCCTGCGCGTGCCGGCGGCTCCGGTCGCGGCACCGGCGGAGGGTGAGCCGGTGGAGGAGCCCGTCGTCCCGCCCGCCGTCGAGGACCTCCTCCAGGAGCTGGTTCGCACCGCCCGCTTGCCCCGGCGCATCGCCGAGCGGTGCCGGATGATTCTCCTGGCGCAGGCCACTCTCACCGGCCAGCGGCGCCGGCGCGGGGGTCTGGCGAGCTTCCGGCGTCATCCGCTGTATGCGGAGGCGCTCACCGTGTTCGAGCTGTCCGTCGAGGCCACCGGAGAGCACCTGGACGCCCTCGAGGCGTGGAGGTCCGGTGGGGCGCCTGCCCCGGCCGCGGGCGGGCCGCCATCCGATGGCGGTCGGCGGCGGCGGCGGCGTCGTCGGAGGGGCCCACGCCCTGGTTCTCCCCCCGGTGCAGGGGGAGGCGGACCCGGGGCCTGACGCCCCACGTCAACGTCTTCAAGTTGCGCTGAGCCCGATTCCGGGCCATCTCAGAGCGTTCCGGTGCAGACTTCGTCCTTGCTCGAGCCCCGCCCCCGGGCCCACCCACCATGGGGGTTCTCCGTCCCTGGCTCGCTGGGTGATGCCGAGCTCACCGAGTTCCTCGGTCTGCTCGGGGTGCGCCGCGAGCCTCCCACCCTGCCGTACCTGCGGCGCCTGCAGCGCCGGTGCCTCACGACGGTGCCGTTCGAGAACCTCGACATCCACTGGCGGGTGCCGATCGAGCTCAACTTCCGGCACGCCTGGGAGAAGTTCGTCCGCCGGCGTCGGGGTGGCTTCTGTTACGAGCTGAACGGCCTCTTCGGCTGGACCCTGCAGCAGCTCGGCTTCGATGTCGCGATCCTCTCGGGTCGGGTCTGGCGCAAGCCGGCCCGGAACTGGGGCCCCGAGTACGACCATCTCGCGCTTCATGTGCGTGTCGGGGGCGGGGACTACCTGGTCGACGTGGGGTACGGGGACTCGTTCCGGGCACCGCTGCCGCTGCCGGCCGGCGCGACGAGCGACGTGAGCGGCAACTACCGGCTGTTCCCGGATGCGGGTGAGCTGCAGCTGGAGCACGCGACGGTCCCCGGGCACTGGAGGCCGCTCTACCGGGTGTCCCTCCGTCCTCGCGAGATGGCCGAGTTCGCGGGGATGTTCCACTGGCACCAGACCAGCCCCGAGTCGCCCTTCACCAACCACACCGTCTTCACGCTGGCGCGCCCCTGGGGCCGGAGCACGCTGACCGAGCGGTACCGGATGGAGACCCGCGGTGCGCACACCACGCGCCACCGCTTTCATGACCGGTCGGAGTGGTTGCAGGAGCTCCGGTCTCGCTTCGGGGTGACCGGGCCGCTCGGTCCGAACGGCAACTGACGCGTCGACGGGACGCCGTCAGTCGGGGAGGTCGAGCCGTGAGACGCCCGCCCTGGCGCGCACCTCGTCGAGCGGGTCGTGCTCCTCGAGGCTGAGCACGTCCGCCGGGGCGATCGCGCCACCACCGAAGCGAACGGCGATCGCGTCGAGCGCCCGGTTGAGGGCGTCCGAGCGCCGGGGGGCCTCTCCGAAGAGCGCGAGCTGGGCGTCCTCGCCGCCGTCGAGCTCCTGGGCCGACACGCCGGTGAGGCGCACCGGTCGGGACACCGGAGCCCGGCGGAGCAGCTCCAGGGCATTCCGGTAGAGCTCCTGCCCGTCGTCGGTGGGGCGCTCGAGCGTGCAGCGCCGGGTCTGGATCGTGAAGTCGTCGAGCTTGAGCTTCAGCTGGACGACGCGAGTCCGCAGCCCCGCCTTCCGGAGCCGCCGCGCGACCCGGAGCGCCTGGGCGTGGAGCCGCGGCTCGAGCAGCGCGGGGTCGGACACGTCGTCCTCGAAGGTGTCCTCGGCCCCGATGCTCTTGCTGTCCCGGTCGGGGACCACCGCGCGGTCGTCCTCTCCGCGCGCGAGCGCCGCCAGATGCGCGCCGACGTCCCCGAGTCGCTCGGTGAGCCAGCCCACGTCGCGGGTGGCAAGGTCGCCCACCTTGCGGAGCCCGAGCCCGTGGAGACGGGCCTCGAGCTTCGGGCCGACGCCCCAGAGGCGCGAGACCGGGAGACCGGCCAGGAACGCGCGGGTCTCCTCCGCAGGGACCTCGCGCTGCCCGGCCGGCTTCGCCAGGTCCGAGGCGATCTTCGCGACGAACTTGGACGCGGCGATGCCCGCCGAGGCCGGCAGCCCCACCTCGGAGGCGATCTCCTGACGCAGCCTCCGCGCGATGCCGGCCGGCGGCCCGAAGAGCGACTGCGAGGCGGTGACGTCCAGGAAGGCCTCGTCGAGCGACAGGGGCTCGATGAGCGGGGAGTAGCGCTCGAGGATCGCGAACACCTGCTCGCTGGCCTCTGCGTACGCGGCGAAGCGCGGTGGCACCACCACCGCCGCCGGCGCGAGCACGAGCGCCCGCGCCATCGGGATGGCGCTCCGGACGCCGAAGGGCCGGACCTCGTAGCTCGCGGCGAGCACCACCCCTCTCCGCGGGTGTCCTCCGACGATGACCGGACGGCCACGCAGCTCCGGACGGTCTCGTTGCTCGACGGACGCGTAGAAGGCGTCCATGTCCACGTGGAGGATGGCGCGCATGTCGCTCAACCCTATCCCCCCGCGCCCATCCCCGGACGGTGTCAGGTTCCGAGCAGCGCGACGATGACCCGGTGCGCCGAGGCCACGTCCTCGTTCGGCCGGGCAGCGAGCAGGTCGCAGATCCGGTCGGCGAGAAAAGATCCAGGAGCCTCGTATCCGCCGAAGAGCGAGTGCAGTGAGATCTCCATCCCGTCCGCGAGCTTGGCGACGCTCCGCAGCGAGGGGCTCAGCTGCCCGCGTTCGATGCGGCGCACGCTGTCGACCGCCAGACCCGCCCGCAGCGCCAGCTCCTGCTGCGTCAGCCCGCGCTCCTCGCGAAGCTGGCGGAGGTAGCTCCCGAACCGTTGCGCCTCGTCCACGTCCATCCTCCTGACGTGAGAGGGTAGGGGCGCCGGTCCGGGCCGTGGAGACTTGACCGACGCAGCCGCTGTGCCAGCGGGCTGCTGTCCGTCAGTCGACGCCGCCGAGGCCGAGCGCAGCGAGCACGTGCGCCAGCTCACCTGGCAGCGGCGCCACGACATCGAGTCGTGCTCCGGACACGGGGTGTGCGAGCCCGAGGCGTGCGGCGTGCAGAAAGAAACGGCCGAGCCCCGGGTGCCGCCGGCCGCCGTAGGCGACGTCGCCGAGCACCGGTGCGCCGACGGCCGCCAGGTGCGCGCGGATCTGGTGGAGCACGCCGGTCTGGATGCGCACCTCGAGCAACGCCGCATCGCCGGAGCGAGAGAGGACGCGGAACCCGGTCAGGGCCTCCCGTCCGCCGCCGCCGAGCGCGGGCTCGACGTGGTCTCCGCGGTGGCGGAGCGGCAAGTCGATGTCACCCGCATCGGCCACGGGCCCGGTGACCACGGCCAGATAGACCTTCTCCACCCGGCGCTCGGTGAACGCGTCCCGGACGGCACGCCATGCGGCGGGGTCCCGGGCCGCGAGGAGCACCCCGGAGGTGAGGGTATCGAGCCGGTGCACGAGCCCGCCCTCGCGCGGGTCCTCCGAGGCGTCGGCGCACTCGGGGTACCTGGCGACGAGGGCATTCACCACCGTCCCGCGCTCGCCCGGCTCGAGCGGATGACTCGGCATGCCGGCCACCTTGTCCACCGCCACCAGCTGCGGGTCGACGTGGAGCACGGCGAGCGGCACGTCGGGCTGGGGGACCGGCCGGGGGTCCTCGGTCTCCAGCGTCACCTCGATGCGGGTGCCGGCCACGGTGCGGTCGCCCTTCCGGGGAGGACGGCCGGCGATGCGCACCGCTCCCCGGTCGAGCAGCGCCTTCACCTTGGTGCGCGGCAGGTCCAGCGCCCCGGCGAGCCACACGTCGAGCCGCACCCCGGCGGCCTCGACGGGCACCTCGAGGCTCCGGTGCCCGGCGGTCACTCGGCGAACGCCTCCGCGACCTCCTCCGCGGTCTGGAACCGCTCCGCCGGCTCCTTCCGCAGGAGGCGGTGCGCGATGCGCGCCAGCGCGGCGTCCGCGCCGGGGTTGATCGACGTCACCGAGGCGGCGTCGGTCTCCAGGACCTTCTGCCAGAGCTCGTGCGGCGTTCGGGCGTCGAACGGCGTCCGCCCGGTGAGCATCTCGTAGAGGATGACGCCCAGCGAGTAGAGGTCGGCCCGGGCATCGAGGCCCTCGCCGAGGATCTGCTCCGGGGCCATGTACCGGAACGTCCCCACCAGCCGGCCATCGGCGGTCACCGCGCCGTCGTCGGCGAGGAACTTCGCCAGCCCGAAGTCCATCAGGCGCACCAGCCGGTCCTCGTCCACCATCACGTTGCTCGGCTTGAGGTCCCGGTGCACGAGCCCGTGCCCGTGGATGTAGCTGAGCGCGGCCGCCAGCTGGGTCATCGCGTCCTTGAGCCGTCCGGTCCGCTCGGGCCGGTTCAGCGCCACCAGGTCCGGGGTGCGGAACAGGGGCTCGTGCGGGGGGTGGGGGACGGGCGGGGCGTCCGGCGCGTTGCCGACGCTCATCTCCCGCGACTCCTGGGTGTCCGGCTCGTCGGCGGCGTCCGCCAGCGCCCGGACGCTCTCCGGTCCGCTCGAGTACGACACCTCGTCGCTCGGGGGCTCCTCGGCGAAGCTGCTCAGCGAGAACGTCGCTGGCGCCCAGTCCCCGGTGTCGGTGTCGTGCCAGGGGACGCTCGGCTCGTCCCGCTTCCTCGGAGGCGGGCGGTGCTCGGGCGCGAGGCTGAGGTCCAGCTCCAGGTAGTTCCGGAGCGTGAGCCCCTCCACCAGCTCCATCGCCAGATAGGGGTACCCATGGTGGACGCCGGTGTCGAAGACCTTCACCACGTTGGGATGGGACAGCTCGGCGAGGGTCTCGAACTCGCGGGCGAGCCGCCGCGCCGCCCGCGGATCCAGCGCCGGCCCCGTGGAGAGGAGCTTCAGCGCCACGGGGTCACCCGTCCGGCGGTCGAGCGCGCGGTACACCGTGCCCGCACCTCCACTGCCCAGCGTGTCGAGGACGCGGTAGGGGCCGATGACCTTGGGTGGCATGCGATGCCGATCCTAGACTCGTCGCATGGCTCCTGCCTCTCCCGACCGTCCTGGACCGCGAACCCCACGGACGCTCTGCATTGACATCGGTGGCACGGGCCTGAAGGCGCTGGTCCTCGACGCCGCCGCGGCGCCGCAGACCGAGCGGGTGCGGGTGGAGACACCCCGGCCGGCCACTCCCGGGCGGGTCCTGCGGGCGCTCTGGTCGCTGGTCGAGCCCCTGGGAAGCTTCGAGCGGGTGTCCGTCGGCTTCCCGGGCGTGGTGGTGAATGGGGTGACCCACACCGCACCCAACCTCCACCCGGACTGGGCCGGCTTCCGGCTGGCGCACGCGCTCAAGGATCGCTTCCGCCGCCCGACCCGGGTCCTGAATGACGCCGGGCTCCAGGGATATGGCGTGGTGCAGGGCCGCGGGGTGGAGATGCTCTTGACCCTGGGAACAGGGATGGGATGCGCGCTGTTCAACGATGGGGTGTACGTGCCCAACATCGAGCTGGCCCACCACCCGTTCCGCAAGGGGAAGACCTACGAGGAATACGTGGGTGCCGCGGCCATGGCCGCGGTGGGGAAGAAACGCTGGAATCGCCGGGTCGCCCGGGTGGTGGCGCAGGTCCTGCCGATCTTCAACCCCCGCCGGCTCTACCTCGGAGGTGGGAACGCCAAGCACGTCGAGGTCGATCTGCCGCGGGAGGTGCACCTGGTCGCCAACATCGCCGGGCTTCTCGGTGGCATCGCGCTCTGGAGGGGCGCCGACGACTGACCGTGACACGTTGCGTGGACGGTCCGGCTCCGCTCGCCTAGGGTGCTTCGCTGTGATGGCCACGGCCGCCGAGCGCGACCCGCTGGAGCTGCAGATCCGGGAGCGACCCGTGCCGGCGCACGTCGGCATCATCATGGACGGCAACGGCCGCTGGGCCGAGGAGCGCGGCCTGCCGAGGCTCGAGGGCCACCGCGAGGGCAGCAACAGCGTCCGCGAGGTGACCCGCACCGCGCGCCGGGTCGGGGTGCAGGCGCTGACCCTCTACGCATTCTCCGCGCAGAACTGGTCGCGTCCGGCAGACGAGGTCGCGGGCCTGATGGACCTCCTCCGCGAGTACCTCGAGTCCGAGCGACAGGAGATCCTCGAGAACGGCATCCGCCTCGAGGCGGTGGGCGAGCTCGACCGGCTGCCCCGCTTCGTCCGCGCACCGCTGGAGGCGGTCCGCGAGGTGTCGGCCGGGAACCGCGGGATGGTGCTCACGCTGGCGCTGAGCTACGGCGGCCAGGAGGAGATCGCCGCAGCCGCGGAGAGCCTGGTGCAGCGGGCCCGCGCCGGCACGCTCCCGCCCGGTCCCATCGACGTCGACACCTTCGCCCGGGAGCTCTGGACGTGCGGGCTCCCGCCGGTGGACCTCGTCATCCGGACCAGCGGCGAGACGCGGGTCAGCAACTTCATGCTCTGGCAGTCGGCCTACGCCGAGTTCATCTTCGTGGACACGCTGTGGCCCGAGTTCCGTGCTCGGCAATTCCTGGCTGCCGTGCTGGAGTACCAGCACCGCGAGCGCCGGTTCGGGCTCACCTCGGCACAGCTGCCCAAGTGAACGAGAAGAACCGAAACCTCGTCGTCCGGATCGTCACCGCGCTGCTGCTCCTCCCCGCGGTGATCGCGCTCCTGGTGCTCGGGGGCTGGTGGACCGCGGCGCTGGTCGCGGCCGCGGCCGGGGGCTGCGCGCTGGAGTACGAGATGATCACCCAGCGGCGGCTCGGACCGTCCGAGGTGCTCGCGGTGCTCGGAGCGGCGCTCATCCCGCTCGCTGCCGCCGCGCGCCCGCTCGGCTTCACCGCCATCGCCGGGTGGATCCTCTGGGCGGTGTTCGTCGGCGCGTCGGTCGAGGCGCTCTTCTCCGAGGATCGGGAGCACGCACCGGTCCGGACCGCGCACGCCGTCACCGGCTGTCTGTACGGCGGCCTCGGCCTGGGTCCCATCGCCGCACTGCGAGTGGGACCCTCGGGGCTCCAGTGGGTCATCTCCGCGCTGGTCATCACCTGGGCCAACGACACCTGTGCCTACTTCGCCGGACGTCTGCTCGGGCGCCACAAGCTCCACCCCGCGGTGAGCCCCAACAAGACGTGGGAAGGATTCGCCGGGGGCGCGGTGGGCTCGGTGGTGGGGATGTTCATCGCGCGGTGGGTGGCGTTCCCCGGACTGACCACGCTGGACTGCTGGGCGCTCGGGCTCCTCGGCGCGGTGCTCGGACCGCTCGGAGACCTGTGCGAGTCCATGCTCAAGCGGGCGCACGGGGTGAAGGACTCGGGGATGCTGATCCCCGGACACGGGGGACTGCTGGACCGGGTGGACGCACTTCTGTTCAACGCCCCGGCGGTGTACCTGTACGTGGTCCTGGTCCGGGGGCTCCTGGGCTCTCCGGCCACGGGCGCGTTGTGACCCGGGCGACCGGCGGTTAACTTCGGAGTCTCCCTGATGGATCTCCAGAACCTGGCCGCCTTCGTGCTCCTGCTCGGCGCACTCGTCTTCGTGCACGAGCTCGGGCACTTCCTCTTCGCCAAGGCGGTGGGCGTCAAGGTCCTGCGCTTCTCGATCGGCTTCGGGCCACCCCTGTTCAGCTTCACCCGTGGCGAGACCGAGTACCGCATCGCCGCGCTCCCCCTCGGGGGGTACGTGAAGATGGCGGGCGAGGTGCCGGGTGAGGATGCCGCTCCCGAGGACGAGTCCCGGAGCTACCTCGCGCAGTCGCCGTGGAAGCGAATGCTGATCGTCGTCGCCGGCCCGGCGTTCAACCTCATCTTCCCGCTGCTGATCTACTTCGTGGTCATCGTGAGCTATCCGCAGGCGTCGACCGCGGTGCTCCGGGTCATCCCCGGGATGCCCGCGGCCGAGGCAGGCATCCGGGTCGGTGACGTGGTGACCGAGGTCGACGGACGTCCGGTCCGCTCGCTCGAGGAGATGCAGTGGGCGCTGGTGGGCCAGGCCGGCCACCGCATCCCCATCGTCGTGCAGCGCGACGGGCAGAGCGTCCGCCTCCTGGTGACGCCGACGGGGGAGGGCGCGTCTCGCAACCGCGGGCTGATCGGCATCGCGCCGAACCGGGCGCCACCGGTGGTCACCGTGCAGGCGGGAGGCCCGGCCGATCGCGCCGGGGTCCGGACGCTCGACCGGATTCTCTCCGTCGACGGGCAGCCGGTCTCCGACCTGACCTCGCTCGAGCGGGACGTCGCCGCGGCGCGCGGGCCGGAGCTCGTGCTCCAGCTGATGCGCCGCGTGCCCGCGGAGGTCCCCGGGCTCGACGGCACTCTGCCCGAGGTGCAGACGGTCCGTGTCCCGCGGCAGGACGGTGCGGGGATGGCCGCGTTCGGGCTCCAGGCGGCGGACATCTACTCGCTGCTCTACGTGGGGCGGGTGCTCCCGGGGAGCGCGGCCGCCGACGCGGGGCTGGTCCGGGGCGACCAGGTGATCGCGGTCGACGGCAAGCCGGTCCTCTCGCGCGACCAGCTGGCCCGGCGCCTTGGCGAGCTGAAGGACCACCCCTTCCGGCTCCGCTGGATCCACGAGGGGACCTCGCGCGAGGCCGAGGTGAAGCTGAGGCTGGCGAAGGGCGAGCCGGCGAGCGGCGAGACCGAGGCCTTCGAGCTGGGCCTCCGGTTCGAGTCGGGCACCCCGGGTGAGAAGGGCTCCGACGCCAAGGTCCGGGTCGGCCCCGGCCTAGCCCTGGTCACCGCGGCGCACCGGCTCGGCGAGGCGGTGGCGGACACCGCCGGCGGACTGGCGAAGCTGGTCACCGGCCAGGTCTCGTTCAAGAACGTGGGCGGGCCGATCATGATCTACGGCATCGCGGGGAAGGCGGCGCAGGCCGGGCTCGACTACTTCCTGAACCTCATGGCGCTGATCTCGGTGAACCTCGGGCTCATCAACCTGGTGCCCATCCCGGCGCTGGACGGGTTCCAGCTGCTCTCGGCGGGCTGGGAGGCGGTGCGCCGGCGGCCCATCCCGCTGCGGGCCCGGGAGATCGCCAACGCGGTGGGCATCGTCGCGCTCATCCTGCTCATGGTCCTGGTCTGCGTGAACGACCTGACGCGCTGAGGCGTCCCTCCGGTGCCTGGCCGCTGCGGGAGCTCCGTTCGGGTCGTTCCCCGGGCACATGCTGCCGGGCGGTGGGTGGCCGTCCTCCTCTTCCTTGCTGCCGGGTGCGCGCGGAACGTCCGACCCGACCAGGCGCACGAGGAGGGCGAGGCGTCCTGGTACGGTCCCGGCCTCTACGGGCACAAGACGGCGAGCGGCGAGGTGCTTCGTCCGGGGACGCTCACCGCCGCGCATCGGACCCTGCCGTTCGGGACCTGTCTCCGGGTGACCAACCTCGGCAACGGCCGGGTGGTGCAGGTCCGGGTGAACGACCGCGGCCCGTACGCGTCCGGCCGCATCCTCGACGTCTCCGAGGCGGCCGCGCGGGCCCTGGGGATGGTGGGCACGGGCGTCGCCCGGGTGCGGCTCGAGCCATGCTCCGATCACAGCTCGGGTGACGCCCCGGCCGGGGAGGAGAGCCTTCCGCTTGCGTCGGCCGCCCGGAGCGCGCAAAGCACCGGCCCCGGGATGATCCTCGCCGTCGACAGCTCCACCTTGACGCTCTCGCTCGCCGTGGGTCGACCGGGAGAGCCCGCGCCGCTCGCCTCGGCGCGGCACGGCCCGCCCTCGAAGATGAGCGATCTCCTGCCGGGCGCGGTGCTCGACCTGCTCGCCAGCGTGCGGCTGACGCTGGACGACGTGCAGGGGCTGGTCGTCGGCCTCGGACCGGGGAGCTTCACCGGGCTCCGCATCGGGCTCGCCACGGTGAAGGGCTTCGCCTACGCCCGCCGCCTCCCCGTCGCCGGCGCCTCGTCGCTCGCTGCGCTCGCGCTCGAGTGTCCCGAGGACACGCCGCTGGCGGCGGTGGCCGTCGCCCGCCGGGGTGAGCTGTACGTCGGCCGGTACTGCCGGTCGGGGATGCGCGTCCAGGCGCTCGCCCCCGAGGAGGCCTGGACCGAGTCGGAGCTCACCCGGTGGCTCGAGGCCGAGCCGGCTGCCCGGGTCGTCGGTCCGGCGGTGCACGAGGCCGCCGAGGCGATCCGCGCCGCCGGGGTGCCGGCCGCGCGCGTGCTCCAGAGCCCCGACATCCCCTCGGCGTGGGCGCTGGCGCAGCTCGCCGAGCTGCCGCCGGCGTTCGATCTCCAGGCGCTCTCGGCGCTCGAGCCGCACTACCTGCGCGCCTCGGAGGCGGAGCGAAATCCAAAGTTCCCGCCGCTGCCCGGCCCGGTGCCGGCGGCGCGCATCCGGGGCGAGGAGACCTGAACGATGGATCGGAGCTGGGACGTGGCGGTGGTGGGTGCCACCGGGGTGGTGGGACGCGAGCTGGTCGGAGCGCTCGCCCTGGCCGGGCATCCCGCCGACCGGGTCCGGCTGCTCGCCTCCGAGCGCTCGGCCGGGGAGGAGCTGTCGTTCGGCGAGGGGACGCTGGAGGTGGAGGTGGCCAGCGCCGAGACGCTCCGCGGCGCGAAGGTGGTGTTCCTGGCCACGCCGGCAGACGTCTCCCGGACGCTGGCCCACGTGGCCGAGACCGGGGGAGCGCTGGTGGTCGACACGAGCCGCGCCTTCGTCTCGGATCTCAAGACCCCAGTCATCTTTCCCCGGGTGCCCGGCGCAGGTCTCGCACGTGTCCCTGGCGCGCGCCGCGTCCGGGTCCCCGGGCCGGTGAGCCAGGCGCTGCTCTGCTGCCTGGAGCCGCTCCGCGCCGCCGCCGGGCTGCGCGAGGTGCATTGCGCGGCCTTCATCTCCGCGTCCGGCGCCGGCCGCCAAGGCGTCGCCGAGCTGGAGCAGCAGACGGCTGCGCTCCTCTCCTCGCGCGAGCTCGAGGCGGTTCACTTCCCCCACCGGCTGGGTTTCAACCTGGTCCCCCAGGTCGGGCCCTTCAGCGAGGGCAGCGGCTCGACGCTCGAGGAGCTGTCATGGCGCGCCGAGACGGGGCTCCTCTGGGGCCGCGCGGCGCCGGCGCTCGACGGGACGGCGGTGTGGGTGCCCACGTTCTACGGGGACCTGGTGCTGATGCACGTGCGGCTCCAGCGCGCGGTCACCCCGGCCGAGGCACGCACGCTCCTGCAGGCGGCGCCCGGTCTCAAGATCCTCGACGTGCCCGCCGAGCGCGTCTACCCGATGCCCATGCTGGTCACCGCGGACGACGCCATCCACGTGGGTCGGATCCGGGCCTTCGCCGGCCTTCCGGACGCCCTGGAGCTCGTCGCGGCCATCGACAACGCCGGCGCCACTGCCCGCCTGTGCCTCGAGGTGGCCGAGCTGGTGAGTCGCGCGCCTGTGACAAATTGACACTCGGGCACGCGGAACGTCTGTCGCGTTGACCCTCGACCCGGGGCACGTACCCCCTGGGGCGGGGGCGCGACAGCTGGCCCCACCCTTGCTATCCCTCGGGCGGATGCCCTCTCCCCACCGCGTCGCGCTCCTGGCGGGCCTGCTGCTCGGGGCGGCAGCTTCGGCCCAGACCATCAGCCTGAACTTCGTCGGGTCCAGCCAGCAGGTCACCACGCTGGCCAAGGGTCCCGCGGGCTGCAACGACCAGGTGGGGGTGGCGTGGTCGACGACGGGATTGAATTCGGCGAACGCCTGCAGCTCCCTGCAGATCTGGGTCACCAATTCGCAGAGCTGCGGGAATTCGCCGGGGACAGCCTCGAGCGACGGGGGAACCGATCTGATCATCGGCACGTTCAGCCTCGCCACCCAGGCGCAGGGGCTCGCCAACAACTTCCGGGTCGCCGACATGCCCGGGGTGGTGGCCGCGGGCGGCTGCACCGCCATCGTCGACATCCAGAACGCGGTCTGCTCCTCGGTCGATTTCCGGGCCGCCGGCATCGGAACGACCTGCGGCACGCTCAGCGCCGCGAACCTCATCGTCCGCTACGCCACCGCGCCACCCGCGTCGCCCACCATGTCCCTGCTTCCCCAGGACGCGAAGATCGTGGTGACCCTCGGGAACAACAACGACAACGACGTGCTGAACTACATCGTCCAGTACGCCTTTG
>JADGQZ010000074.1 GCA_017881345.1 Myxococcaceae bacterium | reverse complement strand
TCGCGCCCAGGAGGTCGTAGAGGAACGCCACGTCCAGCTTCAGCACCTCGACGAACTCGATGATCCCCCGGTTGGCGATGTTGAACTCGCCGTCGAAGTTGAAGGCCCGCGGGTCCGAGTCGCTGCCGTACTCGGCGATCTTCCGGTAGTTGATGTCGCCGGTGAGCTCGGTGGAGTCCTGGTTCTTCTCGTCCTTGGGCTGGAAGGTGCCGATGCCGATCCGGTCCTTCTCGCTGAAGATGAGCCGGTTCACCCAGACGTGCTGGATGACCCTGGCGAAGTCACCACCCTCCTGGGTCATCAGCTCCTTGAAGACGAAGCGGCAGGCCGGGCACAGCTCGTTGCCCTCGGGGATCTGGAAGTCGCCGCTGGTCTGCAGCTCGGCGAAGACCCTGGGCCGCCACTCGCGGGGGATGAGGTTGAGCGGCTCCTCGTTCATCGGGCACTTCATCCGCTCCTTGTGAACCACCCCGTCGGAGCCCTTGCGCTCCAGGTTCCAGGCGAAGGTGTAGGCCGCCCCCTCGGGGTTCTTGCTGTACTCCTCCATGCCCTTCTTCAAGAGCCGGGCAATGGTGCTCTTGCTCGAGCCGACCGGGCCGTGGAGGAGGATGACCCGCTTCTCCGTGCCGTACTGCTGCGCGGCGGACTTGAAGACGTTCACCAGCTTCATCAGCGGCACGTCGAGCCCGAAGATCGCGTCGCGCCCGCCGAAGCGCTCGTCACTGAAGAAGTGGTAGCGGATGAGCTTCTTCTTGTTGTCGATGTACTCGGTGCGTCCGTGGCTGAGGATCATGTCGTAGATCCTCTGGAACGCTGTTCGAGTCACCCGCGGGTTCTGGCGAACCAGGTTGAGGTAGTCCTCGAAGCTCCCTTCCCAGTGCAGCTCCGCGTACTGCTTGCTGTCCTGGAGCTTCGCGATGCGCTCGACCCACGAGCCCTGCGCCACGGTCGTCATGTCTCGTCTCATCCCTCTGGAGGCTCCGCGTCGAGCGGGCCCCATCGAAACCCCACACCGGCGCGGGGTGGGACCGCGCGAGCGTGTCCGGAGCTGGGGGGACGGACGGCTCGCGGAGGCCACAGCCTGCCGGGAGGCGCCGTCCCGCGCGACCGGGACGCGGGGTGGAGACTTCCTGACGTCTCGCAGCTTATGCCGTCCAGTGGAGCGCTTCCAATGCCCCCCGGGTCCCTGCTAGGCGCAGCGGACAGATCACGATGCCCACCCCGTCCGTCGCTCCCCGGATCGAGGACACCTCGATGTCCGGCTCCCCTCCCCGCGTGTCGAGCGAGGAGGCGAGAGCGGTGTGGAGCCTCCTCTTCGCCTGTGCGCTGGTCCTGCTGCCCAGGCTCGCCGTTTTCCCGTGGAGCGAGAACCTCTACGGTGACGCCGTCGTCCGCACCGAGCTGGCCCAGCGGTGGCTGGCCAACCCACACTGGATCGCCCACATGGACGACGGCGCCTTCCAGTACGGGCCGTTGCACGTCTACCTCGTCGCCGGGGCGCTGGCGCTGGGCATCGACCGGGAGGACGCGGGCCGCTGGGTGAGCCTGCTGTTCGGGGTGCTCTCGGTGCTCCCCCTGTGGTCGCTGTCGCGGCGGCTGGGAGGCATCCAGGGCGCCTGGTGGGCCACGGCGGGGTTCGCGCTGTGGGGGATGCACATCCAGATGTCCACCACCGCCGGCAGCGAGTCGGTGGGCCTGTTCTTCGTGCTCTGGAGCCTGGCGCTCCTCGCCGAGGGGCTCGAGGAGAACCGCTTCCCGCCGCTCTTCGGCAGCGCGCTGGTGCTCAACCTCGCCTGTGCGGTGCGCTACGACTGCTGGCTCCTCATCCCCCTCATCTGCGTGCTCCTCCTCCTTGGAGACAGGGACCGGGTCGCGGGTGTGACCCGCTCGGTCTGCTACGGGCTCCTGGCCCTTCCCTTCGTCGCCGCGTGGATGCAGGGGAACGAGCGGGCCAAGGGCGATCCGTTCGCGCCGCTCCGCTACATCGAGAGCTTCCACAAGGGCTGGGTGGCAGAGGGCGTCGCCCGCTGGACCTCGGCCGGGTACCGCGCCCAGAACCTCTTCTTCTGGCCGGCGGTCGCGCTCTTCACGCTCTCTCCACTCATCGCCTGGTTCGGCGCGCGGGGGATGGTGCGGGTGTGGCGGCAGCGGCCGGAGTACCGCTGGCTGATCTGGGTGGCGCTGGTCCCCACCGCGTACTTCACCTTCCGCAGCGTGGTGCTGCTCGACTTCGTCCCGCTCGCCCGGTTCGCGGTGACACAGGTGGCGCTGCTCCTGCCCTTCGTGGGAGTGGGCTACCAGGCCACGGTCGAGGGGAAGTCCCCGCTCGCGGCGCGGGCGTGGGCCGGCGCGGCGCTCGGGCTCGCGGTGCTCCTCCCGGTGGGGGTCGGGATCGCCACGGTGAACCGGGACGACCAGCTGGCCACCTCGCTCCGCCCGGTGAGCCCGGTGTCGACCAATCCGCCCGCGGTGATGCAGGTGGCGCGCTGGCTCAAGGCGGAGGTGGCGCCACTGGGCGGGGCGGCGGCCCTGGACGTGGACCCCCAGTACTGGGACCTGCAGATCGCCTTCTTCAGCGGGCTCCCCGACACCCGGCTCGCCCGGATGCGCTGGGACATCTTCCGGAAGCAGGTCAAGGAGCAGCGGCCCGAGGTGCTGGTGCGCCGCGAGGACGGGGAGATGGAGAAAGAGCCCGACTTCCTGCTCCAGGGGGATACCATCTCCTTCGACGGTGACGGCTGGGAGGAAGTGCCCGGCTTCCAGCGTCCGTGGCATGTCTACCGGCGCGCCGGTACCCACTAGAGGCCCTTCATGTCCGAGCCCACCCCTCGCGAGTTGCCGCCGGCGCAGCGCCCGCCGTCGGTCGTGGTCCCGCCCGCCGAGAAACCGCCACCGTCGACCGGGGTCGAGCCGAGGCTCGGCGCCACGCCTCAGAGATGGGTGTCGTTCACCGTCCTGTTCCTCATCGAGATGTGGGAGCGGTTTGGCTACTACGGGATGACCGCGGTCGTCGTCCTCTACATGGTGAAGAAGCTCGGATACAGCGACGACCGGGCGAACCTCACCTTCGGCGCGTTCGTGGCCATGGCCTACGCCTCGCCGGCCATCGGAGGGTGGCTCGGGGACAAGGTGCTGGGCACCCGGCGGATGACGGTCATCGGGGCCACCATCCTCGCCATCGGGTACGCGCTGCTGGCCACGCCCGGGATGCCGCTGTTCCTCGCCCTCGGGGTCATCGCGGTGGGGAGCGGGCTGTTCAAGCCCAACCCGGCGAACCTCGTCTCCAAGGTCTACGAGGGGAACCCGGCCAAGATCGACTCGGCCTTCACCCTCTATTACATGGCAGTCAACCTCGGCTCGACGCTCTCGCAGACCGCCACGCCGCTGATCGCCGAGCGCGTGAGCTGGCACCTGGCGTTCGGAGTCTGCGCCGGCGGGATGGTGCTGGGGATCCTCAACTACTTCTTCATGAACCGCTTCCTGCGGCACGTGGGCTCACCGCCGGACTTCCAGCCGTTCCCCTGGTCGAAGTTCGCCGTGACCATCGGGGCGTGCGTGCTGGCGGTGGGCTTCGTCTCCTGGGTGGTGCAGAACCTGACCGTCGCCAAGGCGATGGTGTGGCTGGCCACGCTGGTGATGCTCGGCATCTTCGCGATGCTGATCGCCAAGGGCACCCCGCGCGAGCGGAGCGGGCTCATCGCGGTGCTCATCCTCACCGCGCAGGGAATCATCTTCTTCATCTTCTACCAGCAGATGTCGACGTCGCTGACGCTGTTCGCCGACCGCAACGTGGACCTGAACTTCCTCTTCGGGTACCGGGTTCCGGCGGGGCAGGTGCAGGCGCTGAACCCTTACTGGATCTTCGTCCTCAGCCCCCCTCTGGCCTGGATCTACACGAAGCTGGGCAAGCGGCAGGGAGGAGACTTCCCGGTTGCGCTGAAGTTCGCGCTCGGATTCGTGGTGCTGGCGGCAGGGTTCTTCATCTTCGGTGGGAGTGGCTACACCGCGGGGCCGGATGGGAGGGTGTCCCTGTGGTGGGTCATCCTCGGCTACGGGTTGATGTCGCTCGGCGAGTTGCTGATCAGTGGCCTCGGACTGGCGATGGTCGCCCGGTACGTCGGGCCCAAGCTCCGCGGATTCCTGATGGGGACCTGGTTCCTGGCCACCGGGATCTCCCAGTACCTCGGGAGCTACGTGGCGACCTTCGCCTCTGTGCCGAAGGACATGACCGACCCGATGCAGACGCTGCACCTCTACATGCGGCTCTACTTCTGGCTCGGCGCGGTGGCGGTGGCCGGGGCGCTCATCTCCTTCGGGCTGCTCCCCTTGATGAAGCGGCTGTCGGCCGAGTCGGCGCAGGAAGAGCCGGCGCCAGCGGCGGCAGCCGCAGCTGGTTGAGAATTCTCACGGTCGGTTTCGGCGGGGAAACGGCCGCTGGTGCACCGAGCGCCAGTGGGCGGCCGGTGTGACTCCGAGCTCGCGCCGGAAGGCCCGGGACAGGGCCCGCCGGCTGCCGAAGCCGCAGACGGACGCGACCCGAGCGAGGTCCGTCTCGCCCGCTCGCAAGAGCTCCGCCGCGCGGCGGATCCTCGCCTGACGCAGGAACGTGGAAGGAAGGGTCCCACCGAACTGTGCGAACCGCGCCCGCGCTCGCTGGCGAGAGCGCACCATTGCGCGCGCGAAGGAGGCCACCGTGGTCCCGGATCGGCTCGCCTCGGTGAGCTGCTCCCGAAGGAGCGGGTCAGCGAGCATCCGGAACCAGCCCTGGTCTGTCCAGGTGAGGTCGTCGGTCACGTGCTTGCGCAGCGCCTGGACGAGGAGCACCTCGCACAGACGGCTGGTGACGACGCCGCCGCCGAGCGTGGGGATGGCCAGCTCCTCCCGGAGTGCATCGAGGCACGGCTCGAAGGAGCGCGGAATCCGTCCTGCGCTCGCGCGGATCAGCGCCGGGAAGGACGCGAGCATCGGGTGCCCGAGCGGCGCCTCGAGGTGGACGCAGGCCGACAGCACCTCGGGCGGGTTCGCCTCGCACGTCGCCCGGAGCGCACCCCGGATGCCGGGCTTCACGACCAGCACCTCGCCCGGGTCGAGCCGGTAACGCCAGAGGTGCAAGTCCGCCTCGATCAGGCAGCCCCCCTCGAGAACGACATGGAGAGACACCGCGTCCTCCGGGAAGGCACGCCTCCATGGACCGCCCTTGGCGGCGTCCCGCATCGGGACGCAGCGGAGCTTCAGCTCGTCGAGCGCAGCCACCAGTGGGTCGGTCCCCGGCTCCACGCCGCGGGTCGAAGCAAGAAGCCCGCCGGGTGAACCACGACACGTTTGGGGAACAGTTTGGAACGGTCGGGCGGGGGCGAGGTCGCGAGCGCCCCCGAGCGCGCGTTCCATCCGGTTCCCCATGACGTCAACGAGAGTCGGTTCCGTCAACCCTGCAACGGCGCTCGAGGACTGAGTCCGCCCGCCGGGATGGGGTGTCCGGGGCCGCGAGCGGCCGCCGACGAAGGCTAGCCTCGCTTCGATGGAACCCCGGTACCTCTCGTCCAGCCTGACCTTCGTCTACAAGGTCTTGTTTCCCGTCGTGTGGGGAGCAGGGTTCGGGTTCGGGACGGTCATGTTGTTCCGCCAGGGCGTCCCCGAAGCTCGGGAGCTTCTGGCTCTCTGGCTCATCGCCATGGGCGTGTTCGTCTGGCTGCTCATCCCGCTGAAGGTCGTCTCGACGGATGGGCGTTCCCTCTTTGTATCGAACTATCTTCGAAGCGCGACGATCCCGCTCAGTGATGTCGAAGATGTCCGGGAGTTCCGCTGGATCAACATCAACCCCATCACGATCCGATGTCGCTCGGAGACCGTGTTCGGGCAAAAGATCACCTTCATGCCGACGAGCGATTGGCTGGCGTTGTTCAGGGGTCACGAAGTGACGAAGGAACTTCGCGCGATGGTCGCGAGAGCGAACGAGCGAGGGCCAGCACAATCGGCTCGGCGGAGCTGGTAGCCCGAGGTGTCGTTCACATTGCTCCAGGTTGGAGCGGCGAGCCCGGACGCCGAAGCCGCCAGCACACCCGCGGAATTGTTCCCCATCGGGCGGATGCGAAACCGGATGGAACGCTCCGGACGACCTCGCGACCTGTCCCCCCGGCGGACCCTTCCAAAATGGTTCTCCACGCCGGGTTGGGAACCCTCGCGGCGCCGTGGTCCCGGAAGCTATTGAACCGTCAGCTGGTAGGTCAGGGTCGTGTCGCCGGTTGCGCCGAACGTGTCCTTGAGGTGCCACACCAGGGTGTGCCGGCCCCGGGCGAGCGGCTTCACCATGAAGACGTAGCCGTCCGCGACCGCGGGCTGCGGTCCACCGGTGATGCAGGAGTCGAGGACCGTCTCGAGGCTGGCGTCCCCTCTGACGTGGAAGAGGTCGTCCGAGGTGAATCGATAGCGGAGCATGTCCGGCTGCGGAACGCCGTCGATCGTGACCTCGAGGAAGTAGACGGTGTCGATGAAGGACGCCGCTCCCTCGAGGAGGAAATCGTAGAGCGACTGTCCGGGAGCCGGCCGGAACGCAGGGTCAGGGCAGGGTAGTCGTTGAGAAAGGCGGCGGTCTGGACGAGCAACGCGGTGTGCCCGGGGATGGTGCAGGTGCGCTCCCCGACGAACCGCGGGCCACCCGGGATCACCGACGGCAGGAACCAGACGGGCCCATGTTGATCGACGGCGCAGCTGGCCCCGGTGGGGTCGAGCAGCGGATTGGACTCGGCTGGCTGCCGGTAGATCCACTTCCAGACGAGCTCGCTCCAGCGTTCCATGGAGACGCCGTAAGGCCTGGCGTCCTTCGGAAAGAGGTCGGGTCCGGTCCTCTTGCTGAGGGCTTCCGTTTGCTGCGCCGCCGGTGGATCGGCCACCCCGCAACCCAGCGCGGTGGCGACGACGAACGCTGCGGTGACGGCGGGCATCGAGTAGTGGCGCATCGGATCCTCCTGGTCGGTTGCACCGGGAGCCTGGGGGCTCGGCGATGCGCCAGGAGGATCCTCTTCTGCGTTTTTGACTGGACCAGTTGAGTCGACCCTCAGGCCTTCCGGATCCAGCCGTGCCTTGTGTTGCTCGGCGTGGGCCCCGCGGCGAGGTAGCGCTCGCGCAGCTTGCTCAGCACGTCGTTGAGCGCGAACTGCGGGAACTCCATCGTCTTCTTCAGGGCGATGGGGATCAGCGACTCGAAGTTCAACGGCACCGGGTGGTAGCGGCGATCGTTCTCGTCCTCGCAGTCACGGTCGGGCGTGGTCAGCCGGCCGTCCACGTTCTTGATCCCGTAGAGCCGGGCGTTGTTCAGCCCGAAGATCTTCCGCTTCGCCCGCTCGGTGAGCGCCGGGTACCCGTACCGATGCTGCATCCACTCGGGGATCTGGAAGCGCCACAGCGCCTCGATCTGCCACTGCGGCGAGCCGTACCACACCGAGTCGGAGCCGAAGAGCACCCGATCCTCCCCGAAGAACCTGAGGGCCTGGCCGAGGATGTGCGCGCAGACCGAGGGGAAGGTGATCACCGACGAGGCGAAGGTCGTGCCGAGCTCCGCATAGACGTTGGAGAACTGCGCGCAGTCGACCAGGAACCGCGTGGTCCAGAGGATGTCCGGGACCCCCTGTCGCAAGTTGCCGGACTGGACGTCGAGCAGCGCGTTCCGGACCCAGAAGCCCGGCCGGATGCACGAGTGGTAGATGAGGAAGTTGAGCTGCGGCCAGTCGCGCGCGGCCTTCGGGATGTCGCTCGGGAACCCCGCCGTCGCCGAGCCCGGACCGTCTGGCGCGTTGGTCGACAGGCCCTTGTGGATGCAGATGTTGTAGAAGCCCGGGTGCGTCCGCAAATATTGCCGGTACTCGGGCGCGGTGATCACCTCGTACATCGGGTAGGCGACCTGCTCGTCGTCCAGCACCCAGGTGGTCATCAGGCTGTTCGGGTCACTGTCCAGCTTGGCCGAGTTGGCGGAGGTGTAGCCCTTCCACGAGTCCGGGTGCAGGTTCTCGATCTGCCAGCGGTGGTAGTCACCGTAGACCGGATCCACCATGTTGCCCCTGCCCGGATACAGCTGCCCGTGGGCGAGCATCCGGGTGGAGCCGGCGATCTGGTTGACCCAGTCGCGCACCGAGGCGGTCTGCGTTGCGGACAGGAACTCCCCGGCCTCCGACTCCTTGATGTTCTTCGGCGCGCGCGGCGTGCCCTGATCGGGCACCGCGGCCGAGGTGTTGTTGCTCAGGATGCCGATGGTGACCTGGGCGTCCAGGTAGACGTCCTTCATGAACTGAACGAGCTGGAAGTTGAGGTTCAGGTTGGGCAGGCCCACCAGCGCCGGGTTCCAGGGCGTGTTGATCCCGCCGAGCTCGTCCGGGAGGTCGGTGGGGTTGAGCGCGCTGTGGTTCCCCTCCGCGATGTCCCGCAGGACGTTCCCGGGGCCGGTCCGGCTGGAGCGGATGGTGTGCAGCTGGTCGTCGAAGACGAAGAGGTTGCGGGGCGGGCCATGGAGGCCGTGCGCGCCGCGCTCGTACACCTCGTCCTTGCTCACCTTGAAGAACTCGGCTCCGTGCGCCTCGTTCATCGCCAGGAACGAGACGGCGAAGCCGCCAGTCCCCGCCAGGAATTGCCGGCGGCTCACCCCCTGGCGACGGGCGGCGATGCCCGAGAGCTCGTAGATGCGGCGCTCCACCTGCTTCTGCTCGGCGGTCTGCGGGTTGGGCAAGTACTCGCCGTTGGAGACCATCTGGGTGGGGACCGGTGAGTAGAGCTCGTCCGGTCCTTCATCCGCTGGTTCGAGGTGCTCGAGCTGCTCCTCGCTGAACCAGGATTCCTCTTCGCGCGACCCCGGCACCTTCTGCCCAGCCATGTCCGTGCCCCCTGGGTTTAGCGGGCACCCGGGCGAAGTGCCCGGGCCCGCATCACCGGCGCGCACGGGTACGCCCCCAACCCGTGCGGGTGCAACGAAGTTGAGGCTCGGTCCTCTCCCAGTCCGCATGCCCGCCTGCTCGCGAGCGTTCGCCGAGAGCAAGGATGGCGCAGCGCGGCTTGCGCTGGTCGGCATCCCGCGCCGCGCCGGATCCGGAGGGGCTACTGCGCGGACGACTTGATGACGATCTCGATCCGCCGGTTCTTGGCCCGGCCCTCGGCGGTGCCGTTGGAGGCCACCGGGTGGGTGTCCCCGAATCCGGTGGCGGACATCATGTTCTGGTCGACGCCCTTCGAGGCGAGGTACCGGACGACATCCGTCGCTCGTGCGGTGGAGAGCTCCCAGTTGGACGGGAAGCGGGCCTTCAGCTCGGGACCGATCGGGACATCATCGGTGTAGCCCTGCACATCGATGCGCTGCCCCTTGAGCTCGTTGAGCGCAGGGATCATCTTGTTCAGCGTCTCCTCGCCAGCCTTGTGGATCTCCCAGCCGCCCTCGGGAAAGAGGATCTGGTTGGCGACGGTGACCTTGAGCTCGTCCTGGAGCTTCTGGATCTGGACCTGGTTCGCCTTGACCTCGCTTTCCAGCTGGGCGTTGAGCTTGTCCGCTGCGGCCTTCTGTGCGCTCGCCTGTTCCGCGGCCTTGCTCGCCTCGTTGGCCTTCGTCTCCTCTTTCTTGTAGGCGCTCTCGGTCACGCAGCCGAGGGTCGAGATGACCGCGAGCAACGCCAGTCCAGTCCGGGTCTTCATGTGCAGGACTCCCCTCGAGGTCGCCGGTCGGCGGCCGCGATGTCGGGGCCTGCCAGCGGCCCCGGTGCCCGCCCTTACCCCTTGCGGGAGGACGGCGAAGTGGGACCTTGGTCCAGGGTGGGCTCAGCGCCCCGGGCGGGCGCGTCGTCGCTGCTCCGCCCAGTAGTCCACCTGCCACTTCTGCACCGCGGCGTTGTGGCACTGGAGGGTGGGGCAGAAGACGTGCGTCCCGTCGTTCCGGGAGACGAAGTACAGGTCGTTGCAGGTCGCCGGGTGCGTCACCGCCTGGAGCGCGGCGGCACCCGGGCTGGCAATGGGCCCCGGCGGCAGCCCACGCACGGTGTACGTGTTGTAGGGGTGGGGGGTGACCAGGTCCTGCCGGGTGATGTTCTTCACGAACTTCCCCCGGATCATCATCATCGCGTACAGCACCGTGGGGTCGGTCTGCAGCGGCATCCCGAGGCGCAGGCGGTTGTAGAAGAGGCAGGCGATCCGCGGCCGCTCCTCCGGTGCGCCGGTCTCCTTCTCCACGATGGAGGCGAGCGTCACCAGCTGGAGCGGGTCGAGCTTCACCGCCGGGTCCTCGTTCGCCGTCGCCGCCTGCAGCTCCTCGAGCGTCCGCGAGACCATCTTCCCGAGCACGCTCTCCTCGGTGTACCCGTGCGTGAAGCTGTAGGTGTCGGGGAAGAGGAAGCCCTCGAGCCGCGTGGCCGGCACGCCCAGCTTCTTCACGAAGGCCGGGTCCGCGGCGAGCGCCTCGAGCCGGTCGAGCCTGAGCTTCAGCTGGGAGCTGGCGAGCAGCGGGAGGATCTCGTCGAGGCGCAGCCCCTCGGGGACGGTCACGTGGTACGTCTTCTGCTGCCCGGTGACGAGCTTCTGGATCGCCTGCTCGGGGGTGAGGGGGAGCGCGAACTCGTACTCCCCGGCCCGCAGCTTTGGCCCCAGCTTCTCGCGTCGGATCCAGGCGTACGTCAGCTCGGCATCCGAGACCACGCCTGCCTTCGCCAGGAGGTCGGCCACCCGGCGCGGACTGCTGCCCGGAGGGATGAGGACCGCCTTCGTGCCGATCGCACCGCCCGGGGTGCCGGCGAACTCGGTGATCCGCCGATCTCGCCACCACCAGTAGGCCCCGCCCGCCGCGGCCACGAGGAGCACGAGGAGCAGGAGGACTCCGAACGCGCGCTTCAAGGCTCGTCCCCCGGAGCCGTCGGCTGTCGTGCGTCGAGCCAGCCCTGGAGGATGAGGGAGGCGGCGATCTGGTCCACCACTGCCCGCCGCCGGGCCCGGGAGACGTCCGCCTCGATCATCACCCGGTTGGCGGCGACGGTGGTGAGCCGCTCGTCCCAGTACTCGACCGGGATGCCGAGGGTGCGTGCCACCGCGTCGCCCAGGCGCCGGGCGTCGGCCGCGCTCGGGCCCTCGCTGCCATCCATGTTCAGCGGGAGGCCCACGACCGCGTGCTCGACGCCGTGGTGCTCGGCCAGTCGCCGGAGCTCGGTGAGGTCGGCCCGGAGGCTGGAGCGGCGGATGGTGGTCACCGGCTGGGCCGTGAATCCCAGCGCGTCGGAGATGGCCACCCCGATCGTCTTGGTCCCCACGTCGAGTCCGAAGCTCCGCCGCATCCGGGGAGCACAATAACAGCACCGGGCGTCCGTCCCGCCGCGCGGACCCGACCTGTCCGGTGGAAGCGACTTCCGGCCCTCCGAGCGCAGGGAAGGCCCGCGGCATCGCTCCTGCACAGCCGCCTCGTGCCGGGGGAGCCGTCCCCGGAAGGGGGAAGGATGGGATTCTTCGACTTCATCGGTGACGCGCTCGGGGCCATCGGCTCGCCCTTCACCGCCGTCATCGACGCCGGGACCAAGCTGCTCGGGCTGCCACCGGTCGTGGGGGACGCGCTGAAGATCGCAGTCGGCGCGGCGACCGGAGATGTCTTCACCCTGATGCAGGGGAGCACCCATCTCCTCAAGGACCTGGCAGACAGCGCGGCAGAGACCGAGTACGCCCCCCCCAGGGACGAGGCCTACGGTGGCACGGACGGATGGGCACCCGCGTCGTCGGCGCTCGCCGCCCCCGTCGCGGACGCTGCAGCGCACAGGGACACGGATGTGGCGGCTGCCTCGTCCGGCGCGCCGGACGATTCGCTGACCGACGCGATCTCGGTCGATGACGGCGACCCGGAGGAGCGCCGGGCACTCCGGACGCTCGCCCGGAGCTTCGATGCGATGAACCGCGACCACGGCCTCTTCGGCGCCTTCGGGGACAAGGTCATCACCGAGAAGGAGCTGCGCGAGACGGCGGAGGATCCCGATGCCCCGATCGACCTCAAGCGCGCCGCCCGGTACATCCTCGACCACCCGGACCTCATGGAGCGGCTGTCCCGCTCGAGGGACGGAAGCGACCAGGGCATCGCCCTCAACGACGTGGATCTGGCGATCTCCGACGGTCCGGATGGTGCGTCCGGAACCGACGGGCCGACCCGGCCGCCGGTGGGTGGTGACGAGCTCTCGGCGCTGCAGACGCTCCTCGCGGCCTTCGACGCAGTGAACAGGCCGGCGTCCGGGCTCGTCTTCCCTCCGGACAAGGTGCTCAGCCGGGAGGAGCTCGAGAAGACGGCCGCCGATGCCGACACCGCCCCGGCCCTCAAGCGCGCGGTGCGCTACGTGCTCGACCACCCGGCCCTCTTCGACAGCCTCGCGCGCTCCCAGGGCGACGGGACCCAGGGCATCTCGCGGAGCGATCTCCAGATCGGGATCGAGGACGCGAGGCGCTCCGGTCGAGTGTCCGTGCCCTCCGCCGGTACGCCCCCGAAGGCTCCGGCGCCGGCCCCCTCGGGCTCGAGCGGCGCCACGGCGTCCACGAAGTCGTCGAGCAGCTCGAGCTCGCGGAGCCGAGACCCCTCCATCAAGGACATCCTCAACGACAAGAGTCTCAGCGTGGAGGAGAAGATCGAGATGATCCTCATGGTGCTCGAGAACCGCACCGACGATCAGATGCTCGCGGTCACCCAGGAGCAGGACAAGAACGACGACAAGAAGAGCTCCAAGGACGACCGGAAGAAGATGGCCCAGCTCGACAAGGTCGACCGTGACCTGAACTTCAAGATGGAGCGCCTCATGAAGCGCAAGGAACAGCTCTCCAATCTCCTCTCTACGATGGAGATGAAGTTCGCCTCGATGGCCCAGACCGCCATCGCCAACATGGGACGCTGAAGATGAGACGGAACGAGCGAGAGCGGCTGCAGGCATTCGCCCGGGGCGAGGCCACCTGGGCCGAGGTCGAGGGAATCACCGCGGCAGACGCGGCCCGGATGGGGCGCACCGGGGTGGAGCTGGCCCAGGCCGGGCGGCTCCGCGAGGCGGCGCTGGTCTTCGAGGCGATGGTGGAGATCAACCCGAGGGACGCCGGGGCCCACGCCGCGCTCGGCACCGTGTACCAGAAGCTCGGCCGCCACGAGGACGCGGTGCACGCCTACGGCGAGGCGCTGGCGCAAGAGCCCAGGCATCCGGTCGCGCTCGGCAACCGGGGCGAGCTCCTGCTCCGGCTCGGCCGGCGTGAGGGCTACGGCGACGTGGCAGCCGCGGTGGCCGCGGATCCGGAGGGCAGGACCGCCGCGGGCAGACGGGCAGCGAGGCTGGCCAAGGCGATCACCGCGGACGCGCTGACCCGGCTCGGGATCCAGTGAAGCGGGGAGGGGGCCGCCGGAGCGCACGGGGGGAGCGCTCCGGCGGTGCAGTCTCCGCGGGGGAGCGAGTCCTGGCCCTGCGGCTCAGCCTCCGCGATCGGGGGCGGTGGTCTGCGCGGTGCTCGCGGGCGCCAGGCGCGGCCGGGCGACGCTGCGGCGGCGTGAGGAAGGCTTGGCCGGCTCGGGCGGTGGCGGCTCGTCCGGAACGTCCGCCTCGGCGAGGAGCAGCTGCTTCATCCGCTCCAGGCTCTCCCGCGCCCGGGCGACGAACGGGCCAGCGGTCCCGATGCGCTCCGCGGTCGCAACCGTCGTCTCGTACACGCCGATGGCCTTGGTCAGGAGGATCTTGATCCGTCTCCGGAGCTCCTGCCGGTACGCCTCGGTCTCCTCCGGGTTCAGCTCCTTCGGCGTGGGGGAGTCCATCATCTGGCGGTAGAGCACCTCGTAGAGGTTGCCGATCCGCTCCCCTGCGGCCGTCGCCCAGTAGCCGTTGCCGATCTTGATCGCCCGGAGATAGTGGCCCTGCGCTGAGAGCAGCAGCTGCGCCTTGTACTCCAGGGTCTTCGAGAGGGCGTCGGCCTTCGCGTCCGGATCGAAGGTCACCCCCTCGCAGTGCAACCGGTAGATCTCCCCGAGGAAGAACTGGCCCTGCGCGGTGACGTACTCGTCGGCCGGCTCGCCGCGGTCCGCCGCCTCCCTGGCGCTGGCCAGGGCCGTGCGGAGGGTCTTCTCGCCCTCGTCCAGATCACCGCCGTCGACCTGACAGATGCCCTGCTGCACCTGGGCCTCGATGCGGCGCGAGACCGGCAGATCCGTCCGCGCCGCGATGCGCGCGAGCAGCGCCGCCGCCTCCGGGTAGCGGTCCAGGTGGTAGAGCGCCTCGGCCTGGTGAAAGGCAGCGTCCAGGGCGTCCCCCGTGCCCAGGGGGTTGGCGAGCTCCGAGAAGTCCTGCCGCGCGCTGTCCCAGGCGTCGAGCCGCTCCTGCGCCAGGCCGGCGTTGAACAGCGCTCGCCGACGGTGCTGGCTCTCCGGGTAGGCCGCGGCGAGTCGCTCGAAGCACGCGGCGGCGCGGGCGAAGTCGCCGGCGGCGAACGCGCTCGACCCCGCGGCGAACAGCTCCTCGTCGTTCATCTTCAGCAGCGCGAGGTCCGCCCGGACCTCCTGCGGAGGCATGACGATCGGCTCGGGCTTGGCCCCCCCGGTCTGCGTGGTGGCGCAGCGGGTCAGGAGCAGCAGCGGAAACAGGGCGAGTGCCCGTGGGATCGCGGTGCGCAAGGGCAGGGGCGTCTGGCCAGGGAAACCAGCGAGACAGCCTACAGGATCGCAGCCTCGCCCAGCAGGTAGGACCCCGCCCGCCAGAGTGCGCGCAGGTCGTGGATCTCCGAGGAGAAGCGGGGGACGGCGATCAGCGGCACCGGGGCCACGCCCTCGCGCAGGAGCCGGACGCCGAGCCGGTCACGGTCGGCGAGCGCACGCGCCTCGGCCAGAGTCCGGGCGAGCGTCGCGTGCAGCGGGCCCTGGAGCCCCTCGAGCTCGCGCTCCGCCGACGCCGGCGGCTCCTCCTGCACCCGGTTCACCACCACCCCGTCGCGCTGGAATCCCCGCTCTCCGAGCACCGCCTGGAAGCGGAGCGCCTCGTCCCGGCGCTCGGGCGAGGCCCCGGCCACGAGGAGGAATCCGGTCTCGGGCGACGAGAGGAGCGACCGCACCGCCCGCGCCCGTTCGCGGAAGTTCTCGTTCATCCCGCTCACGGCGCCGAGGAACGTCGCGAGCTCCTCGAGCGTGTCCCCGCCGATGATCCGGCCAATGGTCTTCGCGGCCACCCCGCCTCCCCAGCGGGCCAGGCGCAGGGAGATCCGGCTCGCCCGCAGCGCCGGGTCGAGCAGCCAGCGCGCCGCCTCGTTGTCCAGGAAGTCGAGGATGCGTGATGGGGCATCCAGGAAGTCCAGCGCGTGTGCCGTGGGCGGGGTGTCGAGCACGATGAGCTCGGCCTCCGAGCGCTCGCGCAGCTGCCCCAGCCGCTCGAGCGCGATGTACTCCTGCGACCCGGCCAGGACGGTGGAGAGCGTCTGGTAGAAGCGGTTCTGGAGGATGCGCTCGCGCTGCGCCGGAGGGGCCTGCCGCTGGATGAGCTCGTCCCAGCTGGCCTTGAGATCCAGCATCATCGCCTGGAGCGGAGCCTGGAGGGTGATGCCCGCGCCGGCGAGCACCTCGGGCTGGACCTCGGTGGGCGCGTTGCCGAGCCAGGTCAGCCCGAGGGCGTTGGCGAGCCTGCGCGCCGGGTCGATGGTGCAGACGAGCGCGCTCCGCCCGAGCGCCGCCGCGCGCATCGCCACCGCGGCGGCCAGGGTGGTCTTTCCCACGCCTCCGGCGCCCACGCACACCAGCACCCGACGGGTGCGGAGCACCTCCTCGAGCGAGGGGCCGCTCACCGGAGCGCCTCTGCCAGCGCGTCACCCAGCGAGACCAGCTCGCCGCGTCCGAGCTCGGGGGCGACCAGCCGCGGAAGCTGGACCAGCGGCGCGTCGATGGCGTGCAGCCGCTCCACCGACTCCTCCGTTCGCTGCGCGTCCTCCTCGTAGGCCTCCACCAGCGCGCCCAGGCCGGGGCGTCCGGCGAGGGCCGCCCGATCGGCCGCGCCGAAGCGCGAGGCGACCGACTGGTTGAGCACCACCGCGCCCACGCGGACCTTGAGTCGTGTCCGCAGTGCCTGGGCGAGCTCCAGCGTCTCGTTGACCGGGAGATCCTCCGGGAGGCTCACCAGGATCGCCGAGGTCATCACCGGGTCGGTGAGCAGGTCGTACATCCAGCCGGCCTCGGTGGACATCGGCCCGGAGGGGAGGGTGGCGATCAGGCCGTGCGGCACCCCGAGCAGCGTCAGCGCGTGCCCGGTTGCGGGCAGGTCCAGGACGATGCGGTCGAAGCCGCCCGGCGCGTCCGGCCACTGGCGGAGGTGCCACATCACCTTGCCCAGCATGACCGTCTCGGCCAGCGCCGGGACGAAGCGGAGGAAGTACTTCACCATCCGGTTCTCGAAGACCGCGCGGTACACCCGCTCGAGGCGGATCTTCGACAGCACGTACTCGCGCATCGAGGCGTCCGGCTGCAGGTCCACCATCGAGAGGTTGGGCTCGACAGCCATCACGTCCGCCCCCACCTCGGGATGGCCGAGCAGCCGGCCCAGGCGCCCGTCGGCGTTCACCTCGCAGAGGAGCGTGCGCAGGCCGGCCGACGCCAGCCGCAGGGCGAGGGCCGCGGCGACGGTGCTCTTGCCCACGCCGCCCTTTCCGGTCACCAGCAGGAGACGCCTGTCGAGCAGACCGGACATGGAGGGCGGAGGAGGCGCCGGACCGTAGGGAGCAGCCGCGCAGCCTGTCAACGGCGAGAGAGCCGGTGCTTGACACGCCACGGCGCGGCTGCGAAGTCCCCCGAGGAGAGCCAGCCCATGCTCAAAGACAATCCGATGGTCAAGAAGCTGGTGGAGACGGGCGAGGAGCGGGTGGGGAAGCTCGCCCAGGCCCTCCTCTCCAACGAGCGCTTCGTCGCGGCGCTGCAGATGCTGATCCAGCGGACCCTCTCTGCCAAGGGCGTGCTGGACAAGAGCCTGCGCTCGGCGCTCGCGGCGATGAACCTGCCCTCGACCGAGGACGTCGAGTCGCTGCGGCGGAAGATCGCCGACCTCGACGCGACGCTGGGGCGGATCGAGTCCAAGCTGGAGCGGGATCCGGAGCAGCCCCGCTGAGCGTGCCCGTGGCGCCCGTGCGGAGGATCGCCTTCGTCAACGAGAAGGGCGGCACGGGGAAGACGACGCTCGCCGTGCACGTGGCCGCGTGGATCGCCCGCGTCCGCAAGCTGCGCGTCCTCCTGATGGACCTGGACACGCAGGGACACGCGGGGAAGACGCTGGGGCTCGACGTCCGCGAGATCCAGCCCAACGTCTTCCACTTCCTCACCGACCCGGCGGTGAGCCTGGAGCAGGTGCTGCAGCGGACGGAGGTCGAGGGCCTCACGGTCGTCCCGGCCTACAAGCAGATGGCCGGACTGGCCGCGGCGCTCGGCGATACGCCCTCGGCCGCGGAGCGGCTCCGTGAGCGGCTGGATGCGGCCTCCCCCGAGCACGACGTGGTGGTGCTCGACGGCCCGCCCTCGCTCGGGCTGAGCGTGACCTCGATGCTGGTCGCCGCGACCGAGGTGGTGGTCCCGGTGGCGCTCACCTATCTCGCCCTGGACGGCTGTGCCGAGGTGGCGCGCACCGTGGAGCGGGTCGCCGAGGAGCACCACCGCCCCGAGCTCCGGGTCACCGCGGTGGTACCCATGATGCACCGGCGCACCGCGCTGGCCGAGGCAGTGCGCGAGCGGCTCGAGGCGTACTTCCCGGGCCGGGTCACGCCGCCACTCGGGGTCAACGTCGCCATCGACGAGGCCCAGAGCCACGGGAAGACGGTCTGGGACTACGCGCCCCGGAGCCGCGGCGCGCAGATGATGACCGCGGTGGCCGAGGCCGTGTGGACTCTGGGAGAGACGCCCTAGCCGCCCTGCGTGGGCGGTCCGTCCTTCTTCGACTCGAGCTTGGCCAGCCGGGCCTCGATCTCCTCGAGACGGCGGCTGAGGGTCCCCAGGTCCGAACCGAGCGCAGGGAGGCTGCCGGTCACGCCCTCGACGAGCGATTTCACCCGGTCGTCCGCGCGGCGCTGCCACTCCTCGATGGTGCGCTGGCCGGCGCGGAGCAGGTCGTCCTTCAGCTCCCCGGTGCCACCCTCCTCGCGGCGGAGCAGCCGGTCCAGCCTCGTCTCGGCCTCCTCGCGGATGGAGGCCACCCGGGGGGTGACCTCCTTCTGGATGAAGCCGGAGAGCGCGTCGCCCGGGTGGCGGATGATCTCCCGCAGCACGCTGAGCGGCATCTGATTCTTCTTCTTCTCTTCCTCGAAGATGATCTGCGCCAGCGTGACGGAGGTGAGGTCGTCCTTGGTGCGGTTGTCGACGATCTTCACCTCGGCGCCCTGCTTGATCATCTCGGCGATCTCGTCGAGCGTGACGTACCGGCTCTCCACCGTGTCGTAGAGCTTCCGGTTGGTGTAGCGCTTGATGATCTTCGGCTCGCGCGGAGCCTCGTCCTGCGGGGGTGGCTGCAGCTGTTCGGGTTCAGTCATGGATCGTGTGTCGCCGTGGTGAACGGTCGCCCCTTCCGGGCCGGCCATGCCGCGCTGCAGCGCCTCCCTACGAGAGATCGCCAGTTTGCGGCTGGATAGCAGCACGGTCTGGCACGGTGCAACAAGGTGGAGGGGGTGAACCTACACCAGGGAGGCAGGCTTCCGCTGGTATTCTCGGAGGTTCCAGCCCCCCTGGACCCCCACCGCCGTGATCATCGCCTGCAAGCAGTGCCAGACGCGCTTCAAGGTGCCCGACGGGAAGGTCACGGCGCGGGGGCTCAAGGTCCGGTGTTCGCGGTGCGGACACACCTTCCGCATCTACCCCGACTCGGCGGCGGAGCCCGGTGCCGATCCGGCGCCTGCCGCACTGCGTCCGAGGACTCCTGACCCGTTCCAGGCCTTCGGGCCGGATGGGACCTCGGACCTCGAGAAGACGCCTGCCCGTGGGACCGCGGTGTCCGCGCTCCTGGCGCAGATGGCTCCGGCGCCGCAGCCGGAGGACTTCGACGTGGACGTCGCCGGGGTGGAGGCGCCCGGCACCGAGCCCGCCTGGAACTTCCCCCCGGCCCCCTCGCGTGCGGATGTCGCAGAGGCGCTGGCGGAACCGCCGCCGAGCCTCGTCGTGTCTCCGGCCGGGGTCGCCATTGCGGTCCGCGCAGTCCCGGAGCCGCCCTCGATGGACATGGGGCCGCTCCCGGTCTGGCCGCTGCCGAGCGCGATCACCGCCGGTCACGACCCGGACCTCTCCGATCCCTTCGACGCCTCACCCTATCCCGAGGGCGAGGTCCCGCAGCCCGAGCCGGTGCCAGCGCCGGCATCCGCCGTCGACCCGCACCTGGCGACGCTCGCGGGCTTCACCCCGGCGTGGGGAGTCGCGGCGCCCGTGCGGGCCCTCTCGGTCGATGGGACACTGTCCAACCACGCGCCGAGCCTCTCTCCGGCCATCGAGCCGGAGTCGCCCCCGCCGGAGCCCCAGTTCGGTGGTGCCGGCACGGTGCTCGACGACCTCCCCGCACTGGAGCCCGCCCCGCCGCTCCCACCAGACGGTCTGGAGCTGGACCCCGGAGATGCCGCCCGTGACTGGACCGGTGCTGCGCCGGGTGGCTACGGCGGCGCGCAGATCGAGCTCGAGCGGGACCTGGCGTCGATGGACCTGGACGTCGGTCTGCCTCCGGCGCCCGCACCCTCGCCCGCCGCGGACCCCGACTGGAGCCTCCCTCCACCCGCGATCGCCCCGGTGGCGCCGGCCGCCGCATCCCCTGGAGTCGCGTGGGACGATCCGTTCGCCGCAGCACCTTCCGCCCCGGTCTTCCCCGAACCGGTGGCACCTCCGCCGCGCGCTGCCCCCTCGGACATGTCGGTCATTCTCGACGAGGCGCCGTCGGCGGGCTTGGGCGGGCCCGAGCACGGCCTCTTCGAGATGCCCGGGCCTGGACTGGCACAGGCGCCGGGGCTCTCCCTCCTCCCGGACATCCCTGACGCCGCGGAGTTCGGAGCGGCAACGCCAATGGCTCCGCCCGGCCTCGCCGCTCCCGTGCCGGCCATCTCCAAGCCGCCCTCGCGGGCGCGGCTCGGGCTGCAGGAACGCGAGCTGCCCGGCACTGCCCGCCGGGTGAGCGGGGTCATCCTCAACGTGGGCCTGGCCGCGCTGCTCCTGGTGGTCGTGGCGGGACTGGCGTCCAGCTGGGTGAGCGGGGGGCACCTGGACGGTTCCGCCCTCTCGCCGCGGCGCCTGCTCCAGGCCCTGCGTGCGGGGAGCGGGGTGAGCCCGGTGGAGATCGTGCCCGGCACCTACGAGACGCAGTCCGGCCGGTCGCTGCTCTACGTGCGCGGCCGGGTCCTGAACCGGGGTGCTCCGCCCGGTCGGGTGCGGGTGCGGGCCGAGGTCTGGGACGGAGCCCAGGCAGTGAAGGCGGGCGAGACGCTCGCCGGAGCCATCGCCACCCCCGAGCAGCTGTGGCGGGCCGCGACCCCCGCCGACGTCGAGGCGCTGCGCGCGAGCCTGCTCGCGGCGGCCAAGCCGGTGAGCGACGGGCAGGGGGCGGATTTCCTCGTGCTGCTCGACGACGCCCCGCGCGACCTCGCCGGGCTACGGCTGCAGATCACCGCCAGCATCGAGCGCTGAGGCGAGCGATCAGCCCTGCCCGGAGTCCCCGTCCTGCGGCTCGCGATCTCGCGAGGGCCGCAGCGAGCGCTCGGGCTTCACGTCGATGAAGCCCTGCCCCTGCGATGCCTTCTTGAACGAGTGGACGAACTTTCCGAGCGCGTTCCCCAGCGAGGCCATGCGCGAGGCGGAGAACACCACCAGCAGCACGAAGCCGATGACCAGCAGCTCTCCGAAGCCGACGTGAGGCATGCGCGTTGTATCCACCATCGCCCGCGCGCCCGGGCGGCGCAAGCGGCTTGACCTGCCGCCCCCGCCGGTCGGACGCTCCCGCCGCACCGTGCGGATCCTCGGTCACCGCGGCGCGAGCCACGACGCCCCGGAGAACACGCTCGCCGCCTTCCAGCTCGCGCTCGACCAGGGCGCCGATGGCGTGGAGCTGGACGCCCGGCTCTGCGGCTCGGGCGAGGTGGTGGTCTTCCACGATGCCCGCCTCGAGCGGCTCACCGGAGCGTCCGGCCGCGTGGCAGACACGCCCTGGGACGCCCTCGCCCGGCTCGAGGTGCGTGCGGGACCTCCCGGGGCGCCGGCGGGCCGCATCCCGCTCCTGGCCGAGGTGCTCGAGGCGCTCCCGCGCAGCGCCTTCATCAACGTCGAGCTCAAGAGTGAGGATCTGGCCGGCACCGCGGTCGCCGGGGCCGCGGGGGCGTTGCTCGCGGCGGGACGGCACGAGGACCACCTGGTGGTCTCCTCGTTCGAGCCGCGCTGCCTCGTGCGGCTCGCGCTCGGTTACCCCCGGATTCCTCGCGGCCTGCTGCTGGATCCGGACCGGCCGCAATGGCTGCAGCGAACGGTGCTCCTCCCTCTCCTCGCCCGGGACGCGGTGCACCCGGAGGCTGCGCACATCCGCGAGGCGGACGTCCGCCGCTGGCATGTGGGTGGACGTCAGGTCGCGGTCTGGACGGTGGACGATCCGGACGTCGCTCGCAGGCTGCGGGCCTGGGGCGTGGACGCGTGCATCACCAACCGCCCGGGAGCGCTCCGGGCGGCGCTGGGTCGCTGACCGCTACTGACCGACGGGCGTCGTGGGCGTGGTGCCCTGGTGACGGGCGAGGGCCTCGGCCACCGCGGCCGGACGCCGGCGGATGATGAGCACCTTGCGCGAGGCGAAGTCCTGCGTCTGCCGCGCGACCACCATCACCGTGTTCGCGCCCTCCTTGAGGGGGAACTCGGTCGTGAACTTCAGCTTGGTGGGCTCGTTCTTCGGGCTGTCCGAGGTGCGGAAGAACACCTTCTGGTCGTTGACCAGGACGTACATGTCGAGCAGGCCCTTGGGCTCGGTGACCGTGCCCGAGAGGGTGAACCGATCCGACGGAGCAACGACGCCACCCTGGGTCTGGTCGACCTGGAGGGCGATGGCCGGCGGCTCGCGATAGGGCGCTGCGACCAGCTCGGGCGCGGCCGCCTTGCCGGGCTTGGCATCGTGCGCGTCGGCGGCGCGGATGAACCCGAAGCGACCCTTGTCCAGGTCCACCTTGGTGAGCCCGTTCACCCGGGCAACCGAGGGGACCACCCCGGCCTTCTTCACCCGCGCCATCACCGGGGCGCGATCGTCCGGGCCAGCCAGGACCGGAGCACCGGCATCGAGCCGGACCAATCCCTTGCGCGGCTCGACGGTGTACGGCTTGTCGGAGAGCGGGAGGGTGAGGCGCTCGGTGACGAACTCCTCCAGCGGCTCGTCCACGATGGCCAGCTTCAGCGGGAAGCTGTCGCCCACGTAGCCCTTCTTCACCTCGAGCTGGAAGCGCGCCGTCTTGGTCTCGCCGGGCGCGATCTCTCCCAGCTTGAAGCGACCTTTCTCGATGAAGACGTTCTGGTCGGCGGCGTTCTTGATGGAGCCGAAGACGTCGAGCGCCTTGCCAGGGCCCTGGTTGGTCACGTCGATCAGCAGGGTGACCGACTCGCCGCGCTGGGCCAGACCGTCGCCATTGCAGGCCGCGCAGTCGTCGACGATCTGCCAGTCGAGCGCGAAGGAGGGGCGGGCGATCTCGCCCAGGTTCACCTCGGCCACCAGCTGCTGCGGCAGCGCGCCCTGGTCGTCGAAGAACTTCACCGTCACGTCGTCGCGGCGGCTGTACACGTCCTTGGGGACCTTCACCGGTGACTTCCAGGTCCGCTTCTCGCCTGGCTTCAGCGTACCGAAGAGGAACTCGCGCCGGTCGAGCAGCGGATCCTCGCTCTCGGTCCACGCCCGGATGCGCGACAGGGGCTCGCTGCCCTTGTTCTCGACCGTGACCTCGAGGTCGAAGGTGTCACCGGGGTTGACCCGCTTGTCCGGCCCGGGGCGCAGCGTGGCCTGCAGCTGCGGCACCTTCGGGGTCGGCCCGGGGGTCCAGTCGATGCCGAGCGCGGCGATGGCGGTGTTGATCCGCTCGGTCTCCTGGAGCCCGCGCTCCTGGAGGTAGGCCTTGCCGGCCTGGAGCATCTTCTCGCGCTGGACGAACGGCTCCTTGAGCACGAAGTCGCGGGCGAAGAGGACCTCGAAGTCCTCCTTCACCTCGTCCTGGGCCTCGGCGTCGAGCTGGTCGTAGAGGTCCTCGTCCAGCTTGCTGGGGTCGCTGTCGAGCAGCGGATGGGGTGCGGCGCCCTTCTTGGTCGGGTCGGGCTTGGCCCCCTTCTCCTTGTCGTTCTTCGACAGCTTGGGGTCCTTTCCCTCCTCGACCTTCTGCTGCCGGGCCGCGGCGTCCTTCTGCTTCGCGTCCTCCTTCAGGTAGCGGATGCTGACGAACGGCTTCTCCTTGCCGAGGACCTCCTCGCGCTTGGTCGCCGCCGCCTGGCTGGCCGAGTTCCCGAAGTGGTGCTCGAGGTCCGCCTCGCCCAGCGTCTTCCTGGGGGCGAAGACGTTCACCCGATCCGAGGTCACGCGGGTGGGCACCAGCTCGATGTCCGGCTCGACGCCCACCTCCTGGATGCTGACGTCGCCGGGGGTGAGGTACTTGGCGATGGTGAGCTTGAGCGCGCTCTCGTCGTTGGGGTTCCCGGTGGGGGAGCCGAACTCGTAGAGCACCTGCACCGAGCCCTTGCCGAACGTCTGCTGCCCGATGATGACCGCCCGGTTCAGGTTCTTCAGCGCGCCGGCGACGATCTCCGAGGCCGAGGCGCTCCCGGGGTTCACCAGGACCGCCAGCGGGTACTTGTTGTCTCCGTCGTCGGCGTGGGCGCGCTTCTCCTCGCGCTGCCGCTCGCTCAGCGAGACGGTGGTGACGATCGTCCCCTGGCTGAGGAAGAGGTCCGAGACCTGGATGGCCTGCTCCAGGAGCCCGCCGGGGTTCCCGCGCAGGTCGACCACCAGGCCCTTCAGGCCCCCGGTGGCCTCGGCGTCGCTGGCCAGCTTCTGCAGCGCGGCCTGCATGTCCCGGGTGGTGTTGCCCTGGAAGTTCTTCAGCCGGATGTAGCCGACGTTCCCGGCGAGCAGCTTCGACTGCACCGACTCGATGGAGATGGTGGCCCGGGCGAGCGTGAGCACCATGGGCTTGTCCTGCCCCTTGCGCTCGACGCTGATGGTGACCCGGCTGTCCACGGGGCCGCGCAGCTTGGACACGGCCTCGTTGAGGTCCATGTTGACCGTGGACTCCTCGCCGATCTTCTTGATCTGGTCGTCCTTCTTGATGCCGGCGCGCGCGGCGGGCGTCTTGGGGAGCACCCTCACCACGGTGAGGTTGCTCTCCTTCATCTGGATGACGAAGCCGAGCCCGCCGAACTCACCCTTCGTGGTGAGCCGCATCTCCCGGTAGTACTCGGGCTTGAGGAGTACCGAGTGCGGGTCCAGCGTGGAGAGCATGCCGTTGACCGCGGCGTACTCCACGTCGCGGGTGTCCTCGCTGGGCCGCAGGTTGCTCCCGATGAACTCGAAGACGTCCTTCATCTGAAACGACATCTTCCAGAGCGAGTCGACGTGGCTGATGTCGAAGTCGCGGGTCTTGCCGTTGACGTTCAGGTGCAGCGTCTGCCGGTCCTTGTCCGCCTCGACCATCACGTCGGGGACGGTGCGCTCCACCTGCTCGAGCGCGGCGACCATCATCTCGCGCGGGTTGATGCGCTTCGGGTCGACGTACGCGTCCTTCACGTAGATGACGACCTTGTTGAAAACCTTCAGCGCCGACAGGTCATGTGGCGGACGGTCGCCGTTGCGCAGGACGTCGGAGGAGCCCTCGCCGCGAGCGCCGGGGCCGGCGACGGCCTCGCCCACGGTGAAGGGGAGGGGCGCGTGGTCGTGCGCGAGGAGGGCCCAGGCCCCGAGGAGAGCGAGGACCAGGAGGGAACGGCGCAAAAGTCGGGGCATGGGGGAAGTTCGACTCTAACCACCGGGTATGAGGCCTTCAAGACAGGGTTCCTGCGCTAACCAGCGAGCGGTGCAGGAGAGTCCCGGCAACGACGGCGAGGGGAACGAGAAACAGGTTCAGGAGCGGCACCCACAGCAGCACGGTGATGGACAGCCCGAAGCCCAGGGCGAGCCCGGTGCGGCGCGCAAGCACCCGCCGCACCTCGGCAAACGTCCCTCCGCGCCGGGAAACCGGCGGGTCGAGGTACTCGGCACAGGCGAACAGCGCGGTCCAGCCGACCCCGGCGGCTGCCCACACCGGCGCCACCACTGGCACGAGGAGCTGCAGCGCGAGCAGCAGCGCCTGGCCGACGAGCAGGAGCATGACCCGGGCCGCGGTGCGACCCACGGCGGAGACTGCCTGACGGGCGGCGCGCGCGATGCCAGCCGGGGGAGCGGGCGGTGCGCCCACTGCCGACTCGGTGGCCTCGACCAGCAGGTCCTCGAGCGGCGCAAGCGCCAGCAGCGGGAGGGTCGCTGCGCCGAGGAGCCAGGCCAGCGCGCCCGACACGACCAGGGTGAGCTGCCAGAGCCAGCCCACCGCGCCCTCCGGATGCGGCCAGAGCCGCGCGAGCGCGAGGGGGAGCCAGGTCCAGAGCGCCCAGGCCCAGAGGGCGAAGATGAGGAGGGTGACCGCAGCGCAGAGTCCGGCGAGGCGCCGGAGGTGCGGGTCCCGCACGACGAGCTGTGCCGCCCGGAGCGGGAAGGCCGCTCCCCGGAGTGGGTCGAGTGGACCACTGTCGCGCGGCAACTCGGGTGTGTCTTCCATGCTAGGGGGACGGGCACGGCCCGCAACCATTGTTATAGACGCTGGCCCACATGTCGCTCGACCGCGCCCCGACCGATGACGACGCCGTCACCTCCGCTGACGCGCTGGTCGCGGTCTTCCGGTCCGCCGAGCGTCCTCGCGCCGAGCACCGGGTGGGGCTCGAGCACGAGAAGTTCCTCTATCCGGTCGAGGATCCACCCGAGCCGGTACCGTACGAGGGTCCGCGCGGCATCCGGACCCTGCTCGAGCTGCTCGAGCCGCAGGGCTACACGCCCTTCCGCGACGCCCCCGACGCTCCTCCCATCGCCCTGACCCGCGCCGAGCACACGCTCTCGCTCGAGCCCGGTGGGCAGTTCGAGCTCTCGGGCTCACCGGCGCGGACGGCGCGGGCTGTGGCCGCCGAGAACCTGGCCCATGCGCGGATGCTGACCGAGGCCGCCGGCCGGCTCGGGCTGATGGTGGTCTCGCTCGGCTACCGGCCCTTCGGGACCACCGCCGACATCCCGTGGATGCCCAAGAAGCGGTACCAGATGATGCGGCAGACCCTGCCGGTCCGAGGAAAGCTCGCCCTCGACATGATGCTGATGACCTGCACCGGACAGGTCTCGCTCGACTGGGCCTCCGAGGCGGACTGCGCGCGCAAGGTGACCGCGACGGCGCGCCTGACGCCGCTGCTGGTGGCGCTGTTCGCCAACAGCGCCCTGGTGCGGGGCCAGCCGAGCGGATGGATGAGCTACCGGAGTCACGTCTGGAGCGACGTGGACCCGACGCGCTGCGGGTACTTCCCGCGCATGCTGGACGGCACCTTCGACTACCGCGCCTACGTGGACTGGGCACTGAAGGCGCCGCTCCTGTTCCTCCGGCGGAACGGCGGTTACGCGACGCCGTCCGTGACCTTCGGCGCGCTGCTCGAGCGGGGCTTCGAGGGTACGCCGGCGCGCGGCTCTGACTGGACCGACCATCTGTCCACGCTCTTCCCCGAGGTGCGCATCAAGCGGGTGATGGAGGTCCGGGGCGCGGACGCGGTCTCGATGGCGATGACCGCCGGGCTCCCGGCGCTGTGGCGTGGGCTGCTCTATGACGATGCGTCGCTCGACGCGGCGCTGGGTCTGGTGCCGCGTCTCTCGTTCGCCGAGCACCTGGCGTTCCACGAGGAGGCGCAGCGGAACGGGCTTCGCGGCAAGCTCCGCCGGACGTCGCTCTCCTCGATGGCGCTGGAGATGATCCGGCTGGCGCGCGCGGGGCTGCAGCACCTCGATCCCGAGGACGCGCCGCTGCTCGATGCGCTCGAGGCGAGGGCGAAGTCGGGACGTTCGCCGGCCGAGGACGTGCTGGAGGTGGCCAAGGTGGAGTCGTCGCCCGCGCGCCTGATGTCCAGGTTCACGCTGCTCCCCGGCTGACCGCTACCGTCGGCCGAAGAGGCGCCTGAGCCCGCCGAGCACGCCCGTCTCCTGCTTGGGAGGCACCGCCGGCGTCTCGGGTTCGGAGGGCACGCGCTGCGGGGGTGGCGTCTCCGCCTCGGCACTCGGGCCCGGGATCTGGAGCTGCAGCGGCAGACGCTTTCCGCTCGGGTTGGTGGCCGAGGCGCGGAGGAGTCCGTCGGCATCGACGGAGAGGTTCAGGGTCCAGTCGCCGGCGCGGTCGGCCGCAGCACGGAGGAGTCCGAGGAAGCTCCGCGGATCCGGCGCGCGGGCAGGGCCCTGGAACACCTGCACCTCGAGGGGAGTGCCGATCGGCAACGTCAAGGTCACGGTCTTCTCGGCCGGGAGGCGCGTGTTCCGGTCGAGGACGCGCACCGGTCCGAGCTCCGGGGCGATGATCTCCAGCGGCACTCCGAGCACCTCGTGCAGCGCCGTGCGGGACGCGCTCTTCGGTCCGGCGGACACGAGCAGGTGGGCAAGCGTGGCCGCGCCCAGCGACACCGCCGCCGCGACGTCGACGTCGGTGCGCGCAGACCGACCCATCGCCTCCTCCACCATCCGGCGGACATGCGGTAGGCGCGTCGCGGCGCCCACCAGCACCAGCTCGTCCAGCGCGTCGGGAGTCAGCGAGGCGGAGCGGAGCACCTCGCGCGCGAGCAGGACCCCGCGCTCGACCAGGGCCGTCGTCCTCGCCTCCAGCTCCACCCGCGTCAGGTGGGCACCCTCCACGGTCGCCTCGGTGAGCGTGGAGTCCTCGAGCTGTGTCCGGAGCTGTGCCGCCTCGGCGATGCGCTTCCTCAGCACGGTCGCGTCCGCCCGTGCCCCCTTGTCGAGCGCGAGGGCGATCTGCTCGTCGAAGTTGACCGAGCCGAGCGCCGCGTCGCCGGCGCAGGCGACCATGTCCAGGTCGTCACCCGCGGCGGCGAGCACGGCGATGTCACAGGTGCTCGCCCCGAGCCGCCAGACCAGGATGCGCCGCCGCGCGAGTCCGCGTCCGTGCGCGAAGGCCATGGTGGCCGCGGTGGGCGCCTGGACCAGGCGTACGCCCTCCAGCCCGGCGCGCTCGGCGGCCTCGCGGAGACGCTCCCGCTGGAGCGCGTTGAAGGCCACCGGCACGGTGATGACCACCCGGCCGGGCGGCTGGGAGGTCAGCTCCTCGGCCCGGTGGCGGACCCAGCGGAGCAGCGCCGCCAGGAGCTCGGTCGCACCCACGGTGCCGCCCTCGAGCGCGAAGGCTGCCTCGCCCCGGTCATCGGGCACGACCGCCGCCGGCCAGCGCCGGGCGACGGTGCGCGAGGCATCGGACTCGGCCCGCAGCCCGAGGAACGACAGCGGGGCGCCGACCCAGAGCGCCGGGTCCGGCGCGTCCGGCGAGAGCATCCGCGGCGGCGCGCCGGGCTCGCGGACGAGGCGCACCGGCGCCTCGGTGCGGCCGTGGCCGGGGTCGAGCAGCAGGGGCTCGGAGCGGCCGTCGTGAAACCAGCAGACCCGGATCGACTCCGGGTTGATCTCGATGCCCAGCGCGGCCGTCCCGGCGACCGATGTCCGTGGCGTCGCCGGCGGGGACGCCCCGTCGGGCGCCGGAGTGGGGGCAGCCTCCGCGGCGCCGCTGTCGACCTCGGTGTCCAGCGCCGGAAGGTCGCGCGTCGCGACAGGAGTGGGTGGGGCCGGAGGGGGCTCGGGGGCTCCGGGCTCGATGCGCACCGCGCCCTCCTCGGGGACGGGTGCCACGTCGAGCGGGGGCGGCGGCGGCGGGATGGGGACCTCGTCCAGCGCGGCGGTCTCCATCGAGTACAGGAGCGGGATGGGCGTGGTCGGCCGATCGTGCACCGACGCGCCCGGGGCGAGCGCCTCGTCGACGTCGTGGAACGACGACTCGGGGAGCGCGAGCGGCTCGTCGCCCCGGACCGGCGCATCGAGCTGGAAGCGGGTCTTCTCCTCCGGGGGTGGCTCATCGAGCTCGGTGACGACGAGCGTTCCGGCGGGCGGGGTGATGGCGGCGTGGACGTCTGCCGAGGCAGGCGTGTGCTCGAGGCCGGCAGGCCGGAGAGGGCCCGGACCCTTGAACTCGGTCACCACCAGCTCGGGCAACTCCGACTCGTCGAGCGGCGGGTGGGCGGCGGCCGCGGTGTCGGGTGCGAGCGGCGCGGGCAGATCGGCGCTCGGGGCCCTGTCGGGCCGGGGCTCGGGCCCCGGGAGCGCGATGGGTGCCTCCTCGGGCTCGGGGGCCGGTGAGCCGCCGCCCAGCGGGATGGCGTCGGTGGCCGAGGTGCCGGCGGCCGGTGCATCCGGGCCCGCGCCGTCGCTGCGCGTGGCCACGCTCGAGCCGGGCCCGTCCTCCGTGAGCCCGCCCTCGGTCGTGGAGGCGGTGGACCCGGTCTCGAGCTCCGGGCCTGCGCCGGCGGACCGGTCGTGCAGCTCCGCCGGCACTTCTGCCGGGGTGTGTGCGGGCTCGGGCCCCGGGAGCGTGCGGTCCACCGCGGGCGCGGTCTCCAGCGCAGGGCTCGTCCCGAGCAACGCCGGCGCCTCGAGCACGGGCGTGGTCGCGAGATCGGGTCGGGTGTCCAGTTCGGGTTGGGTGTCGAGGGGCGGCGTCGTCGCGAGTGGCGACGTGCTCTCGGAGATGCCGGCGTCGGACACGGGCTCTGAAGCCGCCGGCGCGCGCGGCGCCTCGCTCTCGCGGGCCGCCTCGTCCCGCTCCCAGGCCGCAGCCATCTCGGGGAGCTCTGCCTTCGCACCCTCGGCAGGCCCGAGCTCCGCGGGCGTGTCCGGGCGCGAGGCCTCGGAGGGCGGGGCCTGGGCCGGCTCCGGCGAGGGCGCAGGTGGCTCCGGGCGAACCGACGCGGCCGGGGGCGCCCAGTCGGCCGGTCCGGCAGGGCGCGGGACCGGGTCACGACGGGCGGCCGCGGGAGGTGCGGCGGTCCGTCCCGTGGGCGGTGCCCAGGCGCTCGGGTGTGCGTGGGCGTCGGCAGGGGCGCTTCCCCGTGCCGGGCGGCTCGAGAGGATGCGCTCGACCAGTGCCTTGCCAGCGGCCTCGAGGCGGACGAACCGGAGCGTCATCCCCGGGCGCTCGCCCGTCGCGTTCGACTTCACCACCACGCCCTCGCCGCGGAGCAGCGAGCTGCCGTCGGCGAGGACGAGGTCGAAGAGGAGCTGCGCGCCGACCGGCTTCGGCGCCCGCGTGGCGAGAAAGAATCCGTCACGGCCCACGTGGGCGCCGTACTGGTCGACGAACTCGTCCTCGCTGCGGAAGGGCAGCCGGACCCGGAGCGGCGTCGGCGCGAACATTGGCGAGGCGCAAAGATGCCCTGGATTCGCTCGCTTCCCAAGTCTTCGGGTGCGAATGCCGACGACACCCGGTGTGAAGGCAAGAGAGACCGGCCTCGTCGGTGCCTCCGGGGCGGGGGGGCGGCCTCCGTCCCCGGTGGTGCCCGGCGGGGGGGGTCAGGCGCGCACGGACGCGACCAGCTTCTCCACGGCCGAGCTGAGACGGGCGGGATCTGCTCCGCCGGCCTGCGCGAGGTCGGGTTTTCCCCCACCCGAGCCGCCGGCCTCCTGCGCCACCGTGCGCAGGGCCTCGGCCGCGCTGAACCCGCGGGCCACGATGTCCTTCGTCGCTCCGACCAGGACCAGCCCCTTGCCGTCCTTCTCGCCCCAGACGATCACCACGCCCGAACCGAGCTTGTCCCGGAGCTGGTCGGCGAGCGCCCGGTAGGCCTTCCCGTCGGCCGGATCCACCCGCTGGGTGAGCACCTTCACCCCGTTCACCTCGCGGGCCTCGGACAGCACGTCCCTGCTGCTCGCGGCCGAGGCACGCCGGGAGGCCGTCTCGACCTCCTTCTCCAGCTCCTTCACCCGCTTCTGGGTCGCCTCGACGCGCCGGGCGAGCTCCTTCGGGGAGGTGCGGAGGAGCTCGGCCGCGCGGCGGACCTCGTGCTCCATCTCCCGCACCCAGGCCATCGCGCCGAGCCCGGTGAGGGCCACGATGCGCCGCACGCCCGAGGCGATGCCGCCCTCGGAGGTGATCTTGAACAGCCCGATGTCCCCCGTGCGGCGGACGTGGGTCCCGCCACAGAGCTCGGTGGACTGCGGGTGCACGCGCACCACCCGGACCCGATCGCCGTACTTCTCGCCGAACAGAGCCACCGCGCCGGCCTTCTTCGCCTCGTCCAGCGCCATGACCTTCGTCTCGGCGCCGGCGTTGTCGCGGATCCACCCGTTGACCAGGTCCTCCACCTTCTCCAGCTGCTCGGTGGTGGGCGGCGAGAAGTGCGCGTAGTCGAACCGGAGGTGGTCCGGCGCGACCACCGAGCCGGCCTGCTTCACGTGATCGCCGAGGACGATCTTCAGGGCCCGGTGCAGAAGGTGCGTCGCCGAGTGGTTGGCGCGGATGGCGTTCCGCCGCTGACCGTCCACCGAGAGCTGCACCATGTCCCCGGCCCGCAGCGTTCCGGACGTCACCTGTACCTCGTGGACGACCAGGCCAGGCAGGGGCTTCTTCGCGTCGAGCACCTGGGCCTCGGCCTTCCCTCCGTGCCC
>JADGQZ010000073.1 GCA_017881345.1 Myxococcaceae bacterium | reverse complement strand
CGTCGTTCGTCCCGCAGTTCAACCAAAAAAGGCCGTCGAACGGCCTTTCGGAGCAGTTACCAATGTCACGTGCTTACGACGCGGCGCGCTTGGTGCGAGATTTCTTGGCTGTGGTCGCAGCGGCGGGGGCGGCAGCCGCAGCGGCGGCAGCGGGGGTGGGGTGGGCGAGGGTTGCACCGCTCGGCTCAGAGCTCCCGCTGGACCACGGTGTCCTTGTTCCAGTTGTGGTCGTCCCGGTTGGGGTAGTCGAGCGTGTAGTGCAGGCCCCGGCTCTCCTTGCGGCGGCTGGCGCACTCGACGATGAGATACGCGACGTCGGCGATGTTGCGCAGCTCGATGACGTCGCGGGTCACCTTGAACCGCCAGTAGTAGTCCCGGATCTCCTCGCGGAGCAGATCGAGCCGCCGGCGCGCGCGCATCAACCGCTTGTCGGTCCGGACGATGCCGACGTAGTTCCACATCAGCCGGCGGACCTCTTCCCAGTTGTGGGTGACGAGCACCGCCTCGTTCGGGTCCACCGCCGCACCGGGGTCCCACCCCGGCACGTCCTCGCCCTGTGGCCGCGCGGAGAGCTCCTCGCCGGCAGCGAGCGCCGCGCGATGGCCGAACACCAGGCCCTCGAGCAGCGAGTTGGAGGCCAGGCGGTTGGCCCCGTGCAGCCCGGTGTGCGCCACCTCGCCCACGGCGAAAAGCCCCGGCACGCTGGTGCGGCCGCCGAGGTCGGTGGACACGCCGCCGCACTGGTAGTGGGCCGCGGGGACCACCGGGATGGGCTGCACCGCCATGTCGATGCCGAACGCCTTGCAGGTCTCGTAGATGTTCGGGAAGCGCTCGATGAGGAAGGCGCGGCCCAGGTGGGTCATGTCCAGGAGCACGTAGTCGTCGCCGGTGCGCTTCAGCTCGGAGTCGATCGCCCGGGCGACGATGTCGCGCGGGGCCAGCTCACCACGCGGATCGTATCGCTGCATGAAGGTGGCGCCGCTGCGAAGCCGGAGCTTCCCGCCCTCGCCGCGCAGCGCCTCGGAGATGAGGAAGTTCTTGGCCTCCGGGCTGAAGAGGCAGGTGGGGTGAAACTGGTAGAACTCCATGTTGGCCACCCGCGCGCCTGCGCGGTACGCCATGGCCACCCCGTCGCCCGTCGCCACGTCCGGGTTGGTCGTGTAGAGGTAGACCTTCCCCGCGCCACCGGTGGCGAGCACCGTGACCTTCCCGAGGAAGGTCTCGATCTCCCCGGTGGGGAGCAGCACGTACGCGCCGAGGCACCGCGGCTGTCCGTGCGGGCTCCGCCGGTCCAGGATGAGGTCGATCGCCGCCGAGTCGGAGAAGAACTGGATGTTCGGGTGGTCGTCGCAGGCGGCGAGCAGCGCCCGCTCGATCTCCCGCCCGGTGATGTCCCCGGCGTGCACGATGCGCCGGCGGGTGTGCCCGCCCTCGCGGCCGAGGTCGAACTCGCCATCGGCCCGGGTATCGAAATGTGCGCCCAGCGCCGCCAGCTCGCGGATGCGCTCCGGGCCGTCGCGGACGGTGACCTCCACCGCCTCGGGGTTGTTCAGGCCCGCCCCGGCGTCCACGGTGTCGGCGATGTGGGACTCGAAGCTGTCCCCGCCCGAGAGGACCGCGGCCACTCCCCCCTGTGCATACATGGTGTTGCTCTCGGAGCGGCTGCGCTTGGTGAGCACCGCCACCGAGCCGCGCCGTGCCGCCTGGAGCGCGAAGGAAAGACCGGCCACACCACCGCCGAGCACCAGGAAGTCGATCCGCTGGGGCATGCTGTCGTCCGGTGTAGCGGTCCAACCAGGCGGAAACAAGGCCATTTCTTGAGCTTCGAGCGCGGGGTTCGCTAGAGTCGACGGTCGGCCCCGTTCGATGCGTCTTCTGCCCGTGCTCCTGGTCGCGCTGCTCCCGGCTCTACCGGTGCGCGCGAGCGCCATCTACACGTACCGCGAGAAGGACGGCACGGTCGTCTACACCAATGTGCCGCCCGCCGGCGTGAAGGCGCGCCGCCTCGGTGGCTCGTCGTTCCGCCAGGCGCCGCGCCCGGCCGAGCCCGCAGCGCGCTCGATCATCGCGCCCTCGCTCTACCTCGCGTGGATGACCGAGGCGTCGCGCAAGTACAACATCCCGCTCGCGCTGGTGCGCGCGGTGGCCCACGCCGAGAGCAACTTCGACGCGCACGCGCTCTCTCGCAAGGGCGCCTCGGGCCTGATGCAGCTCATGCCCGGGACGGCCTCGGACATGTACGTGCAGGACATCTTCGACGCGCGGCAGAACATCTTCGGGGGCGTGCGCTACCTGCGCGTGCTGGCCAACGAGTTCGACGGCCAGATGGAGACCATCGTCGCCGCGTACAACGCGGGGCCCGACGCGGTGCGGAAGTACGGCAACCAGGTTCCGCCCTTCGAGGAGACGAGGGTCTACGTCCAGAAGGTGCTCGCGCTGTACTTCCAGTACAAGCAGGAGGGGTCGATGACCTCGCAGCTGGAGCCGCAGGCATGGCGGTGAACCCGGCGGAGGCCAGCGACGCGGTCTTCCTCGAGGCCCTCTACCGGGGCGGCGAGCTGCTCCAGCAGGGGCAGATGACCGAGGCCCGCGATCACCTCGAGCGCGCGTACCAGATGCGTCCGGGCGACGAGAAGGCGAAGAACCTCCTCGGCCTGGCCTACTTCAAGCTGGGCGACTTCGTGCGTGCGGCCGAGGTCTACGAGGCGCTGGTGCGCGAGAACGGCGCCGACCCGACGCTCCGGGTCAACCTGGGGCTCGTCTATCTGAAGTCCAACCAGCTGACCCGCGCGGTGCGCGAGTTCGAGACCGCGGTCGACCTGCAGCCCGGGCACCTCAAGGCGCACAACTATCTCGGGCTCGCGCTCGCCCAGGCGGGGCAGTACGGACGGGCACGCGAGCACTTCGTGAAGGCCGGCTCGGACGCGATGGCCGAGAAGATGGCCAAGGCGCTCGCGGCCGAGGCCCGGCCGGCCCCGTTGCCTTCGCGGCCGGCGCCCGCTCCCGAAGCGAAGGTCCCCGGGCTCACGCAGGAGCTGCCGGTGGTCTCCGCAGCGCAGCTCGGTGGAGCGCCCGAGCCGCCACCGATGCCGGCGGCGGCCGCCGTGCCGGTGCCCGCCGCCCCGCTCCCCACCTTCGGGGTGCACGTCCAGCCGGCGTCGACCGCATCGGTCCCCAGGTCTGGCGCAGCGGCGCCTGCAGAGCCGCTCCCGGCTTCCCCGGCGAAGGAGAAGGCAGAGCGCGGCCTGCGCGACGTGGCTCGCTCCACGACCGAGCTGTCCACCGTCGCGGGCAAGCTCCCGGGCGACGGCAGCCGCACGTTCATCGTCACGCCCGAGGCGGTGCGGGTGGAGGTGCAGGGCGAGGTCCTGGTCCGGACCGCGGGCCTGCTCGGGTGGACGGGCGTCATCGAGGCGCGCGCCGAGTTCAAGCGCTTCCGCGGGCGAGTCACCGACAAGCCATTCGGCTGGGGACCGGCGCGGATGCACCGGCTGGTGGGCACCGGCACCGCGTGGCTCGGGGTGATGGGTCGGACGTTCCTCGCCATCGACCTGGGCGACGAGAGCGTCTACCTGCGCGAGGACTGGGTGTTCGGCTTCGAGGAGCCGGTGACCTTCGAGAACGGGCGTGTGCCGAGCGAGGTGGCCCCGGACCTCGACCTCGTGCACCTGAGTGGCGTGGGGCAGGTCCTGCTCGCGCTGCCGGGCCCGCTGCGCTCCACCGAGGTGCGGCACGACGCGCCGGTCACGGTCCCGCTGCAGCACTGGGTGGGCTGGCAGGGTCAGCTCAGCCCGCGCGTGGTGGCACTCGGCTGGGAAGGCCCCGAGGGCACGCCCGCGCCCGCCGTGGAGCTGTCGGGCGAAGGCGTGGCCCTGCTCTGCGTTCCGGGCTCCGCCCTCTAGCGGACGGCCCGCGCCGCACGCGCTCCGGTTGCCCGGGCGCGCCGGCCAGCGGGGCGACGGTCAGTGACCGTGGCCGTGATCGTCATCGTCGTCGCAGCCCTTGACCTTGAGGCGGCTGACGAAGGTGCCCCAGTTGGCGTTCACCGTCCGCGGACGCGGGGTGATGTACTCGTTGGCGACCCAGATCGATCCATCCGGCGCCGCGACGGCCGCCGAGTAGTCGCCCCAGCGCGCCGCGCCGTCTCCGCCGAAGGCGGTGTAGCCGGTGAAGCCGTCCTCGGGGCCTGCGCCCGCGGCGGCCACGTGGATCGCTCCCGTGCCGTCGTCGTCCAGCAGGACGTACCCCGCGGAGGGGTACATCGACGGGCCGGTGATGCTGAAGGCGATCGCGCCCTGTCCAGAACGGTTGACCGCCACGGACGGGAACAGGATGTCCGCACCGGCCCGGGCCAGGTAGCCCTGCTTCTTGAGCTTGGCCCTGAGTCCGTGGTCCTCGACCTGGGT
>JADGQZ010000072.1 GCA_017881345.1 Myxococcaceae bacterium | reverse complement strand
CGCGCGGCGAGGCCATCCAGCGGGTCCGTGCCACGCGGATCCTCCCCGAGCCTGCCCAGCGCCCGCTCCGCGTCGCTGCCCGTCCCGTTCAGGCCCGCCCGGTAACGACGGTACGCCTCGCCCGACAAGGCATCCGCCACCTCCACGCCGGGGATGGACGCGGAGGCGCGTGGGCGCGCGCGTGCCGCGGCGGCGAGGGAAGCGCGCACCTCGTCCGAGAGCAGATCCGCCGCCTCGAGCCGCTCGAGCGCCGGGAGGACAGGCTCGTCCGGCCCCAGCGCAGCCACGTGGCCGAGGGCCAGCGCGCGGGCCACCGGGGTGAGGTCCAGGTGGGGATCGAGCCGCTGGACCCGCTCGGCCGCCCGGTCCAGCGAGGCCCGGAGCCGGGCAAAGCCAGCGGCGTCTCCGGGCACCGCGCCCACGCCGGTGAGCAGGAGCTGCAGCGACTCCAGGGCTGCCCTGGCCGCCGCCGTGCGCGCCGCGGTGGCCTCGCCGTCGTCCGGGGACAGCGAGGCGCTCCAGCGCGCGAGTGGCTCGAGCGCCTGCGTGACGGCGTCGACGCTCGCCGGTGGCGCGGCGGCAAACCCCCTCGCCTCCTCGAGGAAGCGCACCCGGGTCGCGGCCCCCGCCTGCCGGATCCGGTCCGCGAGCCGGGCCCGATCCGCGGAGAGCTCGGGCGCCTCGAGGAGCGCCGGCAGCTCGGCGGCACGGCGCAGCTGCGCCTCGTCGAGCTCCCCGCGGAGCAGCGGCTCCACCGCGCGGACGACCTTGCTCGCCAGGGCGAGGAGTGCCGCCCGGTGCTCTGCCCGGGCTGGACGCCCGAGCCGCTCGCCGATGGCCCCGAGCAGCGGCGCGGCGCGCGAGAGGATGGTCGGAGGCGCGCCGCCGGCAGCCAGCCGCTCGGCCTCGGCGGTCAGCGTCGGCAGCTCGAGCGTGCGCGCCTCGGCGTCGGCGGCGGCCCGCGTCTCGGCGAGCGCCCGCCGCAGCGCCTCGGCGAAGCTGCGCTGCTCGTGACGGAGCGTCGCCAGCTGGCCCTGCTCGCGCGCGTCCGCCGTCCGGGCGAGCACCTCGTCCAGCTCGGCGCCCTCCGGCCCGGCGGTGGCGAAGAAGCACCCCAGCGCCGCGAGGTCCTCGGGCGTGGCCCGGAGCGGCCGGTCGCGGCGGCAGGCGTCGCGCACCACCGCCGCGCGGAGCGCCCAGACCGCGCGGACCAGCGTGCGCTGCGAGAAGAGCCGGGTCCCGGGCTCGCCCGACGGGTCGGCGGCGATGGCCGGCTGGAGCACGTCCACCAGCCGCTCGAGCGCATCCAGCACCTCGGACGGCACCTCCACCTCGGGGAGCCGCGCCTGGAGCCGGCCCAGTGCCGACCGCGGCAGCGTCACCTCCACCGCGGGGGTGCGGGCCCGGAGCGCACCCTGCAGCAGCGCCCGGCGGCTCTCGGCCCGGGCGAAGCTCGACGGAACGAAGGCCCGGAAGGCGATCCGATCGGCAAAGGCGAGCAGCAGCTCGGGCACCCGGGCCACGACCTCGGACAGGAACCGGTTGCTGGTGAGGACGGCCGTCTCGAGCAGCCCGCGCTCCACCGAGGGGCCCTGCTTCAGCTCCCGCTCGTGCAGCGCGTTCAGCACCGCACGAAGCAGCATGTCGCGCCCATCGAAGATCTCGTCCAGGAAGGCGTAGCGGTGCCCGAGCATCCCCTCCTCGAGGATGTGGCGGGTGCGCCCGGTCTCGGTGAGGACCTTGAAGTCCACCGGCCCGAGGAGATCCGTCTGCACCGCGCCCTCGGTGAGCTGGCGGGTGAAGAGCGAGGGCCGGCCGTCCTCCTCCACGATGCCTCCGAGCACCGAGTGCGCCAGGGCGCTCTTGGCGGTGCCTGGCGGACCGGTCAGGAGGACGTGCTCCCGGGCGAGCAGAGCCAGGGCGAGCTGCTCCAGCACCGCCTCGCGCTCGAGGAACGCCGCCCGCTGGGCGTCGAGAAAGGCCTGGAAGGCGCGGGCGTCCGGTGCGAGGTCGCTCATGTCGCGAGGGCTGCTGTCCACCTTAGCGCCGTCCCGGAGATAGGACGCGCCCCGGCGAGCCCGATTGCTCCCTGCCCGCAAACGACAACGGGGCGAGCCCGGTCTGGACTCGCCCCGTCGGTGACCCCGGGAACCCAGGGGAGGGCTCCCGTGAGGGTCAGTTGGTGCGGAACTCCGCGTCCACCACGTCGTCCTTCTTCGGGGTGGCCTGGCTGCCCGGGGCGTCGCCGCCGGAGGGGGGTGCACCCGGAGCACCGGGGCCGCCCGGCTGTGCACCGGCCGCGCGGTACATCTCCTCGGCGGCCTTGTGGCTGGCCTGCTCCAGTGCGGTCATCGCGCTCTGGATGGCGGCCTTGTCGTTGCCCGACCGCACCGACTCGAGCTGCTTCATCGCCGCCTCGAGGCTGGTGACGGTGTCCGCCGAGAGCTTCTCCCTGTTCTCCTTGACCAGCTTCTCCATCTGGTACTGGAGGTTCTCGGCCCGGTTCTTCAGCTCGACGACCTCGCGACGCTCCTTGTCCTCGGACTCGTGGCTCCGGGCGTCGTCGACCATCTTCTCCACCTCGTTCTTCGACAGACCGGACGAGTGGGTGATGGTGACCTTCTGCTCCTTGGCTGTCGCCTTGTCCTTCGCGGTCACGTTCAGGATGCCGTTGGCGTCGATGTCGAAGGTGACCTCGACCTGCGGCATGCCCCGGGGCGCCGGCGGGATGCCGGTGAGCTGGAACTTGCCGAGCGACCGGTTGTCGCCCGCCATCTCGCGCTCACCCTGGAGCACGTGGATCTCCACCTGCGTCTGCCCGTCGGCGGCGGTGGAGAAGGTCTCCGACCGCTTGGTGGGGATGGTGGTGTTCCGCTCGATGAGCTTGGTCATCACCCCGCCGAGGGTCTCCACCCCGAGGGACAGCGGCGTGACGTCGAGGAGGAGGATGTCCTTCACCTCGCCGGAGAGCACGCCGGCCTGCACCGCCGCGCCCACTGCCACCACCTCGTCGGGGTTCACCGACCGGTTGGGCTCCTTGCCGAACAGCTTCTTCACCGCCTCGCCCACCTTCGGGATGCGGGTGCTGCCGCCGACGAGGACGACCTCGTCCAGGTCCTTGGCCTCGAGGCCGGCGTCCTTGAGGCACTTGCGGCACGGCTCGAGCGAGCGCTCGATGAAGTCCTCGATCATCGACTCGAACTTGGCCCGGGTCAGCTTGACGCTGAGGTGCTTGGGCCCCGTCTGATCGGCAGTGAGGAACGGGAGGTTGATCTCGGTCTCCATCGTGCTGGAGAGCTCGATCTTCGCCTTCTCCGAGGCCTCCTTCAGACGCTGCAGGACCATCTTGTCCTTGCTCACGTCGATGCCGCTGTCCTTCTTGAACTCGGTGATCAGCCAGTCCATGATCCGCTGGTCGATGTTGTCGCCGCCGAGGTGCGTGTCACCGTTGGTGGCCAGCACGTCGACCACGTTCTCGCCCACCTCGAGGATGGAGATGTCGAAGGTGCCGCCGCCGAAGTCGTAGACGGCGATCTTCTCGTCCTTCTTCTTGTCGAGGCCATACGCCAGGG
>JADGQZ010000071.1 GCA_017881345.1 Myxococcaceae bacterium | reverse complement strand
AGGGCACGAAGACGTTCTGCACGTTGGTGTCCTGGTCGATGAGGATGCCGAGCAGCTGGCCCTTGCGGAGCGCGCGGAGCAGCGCCACCGCCGCCCCGGGTTGCCCGCGCCACACGTTTCGCACCCCACCCTGGGCGCGGAAACGGTCGATGAGGCGGGTGAGTCGCGGGTCGACGTTCTCCTTGCCCACCGCATGCAGCGGAAGACCGTGACGGGCCACGCCCCAGGCATGCAGCTCCCAGTTGCCGAGGTGGGCTGCGACGCAGACCCCGCCCTTCCCGCTGGCAGCCGCCCGCTCCATCGCCGCCAGCGCGTCACCGGAGCAGTCCACCAGCGCGTCGAAGCGGTTCCCGAGCCGCGGCGCGACGACCATCTCCATCGCCGCCGTTCCGAGGTGGCGGAAGCAGCGCCGGGCGAGCTCCAGCCGTGCCTCCTCGCTCATCTCGGGAAAGGCCACCGAGAGGCTGGCCAGCGCCTTGGCCCGCTCGCCGGGAGCGAGATGGAACGCTGCGGTCCCGACGGCGCGGCCCAGCGCCTGCGCCCACCCGAGCGGCAGGCGACCGAGGACCGCGAGCGCGGCGCGGAGGAGCCCGTAGCGGAGAGTTCGCTTCAGGCGCTTGGACAGGGATGGTGCCACCGTGGGAAACGAGGAATCTCATATGGCACAGCGGGAGTGGAACTTCGACGGACTGGTGGGCCCGACCCACAACTACGCCGGCCTCTCGCCCGGAAACCTGGCCTCCCAGGCGAACGAGGCCAACCTGTCGAGCCCGCGCGAGGCGGCGCTGCAGGGCCTCCAGAAGATGCGCTTCGTCGCCGGGCTCGGCGTGGGCCAGGCGGTGCTGCCGCCCCACCCCCGGCCGTCCCTCCGCACCCTGCGCGCGCTGGGCTTCATCGGCACCGACGAGCAGGTCCTGGCGCGGGTGGCGACCGAGGACGAGCACCTGCTCCGTCTTTGCTCGAGCGCCGCGTCGATGTGGACCGCCAACGCCGCCACCGCCGCGCCGTCGAGCGACACCGCCGACGGACGGATGCACCTCACCGTGGCGAACCTCCAGGCGATGTTCCACCGCGTCCTCGAGGCAGACACGACGTACGCCGTGCTCCGGTCCATCTTTGCCGACGAGCGGCGCTTCGCCGTGCACGGACCGCTGCCCGGAGGCGGTCAGTTCGCGGACGAGGGCGCGGCGAACCACATCCGGCTCGCGGTGGACGGTCGGCCGGCGATGCACCTCTTCGCCTGGGGCCGGAGCACCTGGCACCCGGTGAAGGGGCCGGATCGATTCCCGGCCCGGCAGACGCGGGAGGCCTCGCACGCCCTGGCCAGGCTCCACCAGCTGCACCCCGACGCGTGTCTGTTTCCGCAGCAGGACCCGGCAGGGATCGACGGCGGCGCGTTCCACACCGACGTGATGGCCGTGGGAAACGACGCGTTCCTCATGCTGCACGAGGAGGCGTTCGTCGCCGTGGAGCCGCTGCTCGCAACGCTGCGCAACCGGCTCGGCGAGAAGTTCCGCTGGGTGATGGCCAGCCCGAAGGAGCTGCCCATCCCGGAGGCGGTGTTCGGCTATCCGTTCAACAGCCAGGTGCTCACCTTGCCCGACGGAAGCATGTGCATCGTTGCCCCCATCGAGTCGCGGCAACGGCCCAGGCCGCGCGCGTTCCTCGAGCGGGTGGTGGCCGAGGACAACCCGGTCACGCAGGTCCATTACCTCGACGTCCGCCAGTCGATGAACAACGGCGGCGGGCCGGCGTGCCTGCGACAGCGCATCCGGCTCACCGAGGAGGAACGCGCGGCGGTGAAGGCGCGGGTGTTCCTCGACCAGGACCTCGCGGCAGATCTCGAGGCGTGGATCCAGAAGCACTACCGCGAGCGGCTGGCGATCCGGGACCTCGCAGATCCGGCGCTGGCGCGGGAGTCGATGACCGCGCTCGACGAGCTGACGAGGATTCTCCGGATCGGAAGCGTGTACGACTTTCAGCAGACCGCGGGCTGATCACGGCCCGCCCGCCGGAGCGGTGCGGGTCAAGGTTTCGTGCAGGCGGACTCGTTCCCGGCGGTGCGAGACGCTAGAGCCCGCAGACCTGCTGGGCCTCACCGCAGTAGACCGCGTCGACACGGCCCGCGAGGTGGTCATCACCGAATTTCAGCTCCACGTCGACCACGAGGTGCGCTCCCGCCTGGAAGCCTCCGAAGCTCTCGATGCGGACCGACCCCGAGCCGGCCTGCATCCTCGAATAGGCGGCACAGCCGGAACCCCACTGCACGATGGTGTCCGAGAAGAGCCCCGGGGCGGCGCTGGGCGTCGAGGACTGCCCGTAGGTTCCGGGGACCGCGGGATCCGTCGAGGTCACGTTCCAGTTGGCGAGGAGCGTCTCCAGGATCGTGAAGCTGCCGCCGGGACGCGCCCTCCCGGTGAACACCTCACAGAGATTGCCCATGTCCCCGGTGACCAGGAACACCGTGTTGCTGGTCCCGAAGTTCAGGAAGATCGCTTGACCCGTCGAGACGTCATGTCCCTGGACGCTGCCCAGCCCGCCCGAACAGGCCACGAGCACCATCGAGCTGATGGCCCAGCCACTCCGGACGCCGCGCATGGAGACCCCCCCGCCGAGACCGCTCCGGACGCTACACGCCGACGGGGGGCGTTCTCAACTCGGGTCATGCAGTCCAGCAGCTCGGACCTGGCCTTTCCGTTGCGGCGGCACCGATGGCGCCAGCTGCGCTGTGTCAGCCGGACGTCGACTCCCGGGCTCCGCGCGCCGCGGCCGCCGCCTCGGGTCGCCACCCGGGGACGTAGGAGATCGCCAGCGCCACGGCGCCGCCCCCGAGCACCGCGAGGATGCGGTCCACCGCGAACCGGAGCTCCTGCACCTCGGGCACGTGCGATTGCGCACCGACCAGCAGCACCGCCGTGCAGACGCACGCGGGGCGGAGGCCCTCCTCCAGGTTCAGCGCTGCGCAGACGGTGACCGTCACCACCATCGCCAGCAGGAACGCCGGCATCCCCTCCAGCCCGAGCGCAACGGCGCCCACGCTCGCCGCGCCACCGATCACCGTGGCCACGAACCGGGACACGCTGTTCCGCCGCGTGGCCACCGGGTCGGGCTGGAGGACCAGGATCGCCGAGATGATGGCCCACAGCGCCGAGAGGTGAACCCACCGGGCGAGCGCGCCGGCCACCAGCGACGTCAGCACCAGCCGTGCCTCGTACGCACGCGGGGACCAGGCCAGCGCTGCGGCACGAAGTCCCTCGACCAGTCTCCCGCGGGGGGTGGGCTCCTCCATCGCTCCCGGAGTCTACGGCTGCGGGCGGGTCAGGGCCGGACCACCTTCACGCCCGGAGGGAGCTGGGGCTCCACGTCGAGAACCGACGGGTCTCCGAGCAGACCGAGCACGGCGGAGGCCTGGCACTGCTTGCCGATGGCCGACATCTGCTCGCGGCTGATTCGCATCAGGGCCTTCGGTACCTCGTTCACCGTCTCGGGCGGCCTCCCCCGGAGCTGATGCTCGAGGACCTGGTCGCCGAGCGCCGCCGAGGTGAGAAACCGCACGTTGTAGGCGCGTGCGTAGTCCCAGCGAAGGCGGTTCAACCGCGTCTCGTTGCTGCCCACGTCCGGCAGCCCCTTCATGGACAGGGACACCGCCACTGCCATCCGGCGGATGCTGGTGTTCTCCACCCGACCTCGAACCAGGAGGCGCATCGTGCCGTCGCGCCGAACCTCGGTGCCCGACGAGAAGCCGTACGAGCTGCCCACCGCCTCGCGCTGGAGCGTGGTCCACTGCCGCTCCAGCTCGTCTCCCAGTAGCTCGAAGGCGAGCTCGTCCTCCAGGTTGCGGGCCGTCGCGGTGCAACCGAACCGGACGCGCACCTGCTTCGCGTTCGGCAGCGGCTCCTTGACCAGCCGCAGCACGCCCGGCGCCGCGGGAAGCGGCGGGAGCGCACTGCCCGGGCCGGGCTCGCCGCCATGCCACCGCGACACCCAGTGCTCCACCTCGTCGCGGAGATCGCCCTGGATGTCACCCGCAACCACCAGGACCGAATTCTTCGGAACGAAGACCTGCTCCGCCCAGCGCTGGGCAGCGCCCCCGTCCAGCGACGCGAGCTCGGCCAGCGGCACGGTCGTTCGCCCACCGGGGTCGCCGAGCATGCTGCGCCAGAATCGCTGGTGGAATGCATCGGCTCGAGGGGTGGTGGAGACCCGCGCCACCGTCGCCTTGGGCGGCGCGACCGTGTCGCGGGTGAGAAGCCGCTCGGCGAGCATCGCCAGGACGTTCTTCAGATTCCCCGCCGCGGCCCGGTACTGGATGGTGCCACTGTCGTCGTTCCACCACGTCGAGAGGGTGGCCCCGATCCAGCCGGGCTCATGGTAGTTCCAGGACTGCCTCGCCCAGCGCAGGCGATATGCGAGCCCGGGCGGTGACGAGGTGAGCGTTCCGCCCCGGACGCCGAGTGTCACGGTGATCAGCCCGGTGCCTGGCTCGGGCACGCTCACCACCTCGAGGCCGTTGGAGGCCACGAACCCGCTCGCTCCATGGAGCTGCGGACCGTGGGCGAACTTCTCCACGATCTCGCGCGGGTACTCGGCCCGGAAGCTCTCCGGCGCGAAGGCCTCGGTCGATCCCACCTTGTCCGCGTCGTCGCCCTCGTGCGTCCCGGTAGGCTTGAGCAAGACCGCCCGCGCACCCCCCTCGGTGATGTGGGTGCGTCCGGCCGCGAGCACGTCCGCGTACGTGAGGTGGGCGATCGCGGCGCTCTGGGCGGAAAGGGTGGCCGAGCTGTGCAGCAGCCGCGCGCGCTGGGCTCGGTGCACGGTGCGCGAGAGCGGCGACTCGTTGCGCATCGCGAGGTCCACCACCGTCGCGCCCCGCACCTGTCCGAACAGGTCCTCGATGAACGCGTCACCGGTCAGGGTGCCCCCGGTCCAGGCCTGTTCCTTCCAGCGGCTGCGGATCTTGCTCCAGACCTCCTCGGGGTCGGCGTCGGGGTCGAGCTCGAGCGTGAGCAGCAGCATCGACGCGTCGTCGTGGTCCGAGGCCTCCGCGTTCACCCCGGTGACGCCCTTCGCGTAGGCGCGGTTCTCCACCATCCCCGGGAGGATCGAGAGGACCGGCTCCAGCCAGCCGCGCATCGGCGGCATGGTCCATCCCACCACCAGCTGGGGACGACTCACCGGCGCGGTGATGGTCGGGAGCTTGGCCGGTGCCGGCGGAGGTGCAACCGCAGTGATGGAGCGCGGCGGGGGTGCAGCGCCGGGGGGGCCATCCCGTAGCTGTGCGGGAACGCGCTGCTCGAGCATCGCGGCGACCTGGGCTCGGTCCAGCGCGCCACCGAGCACCCAGGTGATGTTGCGCGGGACGTAGTGCGCCTTGGCCCAGACCCGCGCCCCTTCGAGGGTGAGGGAGGCCAGGCTCCTCGGAGTGCCACCGACGCCGCGCGCATACGGATGCGACGGTGGAAAGAGCTGCGACACCAGCGTGGTCCAGGCCTCCTGATACTTCCCGGACTCGTCGAGGGTGTGCAGCTCGGCGATCACCACGTTGCGCTCGGCATTGAATGTGGCCTCATCCACGCCCTCGAGGGGCGCGGTCATCCGGGCAGCCTCGGCGTCGATCATCCAGGCCACCGTCTCGGGTGCACCGACCTCCTCGAAGGTGGTCGCGTCCAGCTCGGTGCTGGCGTTCCAGCTCCCCACGCCGTGCAGCGCCAACCAGGTGGCGAGGCTCGGCTGCCCCGGCCGGTGGGCACGGAAGGTGAGGTGCTCGACCAGGTGAGCAAGGCCCTCCTGCCCGGGCGGGTCGTCCGCGGCACCGGAGCCGATGACCAGCGCGCTGCTCACCACCCGTGCGGTCGGGTCGACCTCGACGGTGACCTGCAGCCCGCTCGGGAGCTTGGCGTCGGCGATCGTGAACTGCCGGGTGGGCATCTCGATGCGGGACGACGGCGGCACGGGCGCACACGACGACGCGACCAGCCACCCCACCCCGAGCAGCGCCGCGCGCGACACACCTCGATGCATGGAAGCCCCCCTCGCCGTGAAGCCTAGCGCGCACTCGCCAGGGGCTTGCAAGAACAACCCGACGCTAGAACGTGGCCGCGATCCGCAGGCCGGGAACGAAGTCGTAGCGCCGCGTCGCGTCGACCTGGACCGACTGCATCTCGAGGTTCAGTGCGATCCGGACGCGGACCGGAAGCTCCTGCTTCGTGCTTGCTGCTACTCGGCGCAGGTCGGGCGTTCGTCGACCGGATAGAAGGTCGCGATGCCGTAGGTGCCGTTCCGTGTCCCGCAGGCGATCTTGAACCGCTGCCCACCGAGGTCGGCGCCCGCGTAGACGCCGACCGCATTCCGCCCCTCGCGCGGGCAGCAGCGGACGAAGGCTCGGATGCCGAGGGCAACGAGCGTGACCGGGTCGTGGTCCTCGGTGAAGCCGCCGACCGACTTCACGGCGCATGACCACGGCGAAACGCCCACGAAGCGGAAGGTGTACTCGCCGTCCTGCAGCGCCGTCTTCCCTTTCGCCGGGCCTCGGTAGCAGACCTTCCCATCCTGCTCGAGCTGGACGTACCGCGGCAGCCAGTGCAGCCCGCCGATCTTCCCGCGCGTCCAGTCATCGCCGCAGAAGACGTGGGTGAAGGCGTTGCGCGGACCAGTGCCGATCCAGAGCCCGGTGAGCCAGGTCACGTTGTCCTCGCGATCTCCCGAACGACCTGCGCGGGACAGTGCGCGCTGGATCCGCGGGTCCTCGATGTGGGCGCGGAAGAAGCGCTCGACGTCCCCGCGGCTCACGGAGGCGTCCGGGCGCGCCGGACACATCTGGAGCACCTCGCGGTCGGTCGCGGTCAGCGGGGGCATCGCGGCGAACAGCGGGGTCGCGTCGCAGCGAGTCGGGCAGCTGCCGCCACTGCTGGACCCACTGCGGCTTGCGGACGTCGAGGTCGACGGCGCCGGAGTGGCACCACTCGCACCGGCGCAGACGACCCAGCCCGGGCCCGAGGGCGTCTCGAGCTTGCACCAGCGGTGCTCGGGACCACCGGTCTTGAGGATGCGGTACGCCTTGCCCGGCGCGAGGTGCTCGACGACGGTGTGGCTCCCGGGCTGGTCGACGGCGTCGGTCGGTGTGACGGGGGAGTAGGTCCCGGAATCGAGAGCGACGAGCTGCAGCACGACCGCCGCGGCAGTCAGGACGTGGGCGAAGGTCATCGAGGGCCGGGGAGCAGAGCAGAACCCGTCCCCGGATCCGAGAGCGCGTCCGAGTTGCGGGACCCACCGTCCACTTCGAGGTGTCAAACACCTCGTTACGCGCTCGTTGCGGGGCTCACGAGGTGTCAGACACCTCGTAATCCGTCCTCAACCGCGGGAAACGACTCGCCCCGCCCGGCCGGTCGACCGAGCGGGGCGTTCTCATCCGTGACCATGCACGGCGCGGCAGCCGCCGGCCGATGCATCGGGGCGTCTCGCTCTCGAGACCCCTCAGTCGTCCGCGCGGCCGAAGAACACGTCCGGCTGCGCGTGCGGACCGGGCGCGGCCGAGCCCGGCGGGCCGGTCCAGGTGTTCCGGTTGTCACCCCACGCGGCCGTCGGCGGGCCGAAGTTGAAGAACCCGCCCGCGTCCACCGACATGTACTCGCCGATGTCGTAGCAGCGCTGCACCGCGCGGTCGTAGTTGGTCGTCGCCAGCGGCGTGAGCGTCTGCAGGATGTTGCTCGGTGTGAGGTCGAACGCCACCGAGCTCAGGCCGGACCGCTCATCGACCTTCACCTTGCCGTCGTCGATCTCGAGCTTGGCGATGTCGGTCCGCAGCCGCTCGTCGCTCTGCTGGGTGTAGTAGCCGACGTAGGCCTTCTCGAACCCGCTGAGCGTCAGCGATGGATGGACGTGCTGGGGGTCCCTGGTCGTCGACGGAGCGACCACCACCGGACTGGCCCAGCTCTTCCCGCCATTCTTCGAGTACAGCACGCGGATCAACGACCCCGAACCGTCCCCGAAGAACGGGCTGGTGGAGGTGTTGAGCGCGATCAGCACCCTGCCCCCGAAGACCGCCGTGCTGGGCTGGCT
>JADGQZ010000070.1 GCA_017881345.1 Myxococcaceae bacterium | reverse complement strand
GCAGATGTTCACGTCGGGCGTATTGAGCGAGGTCAGGGCCGAGTACAGGGTGGTGGTCTTCCCCGAGCCCGTGGGCCCGGTCACCAGCACCATCCCGTACGGCCGGTCGATGGCCTCCTTGAACCACTTCAGGGGCTCGGCGTCGAACCCCAGCTTGGTCATGTCCAGCTGGAGGTTGGACTTGTCGAGCAGCCGGAGCACCACCTTCTCGCCGAAGAGCGTCGGACAGACGCTCACCCGGAAGTCCATCTCCTTGCCGGGGGTCTTGATCTTGATGCGACCATCCTGGGGGAGGCGGCGCTCGCTGATGTCGAGCGAGGCCATGATCTTCAGGCGGCTGATGATCGCGTTCTTCAGCTTCATCGGCGGCCGCATCACGTCGTACATCACGCCATCGATCCGGAACCGCACCCGGAAGTCCTTCTCGTAGGGCTCGACGTGGATGTCCGAGGCGCCCTTCCGGATCGCGTCCACCAGGACGAGGTTGACGAGCTTGACGACCGGAGCGTCCTCGGCCGCCTTGACGTCGAACTCGTCATCCTCCTCCTCGGCGACCTCCACCTGCTCGTCGGCCTGGCCGAGGATCTCGTCCAGCGTGGGACCCTTCTCGGCGTAGTAACGGTCGATCGCCTCGCGAATGCTCGGCTCGGACGCGACCACCGGCTCGATGTTGTACCCGGTGGTGAACTTGAGATCGTCGACGGCGTAGATGTTGGAGGGGTCGCTCATCGCCACGATCAGCGACTGGCCTGCCCGGTTCACCGGGATGACCAGGTGCTTCTGGGCGACCTCCTTCTTGACCAGCTTGACGATCTCCGGGTCGATCTCGAAGTCCTTCAGGTTGATCGCCGGGACCCCGTACTGCTTGCTCAGGAAGTCGGTGAGCTTGTGCTCCTCGATGGCGCCGACCTTGATCAGCGCGGAGCCGATGCGGGTCCCGGTCTTCTGCTGCTCCTCCTGCGCCTTGCGCAGTTGCTGGACGGAGATCAGGTTCTCCCGGACGAGCAACTCACCAAGGCGGCCGGAAGACATGCGTTCGCTCTCTACCCCTGGACGGTGGCGTGGACGGCCACGGACCCTGCTCGAGCCGTGACGGCAGCAGCGCCGTGGAGCGTCGATCTAAGGGGCCGAAAAAAGAGGTGTCAAGGAAGCGCCGAGGTGCGTGCAAGCACCACCCGCGCCGTCTCGACGTCCCGCTGGATCTGGGCGGTGAGCTCCGACACCGATCCGAACCGCCGTTCGGCGCGCAGCCGGTCCAGGAACTCGACCCGGACCTCCTGCCCGTAGAGGTCGCCAGACCAGTCGAGGAGGTGGACCTCCACCGTCACCGCGGACCCGCCGAAGGTGGGCTTGGTGCCGATGTTCGCCGCGCCGCCGTGCCAGCCGTCCGCGGTGCGCACCCGGACCGCGTACACCCCGGACGCCGGGAGCAGCTCGCCGTGGGTGTCCACGTTCGCCGTGGGCCAGCCGATGCTCCGCCCCCTGCCGTCGCCCTTCACCACCACGCCGTCGAGATCGAAGGGCCGGCCGAGCAACGCCTGGGCGGCGCCCACCCGGCCCTCGAGGATGTACTCCCGGATGCGGGAGGACGACGCCACCACGCCCCCGACCGTCACCGGCTCCACCACCGCCACGGTCGCCCCGCGGGCGGCCGCCGCCTCGCGCAGGGTGGTCACCGAGCCCGCCCGGTGTGCTCCATAGGTGTAGTCGCCCCCGACGACCACCGTCCGGAGCCGCGCGCCGTCGAACAGCATCGCCTCGAAGTCCCGGGCCGGGGTGCGGGCGAACTGGAGGCTGAAGGGAAGCACCACCACAACGTCGAGCCCCGCGGCCTCCAGGAGCTGGAGCTTCCGGGGCAGGGGCGTGATGAGCCGGGGTGCGAGCTCCGGCTGCAGCACCTTCCCCGGGTGGGGCTCGAAGGTCAGCGCGCCCGGCCGGCCGTGCTCTGCCGCCTCCCGGAACAGCGAGCGGTGCCCGAGGTGGACCCCGTCGAAGTTGCCCAGGGCCAGCGCCATTCCGGCCAGGGCGCGCGCATCCTCCAGCGAGTGCAGCACCTTCATGTGGCCCGCCCTCTAGCACGTGCTAGACGGCGCAGTCCCTCATGGCGGAAACCGAGCGGGTCGATCGGCCCTCGCTTGCCCTCGCGGTCGATCTCTACGTCGCTCGTCGGTCACGGGACCCGAGTCCCGCTCCCTCCTCGCTCCTTGACCTCGTCCGCGATTGCGGCGCGATCATCCGCTCCACCCGCTCGGTCTCCGCCATTTCATGACCCGAGGTCCACTCCTTCGACCCGAACCGGCTGGCGCCGAGTTCCTCACGCTGCTGACCCCCCCCGACTGGGCGGACGTGTTCGGCGGGCCCGGGCCGCTGGAGCTGGAGATCGGCTCCGGGGCTGGGGCCTTCGCCCTGGGCCACGCAGCGCGCCATCCCGGGGTCCGGTACGTGGCCATCGAGTGGCGGAAGAAGTACGCGCGCGAGCTCGAGCACCGGGCGAGGACCCGCGGGCTGCGGAACCTCCGGGTGGTCGAGGCCGACGCCCGGGCGGTCATCCCCCGGCTCTTCGCCCCCGGGAGCCTGTCCGGAATCCATCTCCAGTTCCCGGACCCATGGTGGAAGCGTGCGCACCGCAAGCGCGCCATCCTCACCCCCGGCTTCGCCGCCCTGCTGCTCGAGCGGTCCGCGCCGGGAGGCCTGTTCGACCTCCGGACGGACGTGCAGGCCCGGGCCGAGGAGATGCTCGCCACGCTCGAGGCGGCCGGCTGGCACAACCCGCTCGGCCCCGGGGCCTTTCACCCCCCTGATCCGGAGGACGTCCCGAGCAGCCGGGAGCGCCGGTACCTCGCCAGCGGCGAGCCGGTCTACCGGGCGCGCCTGCGCAAGCGCTGAGCCCTCGTGCCGGGGCTGAGCCCGGACGCTCCGCGCGCCAGCGCGGACACATCGGCGTCCCCCTGGTGCGGGGGGCCGGGTCGCCCGGAGTGTTTCTCCGCTTGTGCCCCGCCCCCGCTTTGCGGACGATGCGCCCCCGTCGTGCCCCGCCTCCTCGCCCTGCTGCTCCTGGCCGCCGCCGGCTGTCACCGCTTCCCGGACGACACGCCGGTCGAGGCGTACCGGAGCCTGCTCTCGGCGGTGCAGCGCGACGAGGACGCGCGCGCCCTGGCCCTGCTCACCGAGCGGAGCCGCTCGGCGCTGACGGCGCGGGCCGAGGAGCTCGCCAGGGCCAGCGGCGGGGCGCTGCACCCCGCGCCGATGGACCTTCTCCTGGCCGACCCGAGGCCTCCCGCTGCCACTCAGCTCTCGGTCCGCTCCGACGACGGCCGGACCGCGGTGCTCGCGGTCACCTCGCACGGGAGCGTGGAGGAGGTTCGTCTCGTCCGCGAGGCTGGTCACTGGCGCGTCGTCGTTCCTGCCCTGGAGAAGTCCGGGGATGGTTGATCGCAAGGGCCGCCGTCCACCGACGGTCGAGGTGGTGCGCCGTCCGGCGCCCACCACCGGCCCGGTGTCTCCCGGGCCGGGCACTCCCACGCCGGGCACGCCGTCGCCCGCCGCCGGGCCGGCCTCTCCCACGCCGGCTGCCGCGCCCACCCCCACGCCCGTGCGCCCGAGCTCGGCCGCGCCGCGTCCGCCGCGGCCTCCGCTCCGCCCTGGAGGCGCCCCGGGCCGGCCGCCGTC
>JADGQZ010000069.1 GCA_017881345.1 Myxococcaceae bacterium | reverse complement strand
GGAGAGGCCGTCGGCCGTGAGCTCGGGGAGGGCCTCGAGCGCGGCGCTCTCGGTCGGGAGGGAGAGGCCGTCGGCCGTGAGCTCGGGGAGGGCCTCGAGCGCGGCGCTCTCGGTCGGGAGGGAGAGGCCGTCGGCCGTGAGCTCGGGGAGGGCGTCGAGCGCGCCGCTCTCCGTCGGTGGGGAGAGGCCGTCGGTGGGGAGCTCGGGGAGGGCATCGAGCGCGGCGCTCTCCGTCGGCGGGGAGAGGCCGTCGGCCGTGAGCTCGGGGAGGGCGTCGAGCGCAGCGCTCTCCGTCGGCGGGAAGAGGTCGTCGGTGGGGAGCTCGGGGGGTGCCTCGAGGCTGGCGCCGCCCTCCGGCGCGCCTGGGTCGAGGAGGTCCGGGGCGAGGTCGGCGGGGGCATCGGGCGGCGCGGGCGTGATGCCCTGCACCATCGCCCCGAGGACGGCCGCCTCGAGGTCGGGGAGGGGCTGGTCGGTCAAGTCGCCAACCTGCTGCGCAGCGGGAGCGGGCTCGATTCGGGGGCCACGACTCGGCACGAGCGCCGGCGCATCCGGCTCCGGTGCGGGCACGGGCGCGAAGCTCGGCAACGCGGCCGGGCCGACGGGTGCCCCGAGCTTCGGGAGCGCCACGGCACCGGCGGGCGGTTGCGGGACTGCGACCGCCGCGACCGGGTGAGTCGCGGACGGAGCGCTGCCAGGCCGCGGGCCACCGGACCGGCTCTGCGCCGGCTCGGATGGCAACCCCAGCCTCTCTCTCAGCTCGGCGAGCCGGCTCTGCTCCTGGTCGGTGAGACCCTGCGTACTTCGCTTCTCGCCGAGGGAGCGCAGCTCGCGGATGGCCGCCCGCGTGTCGGACATCAGTTCGGCGCGAGTGTACCGGCCATTCCGGGGGCGACGAAAGGAACGCCTGGCGGAGCCCGGCGTGTTGAAGCCGTAACGCAACCCTTCACCCCGGCGACCGTCACCCAGGTGCGCCTTGTGTCGGACCGTCCGGTGCGCCAGAAACACGTCGTCGGCCTATCGGCGCCGTTTCCCCACATCGTGGAGCTCCTAGTGCCCCAGCCTGGAATCGAAAAGCTCGCCATCGACACCATCCGCACGCTCTCGATCGATGCGGTGCAGAAGGCGAACTCGGGCCACCCCGGCGCGCCCATGGCGCTCGCACCGGTGGCATATGCGCTCTGGCAGAACGTGCTCCGCTATGACCCGGCCGACCCGACGTGGCCCAACCGGGACCGCTTCGTGCTCTCCAACGGGCACGCCTCGATGCTCCTCTACTCGGTGCTCCACCTGACGGGCGTGCGACAGGTGGACCACGAGGGGCGGGTGCTCGACGCGCCCGCGGTCTCGCTCGACGACATCAAGCACTTCCGCCAGCTCGACAGCCGGACCCCGGGCCATCCCGAGTACCGCCTCACCACCGGGGTGGAGTCCACCACCGGACCGCTCGGGCAGGGCGCGGCGAACTCGGTGGGGATGGCCATCGCGTCCCGGTGGATGGGCGCCCACTACAACCGGCCCGGCTTCACGCTGTTCGACTTCGACGTCTACGCCATCCTGGGCGACGGCTGCATGATGGAGGGAATCTCCTCGGAGGCCGCGTCGCTCGCCGGTCACCTGAAGCTCCCGAACCTCTGCTGGCTCTACGACAACAACCACATCTCGCTCGACGGGAAGCTCTCGCTCTCGTTCAACGAGGACGTCCCCAGGCGCTTCGAGGCGTACGGCTGGGCGACGACCCACGTGACGGACGCGAACGACCTCGCCCAGCTCTCGAAGGCGCTCCAGTTCTTCAAGCAGCAGGGCCGGCCCACGCTCATCGTCGTCGACTCGCACATCGGCTACGGCAGCCCGAAGAGGCAGGACACCAGCGCGGCCCACGGCGAGCCGCTCGGCGACGAGCAGGTGCGCGCGGCGAAGAAGTTCTACGGCTGGCCCGAGGACGCGCAGTTCCTCGTCCCGGACGGAGTGCGTGAGCACTTCGACCAGGGCATCGGGGCGCGCGGCAAGAAGCTCCACCAGGACTGGGAGGCGCTCCGGGCCCGGTACGGCAAGGAGTTCCCCGAGCTGGCGAAGGAGCTGGACCAGATCGACCGCTTCGAGCTCCCGGCCGGCTGGGACAGCGAGCTGCCCGTCTTCCCTGCGGACCCGAAGGGCCTCGCGACGCGCGAGTCCTCCGGCCAGGTGCTGAACGCGCTGGCGAAGAAGATCCCCTGGCTGCTCGGGGGCGCGGCGGACCTCAGCGGTTCGACCAAGACCACCATCAAGGGGGAGCCGAACCTGGCCGCGGACGAGCCCGGAGGCCGCAACATCTACTTCGGAGTTCGCGAGCACGCGATGGGCGCGATCGTGAACGGGATGGTGGTGAGCAAGCTCCGCGCGTTCGGGAGCACCTTCCTCACCTTCGTCGATTACATGCGCGCGCCGGTGCGCCTCTCGTCGCTGATGGAGATCCCGGCGTTCCACGTGATGACCCACGACTCCATCGGGCTCGGCGAGGACGGGCCCACCCACCAGCCGGTCGAGCAGATCGCCTCGCTCCGCGCGATGCCCGGGCTGCTCGTCCTCCGCCCGGGCGACGCCAACGAGGTGACCGAGTGCTACCGGGTGGTGATGGAGAGCAAGCACCACCCGGCGATCCTGGTCTTCAGCCGGCAGGCGCTCCCCACCTTCGATCGGACGAAGGTCGCGCCCGCCAGCGGCGCGCGGAAGGGCGCCTACGTCCTGCTCGACGCCGAGGGAGGCAAGCCCGAGGTGCTCCTGATGGCCACCGGGAGCGAGGTCCGGCTCATCGTCGAGGCGCACGAGAAGCTCAGGGCCGAGGGCATCCGCGCCCGGGCGATCAGCATGCCCTGCTGGGAGCTGTTCGAGCAGCAGCCGCCCGAGTACCGGGAGTCGGTGCTCCCCTCGTCGGTGAACGCGCGGGTCGCGGTGGAGCAGGCGGCGATGTTCGGCTGGGAGACCTACGTGGGACGGACCGGGAAGATCCTGGGGATGAAGAGCTTCGGGGCCTCGGCGCCGCTGAAGGACCTCCTGCAACACTTTGGCTTCACCACCGACCACGTGGTGGCGGCGGCGATGGAGCAGCTCGGAAAGGGCAAGTGAGGCCATGCGGATCGCGCTCGCTGCCGACCACGCCGGTTACGCCCTGAAGCAGCATCTCCTCGCGGTGGTGCACACCCTCGGGCACGACGTGACGGACCTCGGGACGGACTCCGAGGCTCCCGTGGACTACCCCGACTTTGCCGAGAAGCTGGGCCTGGCCGTCCGCGAGGCCAGGGTCGACCGGGGCGTGCTGCTCTGCGGCAGCGGGGTGGGCGCCTCGGTGGCGGCGAACAAGATCCCCGGCGTGCGCGCCGCCGTCTGCCATGACGGCTACTCCGCCCACCAGGGGGTGGAGCACGACGACATGAACGTCCTGGTGCTCGGGGCCCGCGTCATCGGCCCGGCGCTGGCGGACGATCTGGTGAAGACCTTCCTCGCTGCCCGTTACACACACGAGGAACGTCACGAGCGGCGACTGGGCAAGGTCAAGGCGCTGGAACGGCGCTGGTCGAAGGAGCAGCCATGAATCCCCTCCTGGAGCTGGGCAAGCTGGGCCAGAGCGTCTGGCTCGATTTCATGCGGCGGAGCCTCGTCACCTCCGGCGAGCTCAAGCGGCTGATCGACAACGATGGGATCAAGGGCCTGACCTCCAACCCGACCATCTTCCAGAAGGCCGTGGAGGGCAGCGAGGACTACGACGATCTCTTCCGCGAGTGGGCTCCCCGCGGCGCATCGGCGGGCGAGGTGTTCGAGGCGCTCGCCATCCGCGACATCGGGGATGCGGCGCGCGTCTTCCGTCCGGTCTGGGAGCAGACCAAGCACGGGGATGGCTACTGCTCGATCGAGGTGTCACCCACCCTGGCCCACGACACCAAGGGGTCCATCGTCGAGGCGCAACGGCTGTGGAAGAAGCTCGGCGTGCAGAACGTGATGATCAAGATCCCCGGAACGGTGGAAGGAGTGCCGGCGGTCGAGCAATGCGTCGCGGATGGCCTCAACATCAACATCACCCTGCTCTTCAGCCAGGATGCCTACGTCGCCGTGGCCGAGGCGTACATCCGCGGACTGGAGAAGCGTGCTGCCCGGGGCGAGGACGTCTCGAGGAGCACGTCGGTGGCGAGCTTCTTCGTGAGCCGGATCGACACCCTGGTGGAGAAGACGATCGCCAGCCGGGAGAAGACCGCCACGCCCCAGCAGCGTGCTCTCTTCGACGAGGTCCAGGGGAAGGTGGCGATCGCCAACGCCAAGCAGGCCTACCAGAAGTACAAGAAGCTGTTCTCGGGCCCGCGGTGGGAGGCGCTCGCCGCCAAGGGAGCCAAGACGCAGCGGGTCCTCTGGGCCAGCACCGGGACCAAGAATCCCAAGTACTCCGACGTGCTCTACATCGAGGAGCTGATCGGCCGGGACACGGTGAACACCATCCCCCCCGCGACGCTCGACGCCTTCCGCGACCACGGCAAGGTCCGGCCCACGCTGGAACAAGGCCTGGACGAGGCCGATGCGGTGATGCGGAAGCTGGAGCAGGCCGGAATCTCGATGAAGGCGGTCACCGATCAGCTGGTCGAGGATGGGGTGAAGAGCTTCTCCGAGAGCTTCGAGCAGCTGATCTCCGCGGTGGGGACCCGGGTGAAGAGCGGCGGAGGCCGCAAGTGAACTCCATCTCCCTGCATCTTCCTTCCGAGCTCGACTCGGAGGTGAAGCGGACCCTGGCCGACTGGGACCAGGGCCGGAAGATGCAGCGGCTGTGGAGCCGCGACGCGTCCCTGTGGACCGGTCAGGACGAGGCGAAGTGGCTTGGCTGGCTGGACATCGTCGACGCCCAGGCGCCGGTGAGCCCGGAGCTGGAAGCCTTCCTCGGGTCGATCGGGGAGGACCGGTTCCGGAACGCGCTGCTGCTGGGCATGGGCGGCAGCTCGCTCTGCCCCGAGGTGATGGCCCGGACCTACGGCCCGGTGAAGGGGAAGCCCGAGTTGCTGGTGCTCGACTCCACCGACCCGGTGCAGGTCTCCTCCGTCAGCGAGCGGGTCGATCCGGCGCACACGCTGTTCATCGTCTCCAGCAAGAGCGGGAGCACGCTCGAGCCGAACATCTTCTTCCAGTTTTTCTGGGCGAAGACCGTCGAGGCGGTAGGGCAGGAGAAGGCAGGCCGCCACTTCGTGGCCATCACCGACCCCGGCTCGAAGATGGAGCAGGTGGCGAAGGAGCACCGCTTCCGGGCGATCTTCCCCGGGAGGCCGAGCATCGGCGGACGCTACTCGGCGCTCTCCAACTTTGGCCTGGTCCCGGCGGGGGTGATGGGCGTGGATCTGCCGCGATTCCTGGGCAGCACGCTGGCCATGGTGGAGGCGTGCGCGGGCAGCGTCGTCGCCTCGAAGAACCCGGGTGGCATCCTCGGCGCCGTGCTCGGGACGCTGGGGAAGGCGGGCCGGAACAAGGTGACGCTGATCGCCAGCCCGGGCATCGGCGACGTCGGCGCATGGCTGGAGCAGCTCATCGCCGAGTCGACCGGCAAGCAGGGCAAGGGGCTCATCCCGGTGGACCGCGAGGCGCTCGGCACTCCGGACAAGTACGGGCAGGACCGGCTCTTCGCCCATCTCCGTCTCGCGCCGGCGCCGGACACCGGGCAGGACCAGGCCGTGGAGGCGCTGGCGAAGGCCGGTCATCCGGTGGTGCGCATCTCGGTCGAGGACAAGTACACGCTGGGCCAGGAGATGTTCCGCTGGGAGATCGCCACCGCGGTGGCGGGTTCGATCCTCGGCATCAACCCGTTCGACCAGCCCGACGTCGAGGCGAGCAAGATCGAGACCCGCAAGCTCACCGACGCGGTGGAGAAGACCGGCGCGCTGCCGGACGAGCGGCCATTCTTCGAGGACGGGGCGGTGGCGCTGTTCGCGGATCCGGCGAACGCCCAGGCGCTGCAGGGGAGCAACACGCTCGCCAGCGTGCTCCGCGCCCACCTCCGCCGGCTCGGGGCAGGGGACTACCTGGGGCTCCTCGCGTACATCCCGATGACCGAGCAGAACGAGGCCGTGCTGCAGGCCTCACGCATCCGGGTACGCGACGCGAAGAAGGTCGCCACCTGTCTCGGCTTCGGGCCACGTTTCCTGCACTCCACCGGGCAGGCCTACAAGGGGGGCCCGAACACCGGCGTCTTCCTGCAGGTCACCTGCGACGATCCGCTGCAGCTCCCCGTGCCGGGGCAGAAGTACACCTTCGGGGTGGTGAAGGCGGCGCAGGCGCGGGGCGACTTCGAGGTGCTCGCGGCGCGGAAGCGCCGGGCGCTGCGGGTGCACCTGCGCGGGCCGCTCGATGCCGCGCTGCGGAAGCTGCGCGAGGCCATCGACGGGGCGGTCTGAGACACGCTGGGCGCAGTCCTCACGGGTAGTCGGCAGTCGGGAGCGACACGATGCAGATCGGAATGATCGGCCTGGGCCGGATGGGCGGGAACATGGTCCGCCGGCTGATGAAGGACGGCCACACCTGCGTGGTCTACGACCGTGGCGCCGAAGTGGTGGGGGCCTTCGTCAAGGAAGGCGCCACCGGGGCGAAGAGCCTCGAGGAGCTGGTCTCCAAGCTGCAGAAGCCGCGCGCGGTGTGGGTCATGGTCCCGTCCGGCGGGCCCACCGAGGACACGGTGCAGTCGCTGGCGAAGCTGCTCGAGGCCGGAGACACGATCATCGACGGCGGCAACAGCTTCTTCAAGGACGACGTCCGGCGCTCGAAGGAGGTCGGCAAGAAGGGCATCCAGTACGTCGACGCCGGGACCAGCGGTGGGGTGTGGGGCGTGGAACGGGGCTACTGCCTGATGGTCGGTGGCCCGAAGGAGGCGGTGCAGCGCATCGAGCCGGTGCTCCGGACGCTGGCCCCGGGCCGGGGCGACATCCCCGCGACGCCCGGCCGGGATGGCAAGAGCACCGCCGAGCTCGGCTATCTCCACTGCGGGCCCTCGGGCGCGGGCCACTTCGTGAAGATGATTCACAACGGCATCGAGTACGGGCTGATGCAGGCGTACGCCGAGGGGTTCGACATCTTCAAGAACGCCACCTCGGAGCAGCTCCCCGAGGAGCTCCGCTACGACCTGAACGTCGCGGACATCGCCGAGCTGTGGCGGCGAGGGAGCGTGGTCTCGAGCTGGCTCCTCGATCTGACCAGCATCGCCCTGGCCGAGGACCCCAAGCTCGACGCCTACTCCGGCTTCGTCCAGGACTCGGGCGAAGGCCGGTGGACGGTGGAGGCGGCGGTCGCCGAGGCGGTGCCGGCCGAGGTGCTGACCGCGGCGCTCTACACCCGCTTCCGCTCGCGGCAGCAGCACACCTTCGCCGAGAAGCTGCTCTCGGCGATGCGCAAGCAGTTCGGTGGCCACGTGGAGCCCAAGTAGATGGTGAAGAAGCTCGAGACGGCGCTCACCCCTCCCCACAACCGGACGGGCGACCCGTGCGTGGTCATCATCTTCGGGGCCTCGGGTGACCTGACGAAACGCAAGCTCATCCCGGCGATCCTCAACCTCCAGAACGCGGGGTTCCTGCCGCGCAACATGGCGGTGGTCGGGGTGGCGCGGACGCAGATGAGCAACGCGCAGTTCCGGGACGAGGTGACGCCCGAGGACAAGGTGCTCTCCACCGAGCCGATGCGCGCGGCGTGGAGCGCGCTCTCCGAACGGATCTTCTACTTCCCCGCGGACGCGACGAAGGCCGAGTCGTTCACCGGTCTGGCCGAGTTTCTCAAGAAGACCGATGCCCAGATCGGCACGCCGGGCAACTACCTGTTCTACCTCTCGGTCTCGCCAACGGTCTTCGCGCCCATCGTCCAGAACCTCGGCAAGAGCGGTCTAGCGAAGGAGGAGAGCGGGCGCTGGCGGCGGGTGATCATCGAGAAGCCGTTCGGGCACGACCTGCCGAGCGCGGTGGAGCTGAACCGGAACATCCGGTCGGTGCTGGGCGAGAAGCAGATCTTCCGGATCGACCACTACCTGGGCAAGGAGACGGTCCAGAATCTCATGGTCTTCCGGTTCGGGAACGGGATGTTCGAGCCCATCTGGAACCGGAACTACATCGACCACGTGCAGATCACCGTGGCCGAGGAGCTCGGCGTGGAGGGGCGCGGCGGCTACTACGACACCGCGGGCGCGATGCGGGACATGGTCCCGAACCACATCGCGCAGCTGGTCAGCCTCGTCGGGATGGAGCCGCCAATCTCGTTCAGTCCGGACGCGGTGCGCGACGAGCAGGTGAAGCTCCTGAACTCCGTGGAGCCACTCTCGCCCGAGGCCGTGCTGCAGCAGGCGGTGCGCGGGCAATACGGGCCGGGTGAGGTGGACGGGAGCAAGGTCCCGGGCTACCGCGAGGAGGAGAAGGTCCCGCCCGACAGCACCACCGAGACGTTCGTCGCGATGCGCCTGAACGTGGACAACTGGCGGTGGGCGGGCGTGCCGTTCTACGTGCGCACCGGGAAGCGGCTCCCGAAGCGAGTCACCCAGATCGTCATCCAGTTCAAGCAGGCGCCGGCGATGCTCTTCCAGCACACCTCGGTGGACCGGCTGACGACCAACCGGCTCTACATCCACATCCAGCCCAAGGAGGGCATCTCGCTCCGGTTCGGGGCGAAGGTGCCAGGCCCGGTGCTGACGGTGGGCGCGGTGGAGATGGACTTCGACTACGTCGACTACTTCGGCAAGGTCGCGAGCACCGGATACGAGACGCTGCTCTACGACGCGATGATCGGCGACGCGACGCTGTTCCAGCGCGCGGACATGGTGGAGGCGGGCTGGTCGATGGTGCAGCCCGTCCTCGACGTCTGGAAGGCGCTGCCGCCGCGGAACTTCCCGAACTACCCGGCGGGAAGCTGGGGGCCGGCGGAGGCAGACGAGCTGCTCCGGCGGGAGGGCCGGCACTGGGAGAACTCGGGGACGTGATCGTCGCCGGGGACATCGGCGGGACGAACGCACGGCTCGCGACATTCGAGGTCCAGGCCGGGCGGCTGCTGCTGACCAGGGAGGTCATCTACCCCAGCCGGTCGGCGCCCGATCTCGAGACCATCGTCCGGCGGTTCGTCGACGAGGTGCGGCCCCTCGCGACGGCGGTGGCGCTCGGGGTGGCCGGCCCGGTGAAGGGCGGGCGCATCGAGACGCCAAACCTGCCCTGGGTCGTCGACGCGGGCCGGCTGGCGACCATCCTCGGAGTCCCCAGGGTGACCCTGCTCAATGACCTGAAGGCGAACGCCTACGGGCTCCGTCACCTCCAGCCGACGGATCTCGCCATCCTCCAGGCGGGGGCGCCGGACGCGGTGGGAAACCAGGCCATCCTCTCGGCCGGGACGGGCCTCGGGGCAGCGGGTCTGTTCTGGGATGGAGAGCGGCACCGGCCCTTCGCGACCGAGGGTGGGCACGCGGACTTCGCGCCGCGGACGCGGCTCGAGTCGGACCTGATGGAGTCCATCGCCAGCGAGAAAGGCCGGGTGAGCTATGAGCGCATCCTCTCGGGGAGCGGGCTGGTGCGCATCTACCGCTTCCTGCGCCAGCGCTCGGGAGACCCCGAGCCGGCAGTGCTGACCGAGCGGTTCGCGAAGGAGGACCCGGCGGCGGTCGTGTCCCGCTGCGCCCTCGACCAGTCCGACCCGGTGTGCGTGAAGGCGCTGGATCTCTTCGTCTCGGCCTACGGGGCGGAGGCGGGGAACGTCGCCCTCCGGATGCTCGCCACCGGCGGCGTCTTCCTCGGTGGGGGCATCGCGCCGAAGATTCTCTCGCGTCTCATGCGGGACGGGCTCTTCATGACTGTGTTCCTGGACAAGGGCCGGATGCGCCCGTTGCTCGAGTCCATTCCGGTGGTGGTGGTGCTCAACGACCGGGCGGCGCTGTGGGGCGCAGCGCACTGCGCGGCCTTCGACGAGAGCTGAGGTGGGCAGGCCATGGCGGGTCCGACGCTTCGAGTGCTGGAGAGCCAGGCCGCGGTCGCGCGCACCGCGGCGCAGTGGGTACATGACCGGGCCTGGGCGGCAGCGAACGCGCGCGGCCGCTTCACGCTGGCGCTCTCGGGAGGGACGACCCCCAAGGCGTTGTACAGGGAGATGGCTGCCGGGCCACGTCTGCCCTGGGACCGGATGGTGTTCTGCTTCGGCGACGAGCGGAACGTCCCGCCGGACCATCCGGAGAGCAACGCGAGGATGGCGCGCGAGACACTGACCGGTCTGCCGTTCGTGAATCAGTCCGGCGTCTACCGCATCAGGGGCGAGCTCCCTGCGGAGGAGGCGGCCGAGGACTACGAGCAGACGCTCCGGAAGCTCTTCCCCGGAACGGCGACGTTCCCCAGCTTCGACCTCGTCCTTCTGGGCCTGGGTCCCGACGGGCACACCGCATCCCTGTTTCCACACTCGCCGGCGCTGGCCGAGCACAACCGGTGGGTGGTGGCGAACTGGGTAGACAAGCTCCGGATGAAGCGCATCACGATGACCTACCCGGTGCTGAACGCGGCGGCCGAGGTGCTGTTCCTGGTCACGGGCGATGACAAGGCCTGGGCGCTCCGGGAAGTCCTGCGGGGGACCGCGCGCGTGGAGGAGATTCCCGCCCGGGGCATCAAGCCGGCGTCGGGGCGGCTCACCTTCCTGGTGGACCGGGCTGCCGCGACCGGGCTAGGTGAGTCGAGGTGAGCGTCAAGATCCTTCCCTCCATCCTCGCGGCCGATTACTGGCGGCTGGGCGAGCAGGTCGCCGACGCCGAGCGGGGCGGAGCGGACCGCTTCCACATCGACATCATGGACGGGCTGTTCGTGCCCAACCTGACGCTCGGCATCCCGATCGTCGAGGCGATGAGGCGGGGGACGAAGCTGCCCCTCGAGATCCACCTGATGATCGAGCGGCCGGAGCGATACACGGCGGACTTCATCAAGGCGGGCGGAGATCTCCTGATCCTGCACCAGGAGGCGACTCCCAACCTGCACCGCGCCATCCAGCAGGTGCGCCAGCTCGGGAAGCAGGTCGGGGTGGGGCTGAACCCCGCGACGCCGCTCGGGACGATCGACGAGGTCATCGAGAGCCTCGATCTGCTGCTCCTGATGACGGTGAACCCCGGGTTCGGGGGGCAGAAGTTCATCCACGAGGTGATGCCGAAGCTCGCGCGGGCGCGTTCGCTCATCCAGCAGCGGGCGCCGCGGTGCGAGCTCGAGGT
>JADGQZ010000068.1 GCA_017881345.1 Myxococcaceae bacterium | reverse complement strand
GCTCGCTCTCCCCGGGGTGGTCGTTCTCGCTCTGGAAGGCGATCGAGTACGTCCTTTCGCCGGCCGCGGACAGCCTGGCGATGTTCGCCCATCTGATCCTGAAGCGGACCTCGGTCCCGTCAGCGCAGGTTGACGGAGAAGCCAGGTGAGAGCCTCCGCTCGCCAGCTCGAATCACTCCTGCTGCTCGTGGTCCCGGCGACGGTGCTCGTGGTGTGGTGGGCGGTCCTCGCGGCCAAGGGTCCATACTGGCTCGCCTGGAATCTCGATCCCGACTATCCGTACCTCCTCAACGCGCTGAACATCGCCCAGGGGCGCGCGCCAGTTCACGCCGATCATCCCGGCACAGCAGTGCAGCTGCTGGTCGCCGCCGTCATCCGGGGCGCGCACCTCCTCGTCGGCCGCGGAACCGTCGAGGACGACGTGTTGAGCCGGCCCGAGAGCTACCTCACCATCGCGAACTGGGTGCTGCTCCTCCTCTACGCCGCCGCGCTCACCGCGCTGGGATTCTGCACGCGGAAGGCGACGGGGAGCGCCGCGGCGGGAGTGGTGGTCGAGCTCACGCCACTCCTGTCGACGACCGCGGTCGGTCACGCGCTGTGCGTGAAGCCAGAGCCGCTCCTGCTCGCGATCTCCGCGGCGATGGGGGCCACCGTCATGGCTGGCATGAGCGGCGAAGCGCGCCGCCGGTCTGCCACGGCCGCCGCGACGCTCGGCGCGCTGTTCGGCATGGCCCTGGCTTCGAAGATCACGGCGCTGCCGCTGCTCGCGTTACCGATGGTCGTGCTCGTCGGCTGGCGATCGCGCGCCGTGTTCGCAGCGGCGGCCGCCCTCACGGGCGTCATGCTCGTCCTGCCGGCGTGGAGGGCGCTCGCCGGCTCCTTCGCGTTCTTCACGCGGATCGCCACCCACTCCGGGACCTACGGAGGTGGTGGGGAGAGCCTGTTCGAGCCGGGGGTGTACTTCACCAACATCCAGCTCCTCCTGCTGCAGCAGCCCGCTCTCGTGGTGGCGTTGCTCCTCGGTGTCGCGGCCTGCATCAGGGCTGGTCTTCCTCCGGGTGAGGCAGAGCGTACCTCTGCCTTCCGCCGGGCGCTGCTCGGACTGCTGGCGGCGGAGGTCGGGTCGGTCCTCTTCGTGGCGCGGCATCCCGGGCCCCACTACCTGCTGCCAGCCCTCGGCCTCGTGGGTGTGAGCTTGGCCCTCTCCGTCATGCTGCTCGAGCCTCGGCTTCGGCGAGCGGGGCCAATGTTCGTCGCAGCGGGGGTCGCGGCGATCCTGGGGGCGGGTGCGCTCCAGGCCCGCGAGGTCCTGACGCTGAGGCGCACGCTCGCAGCGGATCAGGTGAAACAACTCGCGATCAGCGCGGAGGTCGAGCGGCGCTCCGAGCATGCTCGTGTGGTCTATTACTACCGCGCGTCGGCGCCCGCCTACGCGCTCCACTTCGGGAACGCCTTCTCCGGCCAGTACCGGTCACAGGAGCTCCGACGGCTGTTCCCGCGCGCATTCTACTACAATCTCTGGACGAAGAGGCTCGATGACGATGGACCCCCGTATCGTGATTCGCCCGAGGGTGCCGTGACGCTGCTACAGGGCATGCCGCTCCCTCGCGCCGAGACGGCCGAGCTCGAACACGCCCTGACGCGCCGGCCGATTCCCATCATCACGAACGAGCTCGAAACGGTCTACCGCCTGGAGTGATCTCCCCGGGAACTGCTGCCTCAGCCGAGCAGGACTTGTCAAGCGAGCTTCGTGAGGAGTGCGGCGGGCCGGCTCGCCCCACGCCCCACGCCGTCCCGTTGGTCTGGCGTTGGGACGCCGAGACCGGGTAAGACAGCGCGGCAAGGCGCGCTCATGTCATGGACGCCCTGTCGGCCGGTGACCAACCTCGTGAACGACCCTTCCAGCCAGAACTGCGGAGCGAGCCCGGCGACGGTGGGGCGGCCTGGAGCGGCCGCGTGGGCCGGCCTCTTGGCCGTGCTCGCGGTAGTGGCGTGGATCGTCTCCCGGGTCTGGCGCGGGCTGTTGATTCCCTGGTGGTTCAACACCGACGAGGTCGTCTTCTTCAACGAGGTGATCAGGCAGCTGAGGCTGGACCCGGCGCAGACCTTCTTCGACATCCCCGGGACCCCGTTCATGACGCTCACCAGCCTGGGCACGGCGCTCGTGTGGCTCGTGGCGAGGTTGCTAGGCCTGACTTCGATCGGGAGCGCCTCCGACTTCGCGTTCGAACACGCGCAGGGCGTGTACACCGCGATGCGCGCGCTGACGCTGTCCCTCTACGTCGTCGCGGTCGTGCTCGCCTACCGACTCTTCGTTCGCACCGCCCCTGTCGTCGTCGCTGCCGTGGCGGCCGTCCTGCTGGCGACCCTGCCCATCCACGTGCAGTACAGTCACTTTGTCCGGACGGAGTCGCTCGGGCTCGTTCTCTCCTTGCTTGCGATCGGTCTGCTGGTGGGACCTCGCAAGTCCACCACCTGGCGCACCTTCCTCGTGGCTGGAGCGCTCGTGGGCGCGGCGACGGGGGCACGCTTTCACTTCGCGCTGGTGGGGCTCCCCATCCTGCTCGCGCTCTTCTTCCTCGACCGGCAGTCCTGGATCGGTGGCGAAGAAGGCTCGACGGGCCGGCGCGCCCTGCTCGGCGCCGGAGCCGGTCTGGCGCTGCTGTTCGTGGTGGGCGGCGTGATCACGCTGCTGTACCGGGCAGGGGTGTTGAGCGCCGGGCGGCTGACGCACACCATGCTCCTCACCACCGCCGCCGGCCCGGCGCAATACCCCGGCGCGAAGCAAGCCGTCGCGAAGCTGTGGTTCATGCTGGG
>JADGQZ010000067.1 GCA_017881345.1 Myxococcaceae bacterium | reverse complement strand
GCGACCGAGCAGAAGCTGCTGCGCGAACTCGTGCGGGCCGGGATGGACCTCGAGGCGCTCGTGGGACCGCGGTGTGCGGCTCTCCTGGGCGAGGGGCTGAAGCTGGAGATCGAGGGCGCCTCAAACGTACGCGTCCGGTGAACCACGTCCGAGCGGTCGGGCCTGACCTGCCGTAGCTTCGTCGTCGTCAGGAGGGCGGCGATGGCGGAGCGGTCGAGGGCAGTGAGCAGCGGAGCAGAGGCGAAGTGGGCGCGGCGGGTGGAGCGGCTCGAGCGGAGCGGCCTGAGCATCCGGATGTTCGCCGCACGGGAAGGGCTACCGGCGGGCTCCCTGTCATCCTGGAAGTGGAAGCTCGCGCAGCGACGCGGGCGGGCACCGGGTGCCGAGGCGCCGCTCCGGTTCGTGGAGCTGAAGGCGGCGACCGGCCCGTTGACGACGAAGCCCACCACCACGACGACCTTCGAGGTAGTGCTGGAAGCGGGCCGGGTGGTGAGGGTGCCTGGCGGGTTCGACGCGGCGGAGCTCGTCCGTCTCGTCGGGGTGCTCGAGGAGGTGCGGTCGTGATCCCGCCCGGCGTGAAGATCTGGGCTGCGGCGACGCCGGTGGACATGCGCCGCGGGTTCATCGGGTTGGCCGAAACGACGCGCGAGCTCCTTGCGCAGGACCCCGGGGCCGGCGCGCTCTTCGTCTTCACCAACAAGCGGCGCGACAAGCTGAAGCTGCTCTGGCACGACCGCACGGGCTACTGCCTGCTCTACAAGGTCCTCGACAACCGCGGCTTCTTCCGAATCCCGGAGGCGGCGCCCGGTGCAACGAGCGTCATCATCGATCCGGTGGAGATGGCGGCGATCCTGGAGGGCGTGCAGCTTCCCCCATCGAAGGCGGCGCCCCGAAAGATCGCGCGGCTGGCGCGCGACGCGGCCTTGCGTCAGGGATCAACCCACAGTAATTAATCGGGAGCGTGACCGCCGCCGCGCAAGACCTCGAGATCGCGTCTCTGCGGGAGAAGCTCGCGAAGATCGAGCGCGAGCGGGACGAGCTCAAGGTCCGGGCCGAGTGCGCCGAGCACGAGCGGAACGAGTACAGGAAGCTCTACCTGCTCGTCACCCTCGAGCTGGAGCGGCTGAAGCGACAGCTCTTCGGCAAGAAGGCTGAGACCGTCGATCCGGCGCAGGTCCAGCTCGCCTTTGGGCCGGTACTCGAGGCCCTCGAGCGTGCCCGCGGGGGCGGCGCCGCCGAGTTGGAGCAGGTCGAGTCGGAGCTCGCGAAGCTCCGCGAGCGCGCCCAGGCCGAGGTTGCGCGCCGCAAGGTGGACAAGAAGCCGCCCGTTCCGCACGGCCGGCGTGACCTGTCCCTCGAGGATCTCCCCGTTGAGACCATCGTGCTCGAGCCGCCGGAGCGACTGCTCCCGGGCGGCGACGCGCTCGTGAAGATCGGGGAGGAGGTGAGCGAGCACCTCGACCACCGCCCGTCGTCGCTGGTGCGCGTCCGGGTGGTCCGGAACAAGTACAGGCGGCCGGAGCCGGAAGCCGCCACGGTGACCGAGGTCGAGGGACAGGCGCCCGGCCGCATCGTGGTCGCCCCGATGCCCGAGCGGCCCATCCCGCGCGGGCTCGCCGGACCGGGCCTGCTCGCCTACGTGCTCGTCTCGAAGTACGCCGATCACCTGCCGCTGCACAGGCAGCAGAAGATCTTCCGGCGCCTGGGCCTGCACCTCCCGCGCTCCACCCTCTGCGGCTTCGTCCAGGGCTCGGTGGCCCTGCTCGGTCGGGTGGTCGAGGCGATGTGGGACGACGCCCGCGCGAACGCCCGCTGGATCTCCATCGACGCCACCGGTGTCCTGGTGCTCGCCAAGGAGCAGTGCCGGCGCAACCACTTCTGGGTGGCGGTTGCGGAGCGGGACCATGTCCTCTTCCGCCACACCAAGACCCACGATGGTCTCGTCCCGGCGGATCTGCTCAAGGGCTACCGCGGCTACGTCCTCGCCGACGCCTCGAGCGTCTACCACGAGCTCTATCGGCGCGAGGCGGCCATCACCGAGGTGGGGTGCTGGGCGCATGCGAGACGGCGTGCGTTCGACGCCCTTTCCACCGACGAACGGCGCGCCCTGGTCCTGATCGGCTTCATCGGGCTCCTCTACGACGCCCACCGGCTCGCGACCGACCCCACCACCGGGATCACCGACGGCGCGCGGCGGAAGGCCGAGGCCGCGCCGGTCATCGACAAGCTCTTCGCCTGGATCGCCGCCGAGCGGGCCAAGGTGGACGACGCGATGCCCATCGCCAAGGCGATGAACTACGTCGTCAACCACCGGACGCACCTCACCCGCTTCCTGGAAGACGGGATCCTGCGACTGGACAACAACCTCGCGGAGAACGAGCTCAGGCGGGAGAAGGTCGGCGCCCACAACTGGCTCTACTGCGGCAGCGACGACGGCGCGCACTGGAACTCGGTCGTCGTGTCCCTCGTCGCGAGTTGCCAGCTGCACGACATCGAGCCGTGGGCCTACCTGCGCGACGTCCTCACGCTCCTGCCGTCCTGGCCGGCGAAGCGCGTCCTCGAACTCTGCCCCAAGCGCTGGAACGAGACCTGCCAGCAGCCGGAGACTCAGCAGCGGCTCGCCTCCCTGCGTCTGCTCGGTCGCGATGACACGTCGCACGCCCGGGAAGCTACAGCATCCGGGTGACCGCCGGGACTACGCGGTCCACCGGACGGGTACGATGCCGCGGGGGCGGCACCCCCCGCGCGACTCTTGTCTTCCGTTACCGGGAGTGGCGGATCG
>JADGQZ010000066.1 GCA_017881345.1 Myxococcaceae bacterium | reverse complement strand
CTGCGGGGGGCACACCGAGGACAACGAGGCGGTCTGGGGCGGGGTCCCCGACCCGAGCCTGCGCGGACGCCCCGACGTGCTCGGCCCGGTGAAGGGGATGCCCGATCCGCAGAGCGCGCCGGAGCGCTTCCTGTCCTTCGACCTTCCCGCCGCCTGTCGCCGGGGCCGCTTCGCCCAGCCGTCGAAGTACCGCTGGGAGAAGCGTTTCACCGCGCAGCAGCTCGACGCGCTGGTCGAGCCGCTCGGGGTGGGCTCGGTGCGCCACCTCGAGCCACTCGAGCGGGGCGCCTCCGGCCGCATCCGGCTCCTGCTCGTGTCCGGGACGCGGCGGGCGACCGAGCTCCGGGGCGAGCTCACCATCCGCCGTCAGTTCGGGATGCTCAACAGCGCCCTCTTCGTGGTCACCGAGGAGAAAGACGTCCACGGCAATCCGGTGGCGTTCGTCTTCCGGGGCGGGGGCTGGGGCCACGGCGTCGGCATGTGCCAGACGGGGGCGATCGGCCGCGCCGAGGCCGGACAGGACTACCGGGCCATCCTCCGGCATTATTTCAACGGCGCAGAAGTTGCGCGCATCTACGAGTAGGAGAAGACCCGCGGGGAAGCACACACCCCTGTCCGTCCGCCTGCTTGCCTGGCTGGAACACCCCTGCCTGTCCGGGGTTATGTAGGACCGTCACGTGACCCTGTCCTCCGCCATCCCCCGACGACGCCGCCGCCGTCAGGGCAGGGCTGCGTTCGTCGCCGCGCTGCTGGCGGTGCTGTTTCACTTCGCCCTCCTCGGCCTGCTGCTGGTGGCGAACTTCGTCTCGGTGAAGTGGCCCGGCGGCGAGCCGCGGAAGAAGCCCCAGGCCGTCACCCTCCGGAACATCGACCCGCGGGCCTGGGCCAAGAACCGCAGCACCCAGGCACGGGAGCAGGAGCGCCCCGAGCAGCAGCGCCGCGCCGAGGCGCAGAAGAAGCCCGAGCCGAAGGACGAGAAGAACCCCAGGGGCCAGGTGGTCGACGTCGCACCGGGCAACGAGCAGGAGTCGCCGGACGCCAAGTACCTGGCCGAGAAGAACAACCGGGTCGACAAGCAGACCAAGGCCAAGGACCAGACCCCGTTCTACCGGAACGCGATGCCTCGCCAGACGGCCACCCAGGAGCGGAAGACCACCGGGAAGGACGAATCGCCCCAGCTGATCGTGCAGGGCAACAACGGCACCGGCCAGGACGCACGGCCGGCCCAGAAGGGCGGTGGCCAGAAGCCGGTGCTCGAGCTGCCCAACGTGAAGAAGCGCGACCAGATCGCCCTCAAGGAGCAGAGCAACAAGGGAGCGGGACCCAGCGTCAACAACCAGGGTGAGAGCGTCGCCGTCCAGGGCAACGCGCAGCGGCTGCGGATCGACCCGGGCAAGCCCGGCGACGAGGGCGATCAGGGCAGCGCCGGACGGGTCGGTCTCCCCACCCTCTCGCAGCTGATGCCCAGCAGCGCCGCCCTCGACAAGATCATCGGCGCCGCGCCGAACGACCATCTCCAGGACGTGGAGCAGGGCGAGGGCACCTTCCTCAACACCCGCGAGTGGAAGTACGCCACGTTCTTCAACCGGGTGAAGCAGGCGGTGGGACGCAACTGGGACCCCAACGAGCCGCTCCGCCAGCGCGACCCCACCGGGGAGATCTACGGAGGCCGCGACCGCTACACCATCCTCGACATCACGCTCGGCGGCGACGGCCTGGTGAAGGACATCAAGGTGCAGCGCTCGAGCGGCGTGGACTTCCTGGACGAGGCCGCCATCGTGAGCTTCCGCCGCGCGCAACCCTTCCCCAACCCTCCCTCGGGGCTGATGGGCAAGGACGGGACGGTCACCTTCCCCTTCGGGTTCTATCTGGAGACCGGCGGCCGCCCGCTGATGCGGATCTTCCGGAACAACTGACCGGGGGCGCGGGTCAGTGAATCCCGACGCGCCCGCGCACCGATTCGATGAGCTTCTTCGAGTCGAAGCCGAGGCCGCCCTTGAACACCAGCTCGACGTTCTCGATGTCGGCGATCTTGTTCGACGGGTCGCCCTTGACCAGCACCAGATCGGCGCGTTTCCCCGCAGCGAGGGTGCCGATCTCCGCCTCCTCTCCGAGGTAGCGGGCGCCGTTTCGGGTGGCGATGGAGATCGCCTCCACCGGGCTGAAGCCTGCCTCCACCAGCAGCTCGACCTCGCGCTGGTCCCCGAAGCCCGGGAGCACCCCGCCGTTGCCCGTGGGGTCCGGCCCTGCGAGGAGCAATCCACCGGCACGGACGAAGGCGAGCTCGAAGTCCATCTCCTTTCGCAGCGCCGCCTCCGGCAGCGCGGCTGAGCTGCCGATGCTGCTCACCCGGGCCCGCATCGTGAGATAGCTCTCCCGTGCCACGGCGGACATCGCGTCCAGGACACGCCGCTGGAGCGGCGGCCGATCTCGCACGTACGCCTCGAAGACCGGGAGGGTCGAGGTGACCGCCACCCGATGCTCGACGAGGGACTTGATTAGCGCCTGCACCGGGGCACTCCCGATGTCGGTCTTCATCCAGGTCGCCAGCTGGGCGTCCCGCTCTGGGCAGACGTCCGGCTTCTTGTCGGCGACGAGCTCGCTGTCGGAGAAGACCGGGCCGTGCTCGAGGTTGTCGATGCCCGCGGCGATCGCCTCGGGCCACGTGACGGAGCAGAGGTGTCCGGTCAGCTTCAGCTTGTGCCGATGCGCCTCGGCGATGCTGCTGGCGAGCTCAGCCCGGGTGAGATGCATGTACGCCTTGAACGAATCCATCCCCGCCTGGGTCCAGAAGTCCACGATCCGGCGTGCCTCGTCGGGGGTCGAGATCTCGTGCATCTGGGCGAACG
>JADGQZ010000008.1 GCA_017881345.1 Myxococcaceae bacterium | reverse complement strand
GGCGGCCTGGGCGTAGTTGCTCCCGTACTCCGACGACTGGTCCATGAGCGGCCGGAGCGGGTGGTCCGGAACGGAGAAGCGGGGGCTGATCCACACCGCCGCCTCGGGAGGCACGGCGAACTCGGAGGCAATGACGCCGACCACCGGCATCGGCTCGCCATTCAGGGAGATCGTTCGCCCGACCAGCCCGGGGTCCGAGTCGAACATCCGCTGCCACAGCCTCTCGGAGATGACCACCTCCCGGGTGCCCACCGGCAGCTGGGGGTCGAAGGTGCGCCCCGCCAGCACCCGCGCGGGGAACACACGGAAGAAGCTCCGCGAGGCGACCGCGCCGGGGAGACGGACCGGGGTGCCGCTGCTCCCCGCGTTGAAGGCGTGCACCCGCCAGCCAGCGATGTCGGAGAAGGCGCGGACCTCGCGCGGGAGCTCGGCGAGGTCTCCCCCGGAGAGGGCGCGGCCGGTCCGGGCGTCGGTGAACGAACCCTCGAGCAGGGTGAACACCCGGTCCGGAGCGGCGAAGGGGAGGGCGCGCAGGAGAACGGCGTGAACCGCGGAGAACAGACCGGTGTTGACCCCCAGCGCGAGGCCGAGCGCGAGCACGGCCAGCGCGGAGGTCCAGCGGTCACGAAGCATCGCCCGGAGCGCCAGTCGCAGTTGGGCCATCCGGGACGGGTGAAGCGAGCCCCGTGCCAGACCGTCTCCTGGCGTCAGGGCTCCGGCGGGCGGCCCGGTGTCCGGGGGCGGGACGGCGCTTCCCGGATCCGGTTCAGACGGCGCGACGCTGGCGAGCGGCGAAAGCCGCCAGGAGGAGGGCGAGGCCCGGGACGAGTCCGCCCGTGCTCCCCGTGCTGCTGCAGCCGGAGGACGACGTGCTCCCGGTCCCGGAGCTCGCCGAGCAGTCGTTCGAGGCACGGCCCTGCGGATACACGTCGCAGACGAACTGCTTGCTCCCGGAGTCGAGCACTCGCTTCGAGGTCTCCCCGATCGGCTCGTTGGCGTACATGGTGGAGCTCGGGTCGGGCGAGTGGTCGAGCCCGAGGAAGTGCCCGAACTCGTGCGTCATCGCGTTCTGGACGTCGTTGGCGACACAGGACGTGGAGGGGGCGCTGGGGGAGCACGGCGGCGAATCGACGATGGTCGGGAAGGCGGTGACGGCGTTCAGCTCGACGTCGGCGTCGACCAGCTCCCCGGTGGCCGTGATGAAGGTCGACGTGGTGAGCGCCACGACGTTGTTGACGTGGTCCCAGCAGTCGTAGACGTTTCCACACGTATTCGCGGCCAGGCACGGGTCGCCGGAGGGCACCACCGTGGAGCAGAGGCGGGTGCGGAAGAGCACCAGGTTCACGTTCGGCCCGCCCTGCACGTAGCCGATGGACCGCGAGGCCGAGGAGGTTCCCTCGGTCAGATCGAGGTTGCCGCACGCCTGCAGCTGGGTCTCCCAGGTCTGCGCCGAGCGGGAGACGGCGGTGAGGGCGCCCGCGCCGAGGGTGGGGTCGCCTGCGCTGCTCTGCACGAAGGTCACCCGGCCGCGGGTTCCGGCGCTGACCGGCCAGTGGAAGCAGTGCGCGTCGGCTCCGGCGGTGGTCTTGCTCCGGACGTACTGCACGGTGGACTGCCCGAGCAGCAGCCCAGACAGGAGGGCCGCGGCCGCTACCTTCACTGGAGCGCCGCCTGGACCGAGGCCCGGAGCGCCGAGACCGGAAGCGGGGTGCGCGCCGCGGGGGGCTGGCCCGGCGGAGCGACCAGCTCGAGGCCGTCGAGGCTGGCGGGGATTGCCCGGCTCCCGGCCACGCCGTCTCCGGGTTGCACCCGGTAGACGCCCTGGGCGAGCCCCACCACCCGGTGCAGGGCGCCGAGCCGCTCGAGGAAGAGAACCACCCGTTCGCCGCTGGAGAGCGCGGCCACGCCGGACACGCGCTGGCCGATGCCGTCCCGCTCGCCTCCGGGCTGGACCACGGTGATCCGGCCGCTCGCGCCACCCTTCCAGGCATCGCGCACCTCGATCACCACGTGGGTCACGATGCGGCGGTGGTCGCCGGTCCAGACCGCGGTCGAGGACACCACCTGACCGTCGACGACGTCGGTGGCGGCCGCGGTGAGCGTCGCCACGTCCATCTGGAGCGCGGCGCTGGCGAAGGCCGGAGCGGCGGCGAGAAGCGCGAGCAGGGCGAGGGATTTCACGGAGAGCAGGGGGGACGGGAAATCAGGGAAACCGGCGAGGGGCGGGAGGACTTCCCGGGCCGGGCCGCCATCGCGGACACGGGTGGGATCGACGGGACGGGTCCGGGCGGAACCCCGCGGAACCTCTGGGCGCCGCGCTGCGGCGGAGCCCGGATGTCAGAGGGGCGAGGGGCAATGACACCATCAGGAGTCGTGTCGTGGCCGCGATCCAGATGACCGTGGTGACCGAGTCGAGCCGCCCCGCCTTCACCAACCGTGAAGACCTCGAACCGTCGGTCTTCGCTCCCAGCGCCGGACTCGACTTCCTCTGCGGGTCCTGCGACCGGGTGCTGCTCGCCCGGGTCGCGCCGAAGTTTGCCCTCCAGCACTCGTTTCCTTGCCCTCACTGCGGCGCGCTCAACGAGGCGCCTTGACCGCACGCTTCCTGCTCGGCCGCCCCCGGCGGAGAGTGGTGCCGGCGCGGCGCAGCGTGCTGAGGATGGTGGGGAGCGCCGCCTTGTACTTCCGGGCCAGCTGGGCGCTGGTGGCGCCCTTCTCGTACTCCTTGCGGAGCTGCGTGGCCTGCGCGTCGTTGAACTTGGAGGGCGCGCCGCGGCGTCCGGTGCGGCGGCCACTCCGGGTGCTCCGCCCGACGGGCCGGCCCTGCATCCGGACGGCGCCCACGAGCGCTCCGCTGATGCTCGAGAGACGCCGCTCGAGGACCTCGTTGCGATCTGCGACCCGCTCGATCTCCCGGACCAGGTCGCGCAACAGCCGCTTCAGATCAGGCATTCTTTTTATCCCCGAGGCGCGGGCGGTGGATTTGGCAAGGGGGCGCCTCGGGACCGCACCTTAGCGTCCAGCCGCGGTGATGGACACTTCGTCTCCGTGGTTGCGGAAAGAATCAAGTAAGAGATCCGCTGACTACTGCGTGTCCTCTTCCACGGTGAGCTGGTAGCTGTCCTGGAAGTTCGACTCGCGGTTCTTCGAGTCCTGCACCTTGAAGAGGTACACCCCCGGATCGGCTGCGTAGCGGATGATCTCCGGGGCGTCGCCCTTGCCCCGGTCCGAGGTCTGCACCAGGGTGAGCGAGCCGTCCTCGTGGCGCTCGTAGAGGAACAGCGCCACGTCCACCTTGAGGATCCCGGTGAGCGTGGCCCTGAGGGCGGTCTTCACCGGCCTGTCCGAGAGGTCCAGCCGGAAGAAGTCCACGTCCTTCGTCGGGTAGATGGTGCCGCGGATGGGGCGGCCCAGGGTGAGCGCCGTC
>JADGQZ010000065.1 GCA_017881345.1 Myxococcaceae bacterium | reverse complement strand
CGACGCCTACGGCTACGGTGGGCTCTCGCAGGACGCTCGCTGGGTGCGCTCCAGCACCTGACCCCACCGACCGTCAGCCGGTCGCGGCAACCGGGGCGGGCGCAGGCCGAGATGGAGCGATGTCCGTCGGCGGCAGGAGCTCTCGCCCCAGCGCCACCGAACGGAAGTACTCGCAGGCGGGGGTCGCGCGCCGCTCCAGCGTGGCGAAATCGACGTGGTAGAGGCCGAAGCGCGGGCCCCATCCCTCGAGCCACTCGAAGTTGTCCAGGAGCGACCAGTAGAGGTACCCGCGCACGTCGATGCCGGCGGCGCGGGCCTGGAGCAGCGCGCCCCAGTGCTTCCAGAGGAACTCGCTCCGCCGGGTTCCGACCCGGTCGTCGACGCCGTTCTCGGTCACCCACACCGGGAGCCCGTAGCGCCGGGTCGAGAGGAGCACCTGGGCGAAGCCCTCGGGGTAGAGCTCCCAGCCGATGTCGGTGAGCCCGCGGCGCAGCGGGTCGCGGTAGTGGAACTCGAGGTAGGGGGGCCGGGGCACGAACCGGAGGTGCGCCCGCGTGTAGTAGTTGACCCCCACGAAATCGAGGCTGTCGCGCGCCCCCTCGAGCGTCTGCCGGGTGGTGAAGAGGCCGGGCATGAACATCCGCAGCTCGCCGGTGACCAGCGCGTCGAGGAAGGTGTGGTTGTAGGCCTCGTCGGCGAGCCGGACCAGGGCGTGGTCCATCGGGTTCCAGGCGCGGTCGGCAGAGAAGGCCAGCATGTTCTGGCTGGTGCCGATGGGAATCTTGCCGGCGTGGGTGAGCAGCTCCTCGCGGGCCGCCGCGTGCGCGCGGCCGATGTTCCCCAGCGCGGGCATGGCCAGCCGCGGGTCGGCGATGCCCGGAGGGATGATCCCCTGCACGTAGCCGCCGAGCAGCAGCACCATCGGCTCGTTGAAGGTCAGCACCACCGCGTCGAGGCCCTTGAGGACCTCGGCGCACGCCCTTGCGTAGCGGCGGAAGGCGCCGACGCTCTCCGGGCCATGCCACGGCGTCTCGCGGTGGAACCATGCCGGATGGGTGAAGTGGTGCAGGGTGACCACCGGCCGGAGCCCCGCCTCGGTCATGGCGACCAGTCGCCGCCGGTAACCGGCGAGCGCCTCGTCGTCGAAGCGTCCGCGCTGGGGCTCGATGCGCGCCCACTCCAGGCTCATGCGGAACGCGGTCGCGCCGAGGTCGCGGGTGAGCTGGTAATCCTCGCTCCAGCGATTCCAGTGGTCCACGCCCGCTCCGGCGACGTGCCTCATCCGTCCGGCACGCTCCCACTCGCTCCAGTCGTTCTCGATGTGACCCTCGACCTGATACGCGGCGGTCGCGACGCCGAAGACGAAGTCGGAGGGGAAGCGAAGCGAAGGCGCTTTCATCGCGAGCGAGGAGGGCGAACCCTACCAGCGTGCGCGCGTGATCTGCGCGTCGGACGTCCGGGTCGATTCGTTGACATGGAGGCGTTCACGTCACTACCATCCGTCCTCACTCACTCGGCTCGAGTGACGAACACGCACCCCGGAGGGACCGATGGCGCCCAAGAAGAAGAAGACCGCGAAGAGGAAGCCGGCCGCGAAGAAGTCTGCAAAGAGGAAGTCGTCGAAGCGGAAGTAGCGGTCACTCTCCTCCGGGAGAATCGGACGGCTCGGCGATCTGCCGGGCCGTTTCGCTTTTGAGGGGCCGGAGATTCCCAGGTGTCGCTGAGAGCGAGCGAGCTGCGAGACGTTGCCCACGCGCTCGGGCCCGAGCTGGCCGGTGCGGTGGTCCAGAAGGTCCGCGCTCCGTGGCCGGAGCGACTGGAGCTCGAGCTGCGGCAGCCCGGGCGAACGGTCCGGCTGCTCCTGAGCGTCGAGTCGGGGCTGGGGAGGCTCTCGGTCATCGATGCGCGCACGGTCTCCCCCGGAGACACCGTTCCCTCCCCATGGTTGCTGCGGATCCGGAAGGAGCTGACCGGTCGCCGACTGTCGGCCATCGTCTGCACCGGGCCCAGGGAGGTCCGCCTGGCCTTCGAGAAGGGAGGCACGGCGCGAACGCTGGTCGCCGAGCTCGGCTCGCCGGGGGTGATGCTCCTCCTTGGCGACGGTGACGCTCCGCTCGTCGCCTCGCAGGGACCGGCTCGGATTCCCGGACCGCCGGCAGCTGGTCCCCTCGAGGGCGGTCCGCCCTCGCGGCTCGGTGAGGCACGTGGGCTCGACGCCGGCCGCGCCGCCGAGGCGCTGGTGGCGGCCCGCGAATCGATCGTCCGGCGCGAGGCCTTGCAGCGGGCGACGACCCAGCCGCTCCGGGCGGCGCTGCAGCGGCTGCGCCGCACCCGGGTGAAGGTCGAGCAGGAGGCGAGCCGCGATGCGGCGGCCGAGGAGCACCGCCGCTGGGGAGAGCTGCTCTCGCGCGCCCTGGACCAGGTGCCGCGCGGCGCAACCTCGGTCCGGTTGACCGAGTGGACCGGAGAGGGGCCCCGCGAGGTGGAGGTTCCGCTCGAGCTGACGCTCACTCCCCGTGCGCAGGTCGACCGGCACTTCCACCAGTACCGGCGTCTCCTGCGAGGGAGCGCGATGGCGCGCGAGCGGCTGGTGACGCTCGACCGGGAGATCGCCGAGACCGAGCGTGCGCTGGCCGCGGCCGAGGCGAGCACCGAGGCCGAGGTGCAGACGCCGCTCGCTCCCGTCCCGGCGCGGCCTTCCCGGAAGCGCCCCGCTCCCGCCCACCGCCCCTACCGCGTGTTCCGCGACGCCGCCGGACATCCCATCTGGGTCGGGCGGGCAGGGGAGGACAACGCGGCGCTCACCTTCCAGGTCGCCCGGCCGCACCACCTCTGGATGCACGCCCGCGGTGTTCCAGGTGCGCACGTGGTGGTGCCGCTGGACCGGGGAGAGGACGTGGGCCAGGAGACGCTCCTCGACGCCGCGCACCTCGCGCTCCACTTCTCGCGCGCGGCGGGCGAGCCACGTGGCGAGGTGGCCTGGACCCGCGCCCGGCTGGTGAAGCGAGTGAAGGGCGGCGCTCCGGGGCAGGTGACGTACACCGGCGAGAAGGTGCTGGCGATCCGCATGGAGCCGGCGCGGCTCGAGCGGCTGCTCCGGACGCGAGAGGAGAACGCCAGCTAGGTCATTGCGGCCGCGGTCGACTAGCGGGACGAGGGCCGCTCGGTCAGCACCGGTGCGCCGGTCTTGGCGGAAGCCTCGACGGGGCCGGCCGGCTCCGTCCCTCCGGAAGCGGCGGCCCGCCCGAGCGCCACCGCCTCGGCAGCCATTCGCTCGCGGCGGGCGGCGAGGAGCTCGCGGGCGACGATCTGCGCCAGCGCCACCGCGGGCACGGCCACCACCGCGCCGGCGATGCCGAGGAGCTCGGCGAGGAAGAGGATGCCCAGCAGCGTGATGAGCGGGTCCAGGTGCACCGTCCGGCGGAAGACGAAGGGACCGAGCACGTTCCCCTCCAGCTGACCGTAGAGCAGGAAGTAGCCCAGGGTGATGAGCGCCTTGACTGCGCCTCCGGTGATCAGGACCACCAGGGTGATGAACCCGCCGGTCAGGATCGGACCGGCATACGGGACCAGGCTGGAGAAGCCGCTCAGCAGACCCAGCGGCAGGAAGTACGGGGTGCCGATGAGCGCGAGGACGGTCG
>JADGQZ010000064.1 GCA_017881345.1 Myxococcaceae bacterium | reverse complement strand
TACCTGCGCGGCGCCCCGTCGACCGAGCCGCTGCGGGTGGCGGCGCTGGACGGCCTCGGGCATGCCCGCGAGGCCAAGGGCGAGCTGCCGCAGGCCCTCGACGCCTACGAGCGGATGTCGCACGAGGAGGCGGCTGGCTTCGAGGCGGGCATCGGCGCCTACAACCGGGCCCGGATGCTCGTCCTGATGGGCAAGAAGCAGGAGGCGGCCCAGGCCTTCGCCGAGCTCATCGCCGCCAATCCCGGGACGCCTGCCGCGCGCTTGGGTCAGGAGCGACTGACCGTCCTGGAGGCCGAGGGCTTCCGGGCCGCCATCGCCGCCAGGCCGGACGCCGGATGACTCGGCCGGCGCTGCTCGCCGGCGCGCTCCTCGTCCTCGCCGGCTGCGTCAATCACCGGACGCCGGTGATGGTCGATCCGTTCTCGCGGGCGCCGCCCCCGCCCATCGCGGTCTTCTCGATCGACTACTGGCACAAGCTGGTCGAGCCCTCGACGATGGAGTTCGTCCCCCGCGAGTTCGCCAGCCCCGCCCTGGACCCGGCCTCCGGACGGATGGTGGTCGGGACACGGGACGGCGTCCTCCGCAGCGTCAGCATCGAGGGGCGCGTCAAGTGGGCTGTCCCCACCCCCTCGCCCTTCTTCGCCGGGGTCCTCATCCGTGACGGGGTGGTCTACGTGCCCGGCGGGGACGGGATCCTCCGGGCCCTGCGGGCCGACACCGGCGTGCAGCTCTGGACCTACGACTGTGGCGAGGAGCTGGTCACCATCCCGGTGCTGGCCGAGGGCAAGATCCTGGTCGCCTCCCAGTCGGCGACGCTCTTCGCCATCAACGCCGCCGATGGCATCTGGTCCTGGCAGTACCGGCGGACCCCACCCGTCGGCTTCATCCTCCGGGGGGCGAGCACGCCGGTGGTGCGCGACGGCGTGGTGTACCTGGGCTTCTCGGACGGGCACGCCGCGGCGCTCGACGCGAAGACCGGCGCGGCGGTCTGGGACCGGGTCCTCTCGACCGGAACGCAGTTCATCGACGTGAGCAGCAAGCCGGGCTTCGACTCCGCCGGGCATCTCATCGTGGTCTCGTACAAGGACGGGATCTTCGCGCTCGATCCGCGGACCGGTGACACGATCTGGCAAACCAGCGCCTCGGGTCTGGCCTGGGTCGTGGTCCGCGGGTCGGTCATCTTCGCCGCGGGAGAGGACCGGATCGCCGCCTACAGCGCCGAGACCGGCCGGAACATCTGGCTCACCTCCCTGCCGGATCGCGCCGGCTACCAGCCTGCGCTCGCGTCGGGGATCCTGCTCGTTCCGACCGGGAAGGGCCTGCTGTTCGTGAATCCGGTGAACGGAGGGGTCCTGCGCCGCTTCGACCCGGGGCGGGGCATCACCGCGACCCCGAGCGTGTACGGACCGGACGCGCTGGTCCTGTCCAACCTCGGCTTCGTCTACGGCCTGCACGTCACGATGCCCGGGACGCTGTGAGCCGCGAGGTCCGGGTGGTCGCAGCGCTCATCGAGAGCGCGCCTGGACGCTTCCTCGTGCAGCAGCGTCTGCCGGGAAAGCGCCGCGCGCTGCTCTGGGAATTCCCGGGCGGCAAGGTCGAGCCTGGCGAGAGCGATGCCCAGGCGCTGGTGCGCGAGGCGCGGGAGGAGCTGGGCGTCCTCCTCGAGGTCGGCGAGGAGCGCTTCGCCGTTCGCCACGCCTACCCGGACCTCACGGTGGACCTGCGCCTCTACGCCGCCCGGATCCTCGAGGGGACGCCGGAACCCCTCGGGGCCCATGCGCTGCGCACGGCCACGGCGAAGGAGATGCTCAAGATGCCCTTCTGCGAGGCCGACCTGCCTTTGCTGAAGGCGCTGGCGTCGGAGGGGCAGGGCAGGCTCGAGGAATGATCCGGCGGACGTTCCAGCTCGTCCCGGGCATCGGTCCCTGGCGAGAGAAGGACCTCTGGGCCCGCGGTCTCGAGACCTGGGATGCGCTCCGGGCGGACGGTGGAGCGGCTCTGGGGCGGCGACTCCACGCAGAGCTGCTCGCCGGCATCGCGGAGGTGGAGGAGGCCCTCGACCGGGGAGACCTCGCCGCCGTCCTCCGGGTGCTGCCCGCGCGCGAGCACTGGCGATTGTGGCCGCTGGTCGCCGACGAGGCACTCTGTCTCGACATCGAGGCGGACGGAGTGGGGGAGCGGCAGCGGCCCACCGTGGCCGGCTGCCTGGACGTGGAGACGCTCGCCACGTTCATCGACGGACGGAACCTCGACGCGCTGCCCGACTGGCTCGCCCGCCGGCGGGTCTGGGTCACGTTCAACGGAGCATCCTTCGACCTCCCCGTCCTGCGGCACGCGTTCCCGGGCCTGGTCGAGCCGGTGCTCCACCTGGACCTCAAGCCGCTGTGCCGGCGCATCGGCCTCGGCGGCGGACTGAAGCTGGCCGAGGACCGGCTCGGGATCGGCCGGCCTCCGCACCTGCGCGGGCGGAGCGGGATGGATGCGGTGCGGCTCTGGCGGACGTACCACGGGACCGGCGACGTCGAGGCGCTGCGGTTCCTGGTCGAGTACAACCTCTACGACGCGTTCCAGCTCCGGGCGCTCGCGGACCACGCCTTCAATCGCGCGGTCGAGCAGCTCCCCTGGCCGGACCGGATCCGTCCGTGGGACCGCGGCGTCGTCCTCTACGACCTGAGCCGGCTGCTCCTCGGACTCGAGCCCAGCGCGCGAGACCTCGCCCGGGCCCAGAGTCTGCGCTCGCTCGACGCTTAGCGCTCCGGTCGGCGGCGATTCCGGGACATACTCGAACGATGCGCCTGCTCGCCTCCTCGCTGCTCGCCTTCGCCCTCGCCGGCTGTGCTTCCACCTCGGCCGGCGGGAAGCCGGCCTCGACTGGCTCGATCCCGGTCGAGACGATCGCGCCCCGACCGGAGGACGTGGGCTCCGTGGACGGGCTCATGCGTGCGTTCTACGAGGTGACGAACGTCGCGCCCGACGCCCCGCGGCAGTGGGCACGCGACCGCACCCTCTACGTCCCGTGGATCCGCTTCGTCGCGCTCGGCTCGGGCGCGTCGGGGCGGCCGGCGGTGACGGTGTGGACGCACCAGGAGTTCGTCGACGCCACCGAGCCGCTGATCCAGAAGGGGTTCGTGGAGCGGGAGATCTTCCGCACGACCCGTCGCTACGGGAACATGGTCCACGTCGACTCGACGTACGAGGCGCTGGTCGGGGTCGAGCAGCCGAGGCGCACCCGCGGCGTGAACAGCATCGAGCTCTACTTCGACGGCCAGCGCTGGTGGGTGGCGAGCGTGGTCTGGCAGTCGGAGGACGCGGCGCACCCCATCCCACCGGAGCTGCTGCCGCCCGCCCTGCGCTGATGCCCCGCCGAGTCCTGATCCTCGCCACCGTCGCCGCCTGCCTCGCCGTGCTCGCCATCGAGCTGGTGATGCGGTGGGTCACCACGCAGCCGTCGGGTGGCCCGCAGCCCGTCCACCGCCTGGCCCGGAGCGCGAGCGATCCGCTCCCGATGCTCTGGCCCGTTCCGTCCTACCGGCTCCTCGACCAGAACGGTCAGACCCGCACGCCGGAGGAGCTCCGGGGCTCGGTCTGGGTCGCCGACTTCATCTTCACCAGCTGCAGGAGCGTCTGCCCGGTGCTCTCGGCGAAGATGGTCCAGGTCCAGCGCGCCATCCAGGACCCGCGGCTGAAGTTCGTCAGCTTCTCGGTGGACCCCGAGCGCGACACGCCCGAGGCGCTGCGGGCGTACGCCACGCGCTGGGCGCCGGACGAGCCGCGCTGGACGCTGCTGGCCACGACGAAGGAGAGCCTTGCCGAGCTGGCGAAGGGGATGAAGACCTTCGTCGAGCGCCAGCCGGATCCGGACGCCACGCTCCACACCAGCGAGCTCTTCCTCATCGACGCGAAGGGACGCGTCCGCGGGCTGTACGGGACCGATGGCGACTCCTTCGCGCAGATCATCCCCGACGCGCGGCGGTTGCTGTCCGAGCTCGGCGGCGCTCCGGGCACCAGCACCGCCGTGGCGGCCGAGGACGGGGCGGCCCTGTACCGCCGGGCGGGCTGCCCCGGGTGCCACGAGGTGGGGGCCGTCGCTCCATCGCTCGCGGGCCTCGCCGGCCGGACGGTGATGCTCGCCGACGGGCGCTCGGTGACTGCCGATGCCGCGTACCTCCGCGAGTCCATCCTCGATCCGGGCGCCAAGGTCGTCGCCACCTATCCGCCGTCGATGCCGAGCTACCGCGGCCACCTCTCCGACGCCCAGATCTCCACCCTGGTCCAGTACCTCGAAGGATGGAAGGCATCCGGAGGAGCCGCGACTGCCATGGGGACGAGCCCCGGGGCCGCGGTGGACCCGGTCTGCGGGATGTCCATCCACGCCGGGCCCGACACGCCGCACGTCACCCATGACGGCCAGACCGTGTACTTCTGCTCGGAGCACTGCCGGGACCGCTTCGTCGCCAATCCCGGCGCCTTCGCGAAGACGCGCTGAGCCGGCCGACCGGGCGCTAGGGGCGCCGCCGCTTCCGGTGCGGGGGAGGGGCCTTGGGCCGCTCGCGCTCGCCGCTGGTCCGGAACTCGAGCCGCTGCTCGGGGATCTCCTTGCCACTGCCGTCGTCGAACGTCGCGCCCGACTGTGCGTCGACCAGGACGGCGTACTTCCGGCCCGGCTCGAGCGGCACGGCGAGATCGATCTGGTAGCGGAGCGCCGCGGGCATCTCCTCCGGCAGGTCGTTCGAGGCGAGCGCCCGGTCCGACTCGTCCATCACCCGGATGCGTACGTTGTGGAGCGGGCGGTTGGTCTCGACCAGCAGCGCACGCGAGGGCGAGACGACCGGGCTCTCGAGGCCGAGCAGGGCATGGCGCTCCGTGCCGCCGTCGGCGAGCGTCACCACCAGGTCGATGGCCAGGGGCACCCTCGGCCCGGCGTCGACCACCACCGCCACCGGACCCGCGTCCGGCTCGGGCGGCGCGACCCGCGGGCATCCCGAGATCCCGAGCGCCACCGCCCCGACCACCACCTTCCACGTGCGCATCGGCCCCGGGACGTTAGCTTGCCAGGCCATGGCCGACACGCTCCGGTTCAGGAATCTCGACGGCTCTGGCCCGGTCCCGTTCGGCCGCGTGCTCCGCTGGGCAGTGCTGGACCGGCTCATCGGCCGGCGGCGGCGGGCTCCCGACCGGGCCCAGGTCCCGGAGATCCGTCCGGACGTCGAGGCGCTCCGCAAGCCGCCCCTGGAGGGCATCCGCCTCACCTGGCTCGGACATGCGAGCTGGCTCGTGCAGGGGGCAGGGACGTCGGTGCTCATCGATCCTGCGCTTGGCCCGCGCATCTCGGGCGTCATCGCCCGGAACGCCGGCCCGGGGCTCACCGTCGCCCAGCTCCCGCCCATCGACGCCGCGCTCGTCACCCACAACCACTACGACCACCTGGACCTGCCCACCCTGCGCGCAGTGGGGGCGCCGGTGGTGGCCGGTGTCGGCACGCGGGCGAGCCTCCGCGGGCTTCCCTGCACCGAGCTGGGGTGGTGGGACCGCTTCAGGATCCGCGGTCTCGAGGTGACCTTCGTGCCCAGTCAGCACTGGAGCCGGCGGGGCCTGTCCGACGTGAACGAGGCCCTGTGGGGCGGCTTCGTGGTCGACGGTGGGGGAGCGCGGGTCTACCACGCGGGTGACACGGCGTACTTCGGAGGCTTCCAGGAGATCGGCCGGCGCTTTCCGCGCATCGACGCCGCGCTCCTGCCCATCGGTGCGTACGACCCCGAGTGGTTCATGCGGCCGCAGCACATGAACCCCGAGGACGCCACCCAGGCGTTCGTCGAT
>JADGQZ010000063.1 GCA_017881345.1 Myxococcaceae bacterium | reverse complement strand
GATCCCACTGCCCGGCATCGAGGTCGCCAACATGGACCGCTCGGTCCGCCCCGGCGACGACTTCTACGACTACGCGAACGGGACCTGGCTGAAGACCCATGAGATTCCTGCCGACCGCGCCTCCTGGGGGGCCGCCGGCGAGCTCGGCGAGCGGCTGCTGACGCAGACGCGGACCTTGCTCGAGGCCGCTGCGACGGCGAGCGCCGCGACGGGGACGCTCGAGCGCAAGGTCGGCGACTTCTACGCCTCGGCGATGGACGAGGCCGCCGCCGAGAAGCGAGGGCTCACGCCGCTCCAGCCTGCGCTGGCCCGGAGCGCGTCCGTGAAGTCGCGCACCGATCTCGCCACCTACCTCGGCGAGCAGCTCCGCGCCGACGTGGACGCGATGGACTGCACCGACTACCAGACCTCCCGGCTGTTCGGGCTCTGGGTGGCGCCGGACCTGAACGCACCAGCACGGAGCGCGGCTTACCTCCTGCAGGGCGGGCTCGGGATGCCCGATCGCGAGTACTACCTGTCGACGGCGCCGAAGATGGTGGAGACGCGCGCGAAGTACCGTGCGCACGTCGAGGCGGTGCTGGCCCTGGCGAAGATCAAGGACGCCGCACGCCGGGCGGACCGGGTCCTCGCCCTGGAGATGAAGATCGCCCAGGCGCACGCCACCCGGCTCGAGTCGCTGGAGGTGAAGAACGCCAACAACCCCTGGCCCCGGGGCGAGTGGGCGCGACGGGCGCCGGGGCTCGACTGGAGCCGGTTCTTCGCCGCGGCGGGACTCGACATCCAGCCGGTCCTCTTCGCCTGGCACCCGAAGGCCACGGCGGGGCTGGCGAAGCTCGTCGCCAGCGAGCCCCTCGAGAGCTGGAAGGACTGGGCCACGTTCCACGTCATCGACCGGGACGCGCCATTCCTCGGGAAGGCCTTCCAGGACGAGTCGTTCGCCTTCTACGGACGCGCGCTCGGCGGGGCCACCGAGCAGGCCGCGCGCTGGAAGCGGGCCCAGGACTGGATGAACGGCGTGATGGGCGAGGCCGTGGGCCGGCTGTACGTCGAGCGGCACTTCTCGCCCGAGGCCAAGGCGCAGGTCTCGCAGATGGTGAAGACCATCACCGATGCCTTCGTGCGCCGCATCGACGCGCTCGACTGGATGGCGGCCTCGACCAAGGCGGAGGCGAAGGCCAAGGTCGCCTCGCTCTACGTCGGCGTCGGCTACCCCGACCACTGGGCGGACTTCTCGGGCCTCGAGGTCTCTCGCGACGACCTGGTCGGCAACGTCCACCGCGCGCAGCGCCTCCACCTCCGGCAGCAGCTGGCGGAGCTGGGCAAGCCGGTGGACCGGACCGACTGGTGCATGACCCCGCACATCGTGAACGCGGTGAACCTCCCGATGCGCAACGCTCTCAGCTTCCCGGCCGGCATCCTCCAGCCGCCCTACTTCGACCCGAAGGCACCGGCGTCCATCAACTACGGCGCGATCGGGGCGACCATCGGGCACGAGATCAGCCACAGCTTCGACGACCAGGGCGCGCTCTTCGACGCGACGGGCAAGATCGCCAACTGGTGGACGAAGGAGGACCTCGCGCACTTCGAGGCCTCGGGTGCCCAGCTCGCCGCGCAGTTCGACGCCTACGCGCCCTTCCCGGATCTCCACGTCAATGGCAAGCAGACGCTCAGCGAGAACATCGCCGACCTCGCCGGCCTCAGCGCCTCGCACGACGCTTGGCTCGCCTCGCTGGATGGAAAGCCTGCGCCCGCCGTCGAGGGATTCAGCGGTGAGCAGCAGTTCTTCCTCGGGTACGCCCAGTCCTGGCGCCAGAAGTACCGCGAGCCGCTCCTCCGCCGGCTCGTCGTCAGCGACGGTCACGCGCCCGACGAGTACCGGGCCCAGACGGTCCGGAACCTCGACGCGTGGTACCTGGCCTTCGACGTACAGCCGAAGCAGTCGCTCTATCTCCCGCCGAAGGACCGCGTGCGGGTCTGGTGAGAACAGGAGTCCGCGGGTCAGCCACTGACCGGAAAGGGCTCAGGGGGACGCGGCGGCGGGCTCCTCGGTGAGCTCCTGCATCGTCCGCCAGAAGGCGATCCACCCGGCGGTCCGGCACTCGAGCGCCCACAGCTCGACCCCGTGCGCCCGCCAGTCACGTCCGCCGCGGGTGTAGGTCATGTCGAAGGCGATCTCCGCCAGCACCGCGGTCTCGCCTCCGACCACGGTCCGGCGGTCCTCGCGGTACGAGCGCAGCCGGGCGCCGGTGTTGAATTCCCGGTAGCTCTCCATCAGCCGGTCGCGCCCGGTGAGCCGCATGCTGAACCCGGGGAACACGAAGGTGACCTCCGGGTCGAGCACTGCCGCCATGTCCTCGAGCGGGCCCGAGCGCCAGGCACGCTGGATGCGATCGATCACGTGGAAGACCGCGACCTCGGTGTCCGCCGACACGGGCATGGAGGCAACCCCCGGGAGAAAGGCGCGGACCGTACCAGCGGCGCCCCGACCGGTTCCAGCACCCCTGTTCACCCGGGGACAGGCCGGACACAGCGTCTCAGGCCTGGGGCCGCTGGACCATTCCCCGCTCCAGCCCCGCGAGCCGGGCCATCGTCTCGGAATAGAGCGCGTCGATCTTGGTGTGCAGCTGGGTGACCTCGAGCCCGGCCTTGATGTTGGCCGCGTACTCCACGTCGCTGCGGATCCGATCACCCGCCGCCTGCCGGTTCTGGGCGATGAGCACGAAGCAGCTGAGGAAGATGCTCTCCAGCGAGACCGCCATCGTGAGGAAGCCGAAGGGGAACGGGTCGAAGACGCGCACCCCCGGCAGGAAGCTCAGGTTCACCACGATCCAGGCGACGAACAGGAGCACGTGGAGCACCAGGAACGGGATGCTCCCGCTGAACTCGGCCAGCCACTCGGCGGTCCGCTGCACCCGCGTGGTCTGCTGCGCGACCTCCTGGTTGGGAGAGACCCGCGACTGCGACTGGAGGAGCTCGTCCGCCTCGCGGAGGCGACTGCCAATGACGGTGAGCACGTCGAGGGCGGCGTCGGGATGTTTCTGGAACAGACCCTCGAGCGCGGCGCGGTCGATCTCCACCGCGCGGGTGGCCTCGGTGGCCACCGCGTCCGCGGTGCGCGCGCGGCCATCCAGGAGCGAGAGCTCACCGAAGAAGTCGCCCGTCCCGAGTCGCGCCAGGAGCACCCGGCTCCCGGTGGTCGTGTCGACGGAGATCTCCACCTGTCCCTGCGAGATGACGTAGAGCGCCGCGCCCGGATCTCCCCGCCGGAAGATGCGACCTCCGGCGGCGAAGTCGCGCAGGTGCATCGCCGCCGCCAGCGTGGCGCGTTCGGCAGGGTCCAGTCCCTGGAAGAGCGGAACTTCGGCGAGCAGTGATTCTTCGGCAGGCATCGGGGCGTCCTCCGACCCCCGTTCTGCCACGGCTCGCCGACCGGTCTAGCGAGGTTCCGGCGGCGGCTGGCGCGGCGAGGACCGCACGAGGTCCCGCTCGAGCGGGAGACGACGGCCCCTCGCGTAGACGTACGTCACGGTCAGCGCGGCGAGCATCCCCAGGAAGCCGGCCAGGTCCACCCCGCTGGCGTCGACCGCGGAAGCCGCCACCACCTCCGCCGGGGCCGGGGCCGGCTCCTCGCGCTCCGTGCGGACGCTCGAGGGCCGGACGCGCGCCGCGCGCCGATCCTCACGAGGCGGACCCGCCACCGCGGGGAGCGAGAGGAGAGCCAGACAGAGCGCGCAGCGACGGAGGCGGGGAGACATCGAGGAGCCCCTCGATTGTCGCCGACCCGGCCGGGCCAGGTCACTCGACCCACGGTCGTGGCGCCGACGTGGGTGGCTGTCGGTCAGCGTCCCAGCTTGACCAGCTCGTTGCGGCAGATGTGGCAGAGCGACGGCTGCTGGCGGTCGACGTCGGTGAGCGAGGTCGCGGCGAACATCGCGCAGCGGGCGTCCTCGCAGTAGCTAAGCCCCACCAGGTGTCCCGCCTGGTGCAGACCCTGGATCTGCACGCGCCGGCGGAAGGTGGCGTCGTCCGCCCCCTGGCGCAGCCGAGCCACGCTGAGGATGGCGACCCGCGACTCGCGATCAGCCTCGCCGAAGACGAACGGACTGTCGGGGACGAAGAGGTCGACGTCGGTGACGCCCAGGACCGAGCCCTCGCGATCGAGCAAGGGAACCAGCCGCCGCATGATGGCGTTGGAGTGGTACTGGTTCCGGTCCTTGTTGAAGGCGTACGCCGGCGAGCCGAGGGCGGGCTTGCCGTAGCCCAGCGTCAGCCCCAGCTGGGTGGTGAGGGGGCTCTCGAGCTCCCGCAGCAGGCTCAGCGGGGCGTTGCCAACGGCGACCAGCTGGAGCACTCGGGAACCCACGAACGGACCCTCCTAGGGAAGGCATTGAGGCTGGGGCGCAAGGATTCGAACCTTGATAGTCAGATCCAAAGTCTGACGTCCTGCCGTTAGACGACGCCCCAGTGGTGTCGACGGCCTGCCCAGGGGAGCATAAGGGCTTCTCCCCGCCGTCGAAACCAAAGCTGCGGTGGGCCGTCCGTTACCGCCGGAGCAGCACGTAGACCGCTCCCGCCCCGCCGTCGTGGGGCCGGGCGGTGCCGAACGCCAGGACCCAGCGGGCGATGCGGCCCCGGGTCAGCCAGAGCTGGATGCTGGTCTTGAGGACCGGGATCTGATCCTTGCTGTGGAGCCCGCGCCCATGGACCACGAGGACGCAGCGCTTGCCGCCCTGACGCGCTGCCAGGAGGAAGCGCTCGAGCGCGGACTTCGCCTCGTCGCGGGTCAGCCCGTGCAGGTCCACGTGGCCCTGCACCGCGATCTCGCCTTTCCGGAGCTTCCGGAGCAGCTGGGGATCCAGGGAGGGCAGGTGTCCCTCGATGAACTCGTCGGAGTCCGAGAGGTCGAAGGGCGCGTCTCCCGCGACGAGCTCGGACAGCTGCGCAAGAACCTCGGCGTCCTCGTCCGTCCGGGGTGGAAGCGCGGACTTCTTCGCCGGCTCGACACGGGCGGCTCCCCGCTTCACCGGCTCGACCGCACCCACCGCGGCGAGGAACTGCGCCGCCTCGTCGTCCGCGCGCGCGGGAGGGCGCTTCGGCGCCGGCGCAGGGGGCGGGGCGCGCCGCTCCGGGTCGGGCGGAGGCTTCGGGAGCTTCAGACCCTGGAAGGGATTGTGGAAGGGCTTCGGCTTCTTCAGATGTCGAGGTTCTGCACGTCGAGGGCGTTCTTCTCGATGAACTCGCGGCGAGGCTCCACCGCCTCGCCCATGAGCAGGCTGAAGATCTCGTCGGACTCGACGGCGTCCTCGACTCTTACCTGGAGGAGCGTCCGGGAGTCCGGGTTCATCGTGGTTTCCCAGAGCTGTTCGGGATTCATCTCGCCGAGGCCCTTGAACCGCTGGATGGACAGTCCGCGCGAGGCGTCGGCGAGCACGGATGCCAGCACGTCCTGGACCCGGAGCGCCGTCCGCTCGCCTTCCTCGAGCTTCACGGTCCAGGGCGAAGGACCGAGCAGCTCGAACGTGCGGCGGAGGTTGAGGAGCTCGGCGTACTCGGGGCTGGAGAGAAACGCGTGGTCGAGCACGGTCTCCTTCGGGCTCCCGTTCACCTCGGTGCGGAAGACCAGCTTCTTCGCCTGGTGCTCGGGGTCATCCTTCCGGAACGACCTCAGCTGGGCCAGCACCTCGGGGTAGCGGTCCTTGAGCCAGGCATGCATCTTCTCCACCTCGGCCACGAGGCGGTCCATGTCGAGCAGCGTCGTCTCGTCCACCCGCGCTGCCTGCACCAGCGCGTCCAGGATGCGCGGGTCACGCCGGCGGGCGAGCTTGCCGAGGCGCTCCTCGTACTGGCGGATGGCCTCGAGCAGGCCGCGGAGGTCCTGACCCCGGAACTCCGGGACCCCGTCCGGCTCGGAGGGAACCACCGTGCAGCGGTCCACGCCGATGCGCATCAGGTGTTCGTCGAGGCTGCGCTGGTCCTTGAGGAAGAGCTCCTTCTTTCCCCGGGTCACCTTGTAGAGCGGCGGCTGGGCCACGTAGAGGTAGCCGCGGGTGATGAGATCCTGCATCTGCCGATAGAAGAACGTGAGCAGCAAGGTGCGGATGTGGCTTCCGTCCACGTCCGCGTCGGTCATGAGGATGATCCGGTGGTAGCGGCACTTGTCCGGGTCGTAGTCCTCCTTGCCAATGCCGGTCCCGAGCGCGGTGATCAGCGCCACGATCTCCTGGGAGGTGAGCATCTTCTCGAAGCGCGTCTTCTCCACGTTCAGGATCTTCCCGCGCAGGGGAAGGATGGCCTGGTTGCGCCGGTCGCGGCCTTGCTTCGCCGATCCGCCTGCCGAGTCACCCTCGACGATGTAGATCTCGCTCTCGCTCGGGTCCTTGCTCTGACAGTCCGCCAGCTTTCCCGGCAGCGACATCCCGTCCAGCACGCCCTTGCGGCGCACCGTCTCGCGCGCCTTGCGGGCGGCGATGCGGGCCCGCGTGGCGTCGCCGATCTTGGCGACGATCTTCTTCGCTCCGGTGGGGTTCTCCTCGAGCCAGGTGAGCAGCTGCTCGTTCACCATCTGCTCGACCAGACCCTTCACCTCGGAGTTGCCGAGCTTGGTCTTGGTCTGCCCCTCGAACTGCGGGCTGGGGAGCTTGATCGAGATGACCGCCGCGAGGCCCTCGCGGGCATCGTCGCCGGTGGGCGTCTCCTTCAGGTCCTTCCACAGCCCACCCCGCTCGGCGTATCCGTTGATGGTCCGGGTGAGTGCGCTCTTGAAGCCCACCAGGTGGCTCCCACCCTCATGGGTGTTGATGTTGTTGGCGAAGGTGTAGATGCGCTCGTCGTACGCGTCGTTCCACTGCATCGCGATCTCGAGGGCGACTTCGTCCTTCTCCGCCTTGAAGAAGACCGGGGTGTGCAGGGTCTCCTTCGACTTGTTGAGAAAATCGACGAAGCTGCCGATGCCGCCCTGGAACTCGAAGAGATGGCTCTTCTGGCTGCGCTCGTCGGTGATGCTGATCTTCAGCCCGGCGTTGAGGAAGGCGAGCTCGCGAAGGCGCTGGCTGAGCGTGTCGAACTGGAATTCGGTGGTCTCGAAGATGGTCGAGTCGGGCTTGAACCACACCATCGTCCCGCGCTTGTCGGTGGTGCCGATCTCGGTGACCTGCTGCTGCGGGATCCCGCGGGCGTACTTCTGCTCGTAGACCTTGCCGTTCCGGGAGATCTCCAGCTTCAGCCACTCGCTGAGCGCGTTGACCACGCTGACGCCCACACCATGGAGACCGCCCGAGACCTTGTAGGCGCTGTTCTCGAACTTGCCGCCGGCATGGAGCTTGGTCATCACCACGTCCACGGTGTCCATGCCGCGCACGGTGGGGTGCGGGCCGACCGGGATGCCACGGCCGTCGTCCTTCACGCTGACGCTGCCGTCCACGTGGATGGCGACGGTGATCTCCGTTGCAGCCTTCGCCAGCGCTTCGTCCACGCTGTTGTCCACCACCTCGTAGACCAGGTGGTGCAGGCCGTAGATGTTGGTGTCGCCGATGTACATCCCGGGGCGCTTCCGGACGGCTTCCAGGCCCTCGAGCACGGTGATCGAGGAAGCGCCGTACTCGGGCACGGAGGTCCCGACCGCGGCCGGGGCAGCGGGTTCGTGTTTGGTCGTGCCGTTCAAGGGATTTCTGCGTTCTTTCCTAACACGCACACCCCACGCCCACAAGCGAACGGGCAGGCCGCAAGTGTCCGCCCTTTCTCGCGAATTCGCCTCTCCGAACCCGTCCGGAACAGGCCTGTTTTTGCCCCTCAGGCGTCGCCCGGGAGCGAGCCCTCCGGACGGCCCAGAGCACGCCCCAGATCGCTGAAAACGGCGGGGTCGGAGAACAGCGCGCGGGGCAGCTCGCGGCGGGTTCCGTCGGTCAGGGTGAGCACCCAGCGCGGGGCCCAGCGACCGGTCTGCTCCACCCGCTGGATCTGCGGCCAGAGGACGAGCTCGGCCCGTCCATCGAGCGGGCGGACGAGCTCCGCTCCGGCGAGGTCCACCCGGACGCCGTAACCGTCGCGAGGGCGCAGGCGCCACCCGAGCCTGACGAAGGCGCCTCCGAGCACGAGCCCTGCGGCTCCGCGCGCGGACTCGAGGGCGTTGCCGCGGCCAGCCCGGACCAGTCCAGCGCAGCCGAGTGCCACGCCGATGACGGCGAGGCT
>JADGQZ010000517.1 GCA_017881345.1 Myxococcaceae bacterium | reverse complement strand
GGTGTGCGTGGTGCCGCACTGCTTCACACGGACCTCGGCGAGGCCGATCTCGCGCGCGTACCGATCCACCCGGAGCAGCGGGCTCGCCCCCTCGCCCAGCGTGACCACGTTCTGGTCGGCCAGCTCGGGATAGACCCACTCCTTCTTGCCCCACACCCCGGAGTCGTAGGGCGCGGGGCCACCCCGGTACCGCTCCTGGAAGAGCTGCCTCCACTCGCCCGCCGAGCGCTGCCGCAGCGCGGCCCGGTCGTGCTCGACCTCGAGCAGCCCGCCGCAACGGGGGCACTCGTAGACCACCTCCGTCAGGGCGGCCCGGAAGTCACAGCCGTCGGCGCATCGAAACCACGAAGAGAACGGGTGCATGCACGCTCCAGCGAAGGAACGGAGAATCTGCCGGGGGACGGGGCGCAAGGCAAGCGCGTCGATCCCAGGGGCGGTGCCGCCCCTTGCCGGCCGGCGGTCCTAGGTCAGGTCCGAGGTCGTCCGCGCCCCGCAGGCTGGGCACAGGGAGCCGCGGATCGGCGTCCCGCAGCTGCACAGCCGAGACGCCACTTCCGGCACGGGGGCGGCCGCTGGAAGCGGCGCGGTGGGAAGCCGCATCCCGCAGTGCTCGCAGAGCCTGGCGCCGAGCACGGTCTCCGTCCGGCAGTACCGGCACACCACCACGGCGGAGTACGGCGTCGGCTCCCCCGCCGGAACGTCGTCCCCTATCCGCTCCACGTCCGGGACCGCCGTGACGAGCACCTCGACCGGGGCCGCGCAGGTGAACTCCAGCTCGGCCAGGCGCGGATCGTCCGGGGCCGGCACCGGCGCCGCGCCCGTCGGTTCCAGGCCCGGCACGAGTTCCGGAGGCGGTGCCGGAACGGACGGCTGGAGGGTGGCCTCGAGGCCGTCCAGGGGCGGGGCCGGCGGGCCGGCGTCCGGCGCTCCCACCAGGCGCCGGCCGCAGACCTCGCACTCGGATCCTCCGGCCTGCGCGTGCTCGCAAACGGGGCAGACGACCATCCCCCGAGTCTACCCCAGCACGCCTCCCCCGTGGCCGTGCGTGAGCGGCACGAAACGGACGGGCAGGAGGTCGCTCTCCGACACGCTGCCGTCCTCACGCCGGTCGACGGCCCGCAGCACCTGTCCCTCCGCATCCAGCCCGACCGGAAGAATCATCCGCCCGCCGGGCGCGAGTTGCTCGATCAGTGCGGGCGGCACCTCCGGCCCGGCCGCGGTCACCAGGATGCGGTCGAAGGGTCCCGCCTCGGGCCATCCCTGCGCACCGTCTCCCACGCGCAGCGACGCGTTCCCGAGCGCCAGCTCCTCGACCAGCACCTTCCGCGCCCGCTCGGAGAGCTCCGGGATGATCTCCACGGAGTGGACGGTGCGCGCCAGCATCGCCAGGAGCGCAGTCTGGTACCCGGAACCGGTCCCCACCTCCAGGACGCGCTCGTTGCCCGAGAGGCCGAGCCGCTCGGTCATGTACGCCACCACGAACGGCTGCGAGATGGTCTGGCCGAAGCCGATGGGCAGCGGGTGATCGCCCTCAGCCGCATGCCGCAGCTCCGGCCGGACGAACCGCGCCCTGTCCAGCCGGGCCACGGCGTCCAGGACGCGAGGCGAGCGGATCCCCATCGCCTCCAGGCTGCGCGCCAGCTCGGCGCTCATGCCAGCATCATGAGCGCTTTCGCAGCCGAGCGCACCCGGGTCGACCCCGTGCACCTTCCGGGCGCGGGCTCGGGCTCGTCCGCTGGCTCAACCCACCTGCGCCAAGGACAGCCGGCCGGCCCAGCGCTGCTGGAGCGCCTCGCGCGCCGCCTCGTGCCCGGGCCGCGACAGGTTCGGGTCGGCCAGCACCAGCGCCAGCGCCTCCTCGCGCGCCTCCTCGAGGATGGCGTCGTCCCGGTACAGGTCGGCCACCTCGAGGAGCCGCTGCCCGGACTGCCGGGTCCCCACCAGCTCCCCGGGCCCGCGGATGCGCAGGTCCACGCGCGCCAGCTCGAACCCATCCTGGGTCTGCTCCATGGCCCGCAGCCGCTCGCGCGCGTCGTCGCCGGCGCGGCGAAAGTGGGCGATGAGCAGACAGTGGCTCTTCGCCGCGCCCCGTCCCACCCGGCCGCGGAGCTGGTGGAGCTGGGAGAGCCCGAACCGCTCGGCGTGCTCGACCACCATGACGGAAGCATTGGGGACGTCCACGCCCACCTCGATGACGGTGGTGGAAACGAGCACCTGGATGCGCCCGGACCGGAACCGATCCATCACCTCGCGCTTCTCCTCGGCCTTCATCCGCCCGTGGAGAAGCCCGACCGGGTGACCGGCGAAGATACGGGCCAGCTCCTCCGCGCCGCTGGTCGCGTCGGCCAGGTCCGTCTTCTCGCTCTCCTCGACGAGCGGGTAGACCACGTAGGCCTGGTGCCCGCGCTCCAGCTCCCGGCGCACCGCCTCGTAGGCCGCCTTGCGCTGGGAGTCGCCGAAGAGTCGGGTCGCCACCGGGGTGCGCCCCGGGGGCAGCTCGTCGATCTTCGAGTGATCCAGGTCGCCGTAGAACGCCAAGGCCAGGGTTCGAGGGATGGGGGTGGCGGTCATGACCAGCACGTCCGGCCGGCGCCCCTTGGCCATGAGGGCGGCGCGCTGGAGCACGCCGAACCGGTGCTGCTCGTCGACCACCACCAGCCCGAGCTTCTCGAAGGCGACCCCCTCCTCGAGCAGGGCGTGGGTGCCGACCGCGATCCGGGCCCGCCCGTCGGCCACCGCCGCCCGGGCCTCGCGCTGCTCCTTGCCGCGCGCCGCGGCGACGACCCGCGCCACCTCGATGCCGGCTCCCTTCAGCCACCCGGAGAGGGTGCGCGCGTGCTGCTCGGCCAGGATCTCGGTCGGCACCATGATGGCTGCCTGCCAGCCCGAGCCGACCGCCAGCATGGCCGCGGCGAACGCCACCGCGGTCTTCCCGCTGCCCACGTCGCCCTGGAGGAGCCGGTTCATCGGCTCGGGCCGCCCCATGTCGCGGGCGATCTCCGCCAGCACCCGCTCCTGGGAACGGGTGAGCGCGAAGGGCAACGGCTCGATGGCCCGCGCCAGCGCTGCCGGCGAGACGTCGAAGGCGATGCCCGGCTCCGCCCGGACCCCCTGGCGACGCCGCGCCAGCACGAGCTGCAGGAAGAACAGCTCCTCGAAGATGAGCCGCCGGAAGGCGGGGCTCGCCCGGGCCCCGGCCAGCTCGGGGTCCGTGCCGGGCGGCGGGAAGTGAACCTGCTGGAGCGCCTCCCCGCGCCCGAGCAGGCCGCGGCGGGTGCGAATCTCGGGCGGCAGCTCGTCCAGCGCCAGCGGGGCCAGCTCGTCGCACAGCCGCTTCATGAGCTTGCGGAGCGTGGGGTGCTGGTAGTCGGCGGGCCCGACGTAGAACGGGACAATGCGCCCGAAGCTGGCCGAGTCGCCCGGCTGCACCTTCTCCACCTCCGGCTGGCTCATCTGGCGCCGCCCGCCGAAACCCTCGCTCACCTTCCCCGAGGCGAAGAGGGTGTCCCCCTCCACGAACCCCTTGAGCCGCCAGGGCGGGGGGTTGAAGAAGACCAGCTCCAGCCTCGCCGGCGCGCCGCCCGCCCCCTCGGCGGCGTCGACCACGGTCACCTTGAGGAGGGGCCGGCCGTTCCGCATGCGCTGCGCCCGGGACGCGACCACGCGCGCCAGGACGTTGCCCTCCTCACCCAGCGAGAGCTCGCGGATGTGCCGGACCGCAGTCCGGTCCTGGTAGGCCTTGGGCCAGAACTCGAGCGCCGCCTCCACCGTCTCCCGGCCGCGCTCCTCGAGCTGGGCCCGCGGTGCCGGGTGGGCCCGCGGGAGGTCGGCCAGTCGTCGCCGCAGCGCGCACCGCTGCTCCTCGCGCTGGGCG
>JADGQZ010000516.1 GCA_017881345.1 Myxococcaceae bacterium | reverse complement strand
GCCTTCAGCATCGCCTGACCGATGGGCGCAGCGCAGTTGACGCAGACTCCGAGCGGCGTGCCGATCAGGAGCCCCTGCACCGAGCCGGCGAACTTCCCGCCCCGCCGGCGAGGAAGGAGCGGCACCAGGGTCAACAGACCGGCGGCGAGGAGAACGCCGAAGGTCATCCCCTGCTTGTTGGTGATCGCCCACTCGGCGGCCACCCAGCCGATGCGCTTGATCTTCTCGTCGGAGCGGGGCTCGGGCCAGTGGCTCTCGAAGCCGAGCGGCGTGGAGAGCGCCTCGTCGGGATCCGCGCCGGCCTTGCTCTGCAGCGACGGGTAGCGCGAACCGAGCCAGAACACGCCGCAGATCGTGGCGATCGCCAGCAAGGTGATCACGACCCTGGCGTCGAGACGCGTCCGAGCGGCCGGCATCTCCTTCATCGTCGCCGTTTGCATGGCGGCGAACTCTGCGTCGGGCGGGATGCGAGGGTCAACCGGCGCCGATGCTGCCGCGTGTCACGGGAGGGAGCGTGGGCGCGTGCATTGCTTGAGCCGTCCGGCCGAGGCCAGACTTGGGGTGTGCCTCCTCGACAGGGCCCGCTTGCCGCAACGCTGCTCCTCTGCCTCGCGCTCGCTGCGTGCGGGACGAGCACCGGGGCGGCCCCGGACGCCGGGCCATCGCCGTTCACCGCGGACCTCACCGGGGGCAAGTTCGGCCAGCCGCTCCCCGCGGTGACCCCGGCGGAGCTGGCCAGCTTCCTGGACGGAGCCGACGCCTTCCGGAAGCAGGAGGTCGTCAACAGCGGCCTCGGTCCGGTCTTCAACCAGCCGGTCTGCACCCAGTGCCACGACTCGCCCCCGGCGATCGGTGGAACCAACCAGCGCCTGGAGACACGGTATGGCCGCCGGCTCGCCGACGGCGGTTTCGACCCCCTCACCGAGAAGGGCGGCACACTCCTTCACGACCACGGGATTGGCCCGGTCCAGGGCTTCAACTACGGCCCGGAGGTGATTCCCCCCGAGGCGAACGTGGTGGCTGCCCGGAGGACCCAGCCGGTCTTCGGCCTCGGCCTCGTCGAGGCAACGCCCGACTCGGTCTTCCAGGCGCTGGCGGATTCGCAGGCCCGGGAGGCGCCGGCGGTTGCCGGACGGGCGGCGACAGTCATCGACCTGGGGACCGGCCGGCCGGCCGTGGGGCGGTTCGGATGGAAGGCGAACGTCCCCACCCTGTTCCAGTTCTCCGGCGACGCCGCGCTCAACGAGATGGGCATCACCAGCCCGCAATTTCCGGACGAGGTCTGTCCGCAGGGCGACTGCTCGACGCTGGCCTTCAATCCGCAGCCGGGGCTGAACGATCCCGACGGACGCGACATCGAGCGCTTCACCGCCTTCATGCGCTTCCTCGGACCGCCTCCCGCTCCGGTGCTCACCGGCGAGGTGAAGCGCGGCAGCGACCTCTTCGCGGCGATCGGATGTGCGATCTGCCATGTGCCGGTGCTGATCACCGGTACGAGCTCCAGCCAGGCCTTCGACCGGGTGGCGTACCACCCCTACTCCGACTTCCTCCTCCACGACATGGGACCGCTGGGAGACGGCATCGAGCAGGGGGATGCGCGCGGGACCGAGATGCGCACCCAGCCGCTCTGGGGACTCCGGGCGCAGACGCGCCTCATGCATGACGGCCACGCCGTGACCGTGCCCGCGGCGATCGCCGCCCACGATGGACAGGCAGCAGGCGCCCGGGATCGCTTCGCCGCGCTCGACCCGGTGGACCTCGCCGCGCTCCTGGCCTTCCTCGCCGCGCTCTGACGCCCGGTCCTCATTTCTCCCCGCCGAGCTCGCGGAGCAGCCGGCGCGCCTCGGGCTCGCCGGGAAAGGGCCGGCCAGAGGCGAGGGAACGTCGAACCTCGATGAGCGCCAGGTCGGGTGAACCCGCCGCCTTCCTGGCCAGCGCCAGCTGGTAGTGCAGCGCCGGATCTCCGGGGGCGCCCCGCACGGCCGGCTCGAGCACCGCGAGCGCGGCCGCCGCGTCTCCGGCCTGGAGGTACACCCGCCCCATGGCCCCGAGGACCTCGGGCTCCATCGGACCGTCGCGCTCGAGCGCACGGACCAGGTCCAGTGCCCGCTGTCTGGAGGCGGGGTCGCTGCGGGTCTCGATCAACAAGGCGGCGAGCTCTGCCGCGGCGAGGGGGAGATCGGGCCAGCGGGGGAGGACCCGCTCGTACTGCTGGATGGCGCGCTCGCGATCGCCGAGCAGGGCACTCGCCTGTGCCTGGAGCAGCTGCAACCGGGCATCGGCGGGGAAGCGCGCGAGCCCCTGCTCGCAGATGGCCGCTGCGTCGCTCGCCCGGTCCAGCTCGAGGTAGAGCGCGGCGACATCCCGGTAGGGGAGGGGAGCGTCGGGGAGGGCGGTGAGGGCGAGCCGGGCCGTGCTCTCGGCGCGCGCTGGCTGGTCTGCCTCGAGGTAGGCGTGCGCGGCGATCGGGAGGGGATAGATGAACCCCGGGTCCTTCTCGGCGAGGGCCACCAGGCGATCGCCGGTGTAGAGCGGCCCGTTCTGGACCGACCAGACGGTGACGAGATTGCTGATCGGCCGATGATTGCGCGGGGAGACGGTGAGCGTCTCGAGGAAGAGGCGCTCGGCGGACTCGAGACGCCGGTTGCCGAGCTCGAGCACTCCGTGAAGCCAGGGCCCCATCAAGGTCTCCGGGTAGGTGAGACCCGCGGCGCTGGCGACCGCCTCGGCTCCACTCCAGTCCTGGCGTCCCATCTTGCCCACGAAATCCCGCATCGTGGCGCCGAGCTCTCCTGGCCACCGGTCCGCATGGTCGCCCGGCGGCTCGCGCAGGCGCCCGGTGCGTGCGGGGCCCCGGACGGTGCCGGTCTGGACCGCGGTGCGTTCATCGGTCAGGACCGGGTCGATTCCCACCGCGGCGACTGCCCGGTCGAGCACCTCGAGCCCGGCGGCCGTTCCCTTCCCCCGTGCGGTCGCGCGGGCGAGCGCCCGCCACGCCCGGAGGTCCCTGGGATTCGCGCGCGTGGCGGCAGCTGCGTCGAGGAGCGCCCCTTCGTCTTGCCCGAGCTCGAGCCGGAGCTCGGCCCGCTGGCTGCGCGCATCGATCCGCGCCGGATCCAGATCCAGGACCTCGTCGAGCGCGGCGGCCGCCTCCGCCGGCTGGGCGGCGAGTGCGCGGACCCGGGCCAGTCCGAGCCAGGCATCCGCGCTCGCCGGCTGCTGGTCGGTGAGCGCCTGGAACTGGAGGAACGCCTGCTCCAGATGCCTCTCTGCCAGCTCCAGGTTGCCGAGCGCCTGCCTTGCCCCGGCGAGGTCCGGCTTCCGGCGCAACGCGCGGTGAAGGGCCGTCCTCGCGTCCGCGGACCGTCCCGCGGCGATGAGCTCCCGCGCCTGGGCGACGTCGCGCTGGGCGAGGAGCGCGCGGATCGGGCGGCGAGCGGCGAGTGCTCCCCCCGCCATGACGAGCCCGGCGAGCAGCAGCGCCGCTGCCTGCAGCAGCCGGCGGGAGCCACGTCGTGGCGTCCTCCCCGCTCGTCCGGGTCGCGCATCCGATGCTGGCTCGCTGTCCGGACCCGATGTTCCGTGCGGCAACGCGCCCTCTAGTTCGCTCGACGGACCACGCGGTATCGACCGGGGCCGAGCCCGTCGGCGCGGAGCTCGGTCGACTCGCCGTCGGGCCAGGTGACCTGGATGGAGGACACGCCCTTCCAGGTCCCCAGGCCGAACCGGGCGACCAGGAGATCGTGTGACTGGTGCCCGCCGCTCGCCTTGACCTCCCTGACCTGCAGCCGGCCGTCCGCCGAGCGGATCTCCACCCGGGCTCCTATCCCGTAGCGATTGGCGGTGCGCTGGTCGTCGAGCCGCACCTCGAACCCAGGCCCGGCAGGCTTCTCGTTCCGCCAGAGCACCGGAGTGAGCTGGAAGGGGAAGGTGAGGATGTCGAGGTCACCGTCCTGATCGAGATCGAGGAACAGCGACGCAGCGGTGGGCAGGTGGTCCTCCAGGCCTGCCGCCACGGTCACCTCCTCCAGCCGCTCTCCCCCTCGGTTGCGGTAGAGCACGTTGGAGGGGTTGTACAGCCGGAGCCGGGTGCCCTGGACGATGAACAGGTCCTGCCACCCGTCGTTGTCGACGTCGGCGAACTTGGCGTTCCAGCTCCAGCCGCCGTAGCCGGCCTTCCACCGGTCGGTGGTGTCGCTCCACCGCTTCCCGTCGGAGCCGAACATGAGGTTGTGGTGCGCCACCGACGGGAGCTCGTCGGTGTAGACCTTGTGGCTCTGGTTGTAGTCCATGGGGCTGGCCGCCATCGCAGCACAGACGTCGTGGAGAGTTCCGAAGTCCGGGGGAAGCTTGGCGCACTCCGCGAGCACCGCGGCCTTGTCCGCTCCGGAGGCCGGGAGGCGCAGGAGGATCCGCGTCCAGTGGTACGCCATCACCGCGCAGTCGCGCTGCTCTGCCGGGTCGCTCAGCTCCTTGCACAGGCCCACGGTCCAGGTGTCCCGCCCGCGATCGACCGCGGCCTGGAACCGTGCCAGCGCCGTGCAGCGCGAGATATCCGCCATGTCGGTGTACATCCCGCAGCTCATCACCGGCGGAGCGAGGCGCTTGGGAAGCTCGTTCATCTTCCCCATGGCGATCTGTCCCACGTACAGCTCGGGCCGACCATCGTTGTCGAGGTCGCCGGTATCGAAGGACATGGTGGTCATCGCCGAGAACGGCAGGGGAGACTCCGCGGCCTTCACCGGGCGCAGCTTGCCGTGCTCGTTCAGGTAGACCCGATCGGGCTCGTCGAAGTCGTTCCCCACCAGGAGGTCCGGCCAGCCGTCGCCGTTCAGATCGGTGAAGAGGAGCGACAGGGTGTCTCCCTCGGGGCCGGGGAGCGTCTCGGGCTCGAACTTGCCGCCCCCGCGGTTGTGCCACAGCCGGTTCACCGCAGGCTCCGGATAGAAGTACCAGGACTCGAAGGTCGCTCCGCCGGTCACGATGTCCACCAGGCCGTCGCGGTCGACGTCGGCGAACGCGGTGGAGGCGTTGCAGACCTCGCCCGATCGCGGGAGCTCGGTGTGCGCGTTGCCCGAGAACTCGCCACCGCGGTTGAACAGGATGTGGCTGCCGTGCATCCAGGTGGAGAAGTAGAGGTCGAGCGCGCCGTCTCCATCGAGGTCGACCAGGGCCACGTCGCAGATCCGCCACGACCGCATCGCGGGGAAGTCGACCTCCTGAAGCTCGAAGCGACCGCCGACATTGACGTAGAGGAAGACGCCGTAGGTCGTCCCCACCGCCACGTCGGGCCAGCCGTCCGCGTTGGTGTCACCGGCGGCGAGCGAGCCGAGGTGCATCGGCCCGGGCTGCATCGTCTCGTACAGCGCCGGAAGCGGCAGCCGCTTGAACCCCACCATGGATCCGTCCAGGCGGTGGAACGACTTCTCTCCGACCACGCCGCCGGCCTCGAACGGCGTGTACCAGAGCTCCAGCGGCCCCTGGGAGAGGAGCTGGTGGGACGCGGCAGAGGGTGGGGCGAGTGCCTTCAGCGCGCTGGCGCTCCGACCCACCGGTAGCGCCGGCGCAGCCTGCCGTGCGGGGGGACGGCCGGCGAGCGCGGCGGTCTGCTGCGCCTGGTACAGGTCGTTCCAGTGCTCGACGACGCCTGCGACGGCGCCGGTCGCCACGCCGATGGCGAAGACCGCCGCTGCGGCGATGCCGGCGATGCGCCAGGACAGCGTCGTCCCGAGCAAGCTCCAGGCGTAGACGCTGTACGAGCCGAGCGTGACCAGCAACGCGGCCACCACGTGAACTGGCATTCCCGCGTTGAGGAGCACCGAGCACACGATGACGTCGAAGGCCATCGGCACGGGCATGAAGACGCCAAAGGCGGAAGCCAGGAGCAGCACCGCGCCGTTCGCCGCGCCGCCGTCCACGCGCGACACGTGGTTCAGGAGACTCCACGGCAGGACCTCGACCAGGACTGCACCGAGGAGGCCCGCCAGGAGCATCAGGGGCAACGCAGTGACCAGCACCCGCCCGAGGTTGCGCACGTAGTGCACGACCACCCACCCCAGCGCTCGCAGACCTCGCGGCGGCCTCCCCGCCGATCCATCCCCCAGGTCGGTCGTGCCGAGCAGCGACTCGATCCGCTGGAAGACCTGCAGGCCCGGAAGGTGCGCCTCCACCGGCTGCGGCCGGGACCATCCGGGGCGCTCGGCCAGTCGCGCCAGCCAGGGCACCAACACAAGGACGAGGAAGACGCCGGAGAGGATATTCAGGACGGCCAGGTACCAGGGAAACAGCGTGAAGACGATGCCCAGGACGATGACG
>JADGQZ010000062.1 GCA_017881345.1 Myxococcaceae bacterium | reverse complement strand
GGCCAGCGTGCGCTGGGCCGGAGCCCGGGTGAGGGTGGCGGTCTCCCCGAGACCTCGGATCGCGAGATCGGCACCGACCGCGGGTTCGAGGGCGGCTACGGGCGTGACGACCAGGGCCGGCCGGGCGCCCGGAGCACCCAGAGCGGGCCGGCGGGGATGTCGCCGGCGTACGCCGGGTCCGGCGCGAGCTTCGGGTACGGAAGGGAGGACGAGCGGGCGGGCGACTGGAGCGAGACCTCACGGGACCGTGACCAGGGCCAGGGCCGCCGCTTTTGGCAGCGCGAGCCCCTGTCGGCCCGTGACGTGATGACGCGGAATCCGAAGACAGTGAGCCGCCAGATCTCGATCCGCGAGGCAGCGCTGGTGATGCGCGACGAGAACTGCGGCGTCGTGCCGGTGGTGGACGGGGCCGGGCGGCTCGAAGGCATCCTGACCGACCGGGACATCGTGGTCCGCGGGCTCATCGACGAGGGCACCCTCCGGCGGATCGAGGACGTGATGACCGACGACGTGTCGGCGGTGACGGAGGACGAGCCGCTGACGTCGGTGCTGGACCTGATGGGCAGAAAGCAGATCCGAAGGGTGCCGGTGGTGGATCGCGACGACCGGCTGCTCGGCATCATCAGCATGGCGGACATCGCCAACCGCGCCGACTACGACGAGGATCTGCAGGACGCGTTCGAGCGCATCTCCTCCCGGCGCTCGTTCTGGAGCCTGTTCAGCTGAGGCGGTTGGCGGGTCAGGTCGTGGGCGAACGCGCGGGGGCGGCACGTCCGCTCCCGCGCGGGCCTCTCTGACGTCCGGGCCGGGGGCGTCTGCCCCGGGGGTGACGGCGGGGGCCAGGCCTCGACGGCAGCGACCTGACCGCTCCTGGTCGGAACGGTGCGAGGCGGCGCCGGCCCGCGGGGAAGGCACAAGGCCGTCGATAGATCGGTCGGCGACCGATCTATTTCCGCAGAATGGATCGGTCGCCGACCGATCCATCTCGACCTTTGGGGCCGGCGGGGCCTGGAGTGCAGCGGACGCGTGCTGCCCGCCCGGACGTTCTGCTTCACTGGCGCCCGGCCATGAGAGCTCCCGTCTCGAGCGCATTCGTCGTGTGCAATCTCTTCGTGGGGTGTGCGGCGGCCCCGGTCTCGCCGGCAGTGCCCGAGGACCCGGTGGTGGCACAGGCCCGCGCCTTGCTGGTCGAGAACCACCCGTCGGGTGAACGGGTCGCCAGCGTGAAGGTGACCGGCGCATCGCGACGCGAGTCAATCGACGCGCTGCTCGCGGCGCTCGGCGATCCCTCGACGCGCTTGCTCCCGGCAGATGCGTGGCCGGCGTTTCTCGCCGAGGTCTCGGGCCAGGCGACGGCCGGCGTCGGGCTGCGCGAGCTTCTGGATCTGGACCTTGGGCCCGACGGACGGCTGGTGATCATCACCACGCAACCGGGCGGTCCTGCCGCGCGCGCGGGGCTGGGTCCCGGAGACGTGCTGGAGCGAATCGAGGGACAGCCCGCGGGCGAGCTGACGACTGCGATGGCCCGGCTCCGCGGCCCGGGAGGACGTGAGGTCCAGCTCACGCTGCGCCGCGGAGCTACAGAACGGACGGTGACGCTGCATCGAGAGGCGCTGCCTCCCGCCGGTGACCACGTGCGTGCCGGACGCATCGGTGGAGGCACCCTCCACCTGGCCCTCGACGGCTTCTCGTCCGGCACACCCGCGGCGGTCGAGCGAGCGCTGGTGGAGGAGGGCGACCGCGGGATGGTGCTCGACCTGCGCAACAACCCGGGCGGCGCGGTGGACGCGGCGCTCGCGGTGGCCGGTCTCCTGCTCGGGGAGCGCGACGTGGTGCAGGCGCTCGGGCGTGGGCGGCAGGTGCTCCGCAGCACCGGCGCAGCGCGAGCGCAGGGGCGTGTGGCGGTCCTGGTGAACGAAGGCTCGGCGAGTGCGGCCGAGCTGCTGGCCCTGGCGCTCCGCGAGTCCGGGCGCGGACGGATCTTCGGCCAGCGCACTGCGGGCAAGGCGCTGGTGCACGTCCCGGGGCCGCTCGACGACGGCTCGGTCCTGCTCATCAGCCAGGCTCGCCTGGTGTGCCTCGATGGGACCGAGATCCTCGGGCGCGGCCTCGCGCCCGATGTGGCCGTGCCCTGGCCGGACTCGGTGCATCCGCCGCTCGCGGTCCCGGGAAGCCCCGGTCAGGACCCGCAGCTCGCCGCCGCCCTGCGCTGGCTGGGGTAGGGGCCCGATGGCCTTGCCGCGGGCGGGGCATCGACATATGAACACCCATTGATATGGAGACGCTCTCCCAGTCCTTCCGGGCGCTCGGCGATCCGACCCGGCTCCGCATCCTCCGCCTGGTGGCCTCCGCGCCGCTGAACGTCTCCGAGCTCGTCTCGGTGGTGGGGGTGGCCCAGTCCTCGGTGAGCCATCACCTGGGCAAGCTCCGCCAGCTGGGCCTGGTCCGCGAGGAGCGCGCCGCGGGGTTCACCTACTACTCGCTCGGCGTCGACGCGGCCGACGTGCAGGCTCCGCTCATCAAGATGGCCTGCGAGGCCGAGGACGGCACCGGGGACCTGGCCCGGCTGAAGGACCTCCTCCGCCAGCGCGAGGACCGGCAACTGCTGAACGAGCGACTCCTCGAGCCCGGCCAGTCCTGGTTCCTCTGGGCCGGCGCGCTCGCCTCGCTGCTTCCTCCTGTGGACGTCGCCGACTTCGGCTGCGGCACGGGTGTCCTGAGCACCTCCATCGCCCGCTGGGCCCGTTCGGTCGTCGCCATCGACCAGAACCGCGCGGCGCTCACCCAGGCCCGCGCCCGGGCGAAGCGCGAGGGGCTCAGGAACGTGACCTTCCTCCGGGAGGACCTCCACCACCTGTCGCTCCCCTCGGGGAAGACCGGCCTGGTGGTCCTCTCGCAGAGCCTGCACCACGTGGACGCGCCCGAGGCGGTGCTCGGCGAGGCAGCCCGCATCCTCGCGCCCGGCGGAAAGATCGTGGTCCTCGAGCTGATGACCCACCAGGAGACCTGGGTCCGTGACCGGCTCGGACACCGTCACCTGGGCTTCGGGCCGGAGGAGCTCGAGTCCACGCTCCGGGCCGCCGGCTTCGAGTCGCTCACCCGCGAGGTGCACCCGCGCCAGGCGAGCTCGCCCTTCCGGGTCTTCCTGCTCACGGGAGAGAAGCGATGAGCGCTCCCATCGACCAGCGCATCCAGCGACTCCGCGAGGCCCTCGCCACCCGCATCCTCGTGCTCGACGGCGCGATGGGCACGCTCATCCAGACCAAGAACCTCAGGGCGGCGGACTTCGGCGGCCCCGAGCTCGAGGGCTGCAACGAGAATCTGGTCCTCACCCGGCCCGAGCTGATCCGCGACATCCACCGCGCCTACCTCGACGCCGGCGCGGACGTGACCGAGACCGATACCTTTGGTGCAACCCCGCTGGTCCTCGCCGAGTACGGACTGCAAGACTCCGCGCTCCGGATCAACGTCCGGGCGGCCGAGCTCGCCCGCGAGGCGGCGGACGCGGCCGAGGCGGCAGACGGGCGCCAGCGGTGGGTCGCCGGCTCCATCGGCCCGACGACCAAGGCGATCAGCGTCACCGGCGGCATCGACTTCGACTCGCTCCTCGAGACCTTCGCCGTGCAGGCCGAGGGGCTGGTCGTGGGCGGCTCGGACTTCCTGCTCATCGAGACCGCGCAGGACACCCGCAACGTGAAGGCGGCGCTGCTCGGCTGCGAGCGGGCATTCGCCAAGGTCGGCCGGCGCATCCCGGTGGCGGTCTCCGGGACCATCGAGCCCATGGGGACGATGCTCGCCGGCCAGTCCGTCGAGGCGCTCGCGACATCGGTCGAGCACGCCGAGCTGCTCTACCTCGGCCTCAACTGCGCCACCGGCCCCGAGTTCATGACCGATCACATCCGGTCGCTGTCCCAGCTGACCCCGTTCCCGGTGGGCTGCGTGCCCAACGCTGGCCTCCCGGACGAGAACGGCCGCTACCTCGAGACGCCGGCGATGATCGCCCGCACCCTGCGCCGCTTCGCCGAGGAGGGATGGCTCAACGTCGTCGGTGGCTGCTGCGGGACCACGGCCGAGCACGTACGCGCCATCGCCGAGGCGGTGCGCGGGCTCGCCCCGCGGAGCGCCCGCCCCCGTCGGGCCTCCCGGCTCTCGGGCGTGGACTACCTCGAGGTGGGCGACGATGTGCGACCGGTCATCGTCGGCGAGCGCACCAACGTCATCGGCAGCCGCAAGTTCAAGGACCTCATCGTCGCCGAGCAGTGGGAGGACGCCTCGGAGGTCGCCCGCGCCCAGGTGAAGCGGGGGGCGCAGGTCATCGACATCTGCCTGGCCAACCCCGACCGCGAGGAGCTCCGGGACATGGAGCGGTTCCTGGCGGCGGTGATCAAGAAGATCCGCGCCCCGCTGATGATCGACTCCACCGACGACAGGGTGGTGGAGCGCGCGCTGACCTACTGCCAGGGCAAGGCGATCATCAACTCCATCAACCTCGAGGACGGTGAGGAGCGCTTCGAGAAGGTGGTCCCGCTCGCCCGCCGCTACGGCGCCGCGCTCATCGTCGGCTGCATCGACGAGGTCGGCATGGCCGTCACCCACAAGCGCAAGCTCGAGGTGGCCGAGCGCAGCCACGCGCTGCTCACCGGAAAGTACGGGGTCCCGGAGGAGGACCTGTACTTCGACCCGCTGGTGTTCCCCTGCGCCTCGGGGGATCAGCAGTACGTGGGCAGCGCGGTGGAGACCATCGAGGGCGTGCGGGCCATCAAGCAGCGCTTCCCGCGCAGCAAGACGGTGCTCGGCATCTCCAACGTGTCCTTCGGCCTGCCCACCGCGGGGCGCGAGGTGCTGAACTCGGTCTTCCTCTACCACTGCACCCAGGCCGGCCTGGACATGGCCCTGGTCAACTCCGAGAAGCTCGAGCGCTACCCCTCGCTGCCCGAGGAGGAGCGGAAGCTCTCGGAGAACCTGCTCTTCAACCGGGGCCCGGATCCCATCACCCCCTTCGCGGCCCATTTCCGTGAGCGCAAGCCGCCGGCGCGGGCCACCAGCACGCTCCCCCTCGAGGAGCGGCTCCAGCGCTACGTCATCGAGGGGAGCCGGGACGGGCTCCTCAAGGACCTGGACCTGGCGCTCCAGTCGAAGAAGCCGCTGGCGATCATCAACGGCCCGCTGATGGCCGGGATGGACGAGGTGGGCCGGCTCTTCGGCAAGAACGAGCTCATCGTCGCCGAGGTGCTGCAGAGCGCCGAGGTGATGAAGGCCTCGGTCAGCTACCTCGAGCCGCACATGGACAAGAACTCCACCTCGGTGCGGGGCAAGGTGGTCCTGGCCACGGTGAAGGGCGACGTCCACGACATCGGCAAGAACCTGGTGGAGATCATCTTCGCCAACAACGGCTTCCAGGTGGTGAACCTGGGCATCAAGGTCCCGCCGGAGCAGCTCGTCGCCGCCGTCCGTGAGCACCGCCCCGACATCCTCGGGCTCTCGGGCCTGCTGGTGAAGAGCGCACACCAGATGGTGGCGACGGCCGAGGACCTCTCGCGCGCCGGGGTGAACGTCCCGGTGCTGGTGGGCGGCGCGGCGCTCTCGCGCAACTTCGTCGACCGCTCCATCGCCCCGGCCTACGCGGGCACGGTGGCCTACGCGCAGGATGCGATGAGTGGCCTCGAGCTCGCCAAGCAGATCGTGGATCCCGCCGGGCTGAACCGTCTGAACGAGGAGCTGCGCGTCCGGCGAGAGAAGCTCGCCGCCGAGACGGCCAACCGCCCGGCGCCCGCCCCGAGCGCCCCCGCCACCCGGTCCCACGAGGTGCGCGTCCTCGACTCGGTCCCCACGCCGCCGGACTGGGAGCGGCACGTCCTCGCCACCACCCCGCTGGAGCAGATCTGGCGGTTCATCAACCCGGTCATGCTCTACGGGCGGCACTTCGGGGTGAAGGGCTCGGCGGCGCGCCTCCTGGACACCCCGGCCGAGCCGAAGCTCGCCGAGAGCGAGGATGGCCGGAAGGCGCTGGCGCTCAAGTCGACGCTCGACGCCCTCAAGGCCGAGCTGAAGTCGGGCGCGATGCAGGCCCGGGCGGTGTTCCGCTTCTTCCGCGCCGGCTCGGACGGCAACCGGATCGTCCTCTTCGACGGGGAGACCGGCGGGGAGGTGACGTCGTTCGAGCTGCCCCGGCAGGCCCGCTCCGGCGGCGTGTGCCTTGCCGACTTCGTCCGGCCGCTCGATGCCGGCCGGCCCACCGACAACGTCGCTCTCTTCGTGGTGACCGCGGGGAAGGGGATCCGCGAGCTCTCCGAGCGCTTCAAGGCCTCGGGTGACTTCGTGAAGATGCATGGGGTGCAGGCGCTGGCGCTCGAGACCGCCGAGGGCTACGCCGAGCTTCTCCACTCGCGTATCCGGAGCATGTGGGGGACGCCGGACCGGCCGGACCTCACGATGATCGAGCGGTTCCGCGCCGAGTATCCCGGGAAGCGCTACTCGTTCGGCTACCCGGCCTGTCCGCGCCTCGAGGACCAGCACCAGCTCTTCGCCGCCCTCCGCCCCGAGGACATCGGCGTCACCCTGACCGACGGCTGCATGATGGAGCCCGAGGCCTCGGTGTCGGCGATCGTCTTCCACCACCCCGACGCCTTCTACTTCTCGGTGACCTGACCATGCCCGACGTCCGCGCTGCCCTGGCGCTGCTTCCGCGCGGAGCCATCACCGGCATCGGAAGCCTGCCGCACACCCAGATGGAGCTGGCGCTGCAGATGGCGCTGGGGGTGGACGTGCCCTACCTGCCCCAGCTCCCCTCGGGGAATCCCTCCGAGCTGATGGTGCCCGCGGCGCTCGAGGGTCTGCCGGGGCTCGAGGCGGCGGACGACGGGGTCTGCACGGTGGAGCTCGGGGCCTGGGAGAAGGGCCGCGGCGAGCTCGACGCCCGCATCGACGCGGCGCTGAAGAGCGGCGACGCCTCGGCGTTCCTGCCGGGTGTCACCGCCACCCGTGCCCTCCGCCCCTTTCTCTGGGAGGTCCGGGAGCGGAAGCTCGCCTTCGCCAAGGCGCAGATCGCCGGACCGGCGACGGTGCGCTGGAGCTCGCAGCTGTCCACCGGCGAGCCCCTCTCGGACCATCCGGCGCTCGACGCCCAGGCCTTCCGGCTCGTCCTGGTGCGCTCGCTCGCGCTGGTGCAGGCGCTCCGGGCGGCCGGGGCGACCGCGATGTTCTACCTGGACGAGCCGGGGCTCTACGCGCTCGACACGGGCGACCCCGGCCACCTGGCGGTGCTCTCCGAGCTGAGGCTCCTCGTCTCCGCGCTGCGACAGCAGGGGGCGCTGGTGGGGCTGCACTGCTGCGGAAACACGCGGTGGAGCGCGCTGCTCGAGCTGGGCATCGATCTCCTGTCGTTCGACGTCCGGTTGTCGCTCGACGCGGTGCTCGACGAGCCTCGCGCGGTGAAGCGCTTCCTCGACCAGGGCGGGGCGTTCTCGCTCGGCCTCGTGCCCACCGACCTCGGCCAGGAAGCCAATCCGGAGGAGCTCGCCCGGGCGGCGGAGACCTCCTTCGCCGCGGCGTTGCCCGATCGGCCGGACGCGCTCCGCCAGGTCGTGGTCACCCCGGCGTGCGGCCTCGCGATGCGATCGGTGCTCGAGGCCGAGCGCATCTTCGAGCAGCTCCGGGTGGCCCGCTCGGCCCTGCTGCGCTGAGCCTCAGCTGCAGCCGGCTTGCAGCTCGCGCTCGGCCTGGAGCCAGTTCTCGGCGTCGCGCCCCGCGACGCACCCGCTGTGCATCCAGATCTCGTACGCCCGGGCGGCGACCTGCTCGACGGTGGGGAGCGGCCGGTGCGCGGCGACCAGGCGGTGCACCTCGGCCTTCCGCGGAGGCGGAATCGCGGAGGCGCCGCGCGGCGAACGCGGGGCCGGCGCCGGTCGCACCGGACGGACATGGGTCTCGGGCAACTGCTCGCCCGGCTTGGCAGAGCCGGACGGCTCGCGGGAGCTGGTGGCGGTGGAGTTTCTCTTCGACGGCATCGGCGGTGTCTCTCCCATTTCCCAGCCTCACCTCTCCACCTTCGGCGACGGGTCCGTCCAGATACGGGCTGTGGTCCGGCGTTCAGCGGAGTGCGAAAAGCCGGGCGATGTTCCGCACAAGACGCGGGGCGTCGTCCATAGTCCTAGGGGCACGACGCAGAGCGTCACGCGTCGCGCGTCCTGCACAGCCGTCTCTTTTCGCTGGTGCGGAATTGAGCGCTGACCTACTCCCCGGCGAGGGACCCACCGAGGAGTGAATCGATGCAAGCCCGTCGTTTCGTTCTCGCCGTCGCCACCCTCGCGCTCGCCGCATGTCAGCAGAGCAAGCCCGGCCGGATCGGGATCATCACCGCGCTCACCGGCAGCCAGCAGGCCTTCGGTCAGGCCCATGACCGCGGCTACGACATGGCGCTCGAGGAGATCAACGCCTCGGGCGGCGTGCTCGGCAAGCCGCTGGAGATCGTGAAGTACGACGACCAGAGCAAGGCCGACATCGCCGCGCAGGGCGTGGCCAAGCTGGTGGACCAGGACAAGGTGAGCGCGATCGTCGGCTCGTACTCGTCCGAGAGCACCAAGGCCATCGTCCCGCTGGTGGCCCGGCGCGGTGTGCCGCTGCTCATGCCGACCGCGACGGCGGACAACGTGCTCGAGAACACGCAAGGGTGGAGCTTCCGGCTCTGCTCGGGGGCGACCGACTACGCCAACGCGATGATCAAGTTCTGGAAGGACGCCGGGATGCCGAAGAGCGTGGCCATCGTCTACGAGAACACCAACTTCGGTCAGGCCAACGGCGCGGCGATGAAGAAGGCCGCCACCGACGCCTCCCTCCCCATCGCCACCGAGGAGTCGTACACCGCGAAGTCGCCGAGCTACACCGCGATGCTCCAGAAGGTGAAGGAGAAGTCGCCCGACGCCATCTACTTCGCGAGCTACCTGCTCGACGCGACCAGCCTCATGCACCAGTCGCGGCAGGTGGACCTGAACCCGCGCTACTTCACCGCGGCGGGCACCGGCTTCAGCACCCCCGAGTTCCCCACCCAGGAGAAGGGCGCGGGCAAGGACGCCGACTACACCTTCAGCGTCACCCAGTGGATGCCGGAGTCGAAGTGGCCGGGGAGCGCGCAGTTCGCCGAGAAGTTCAAGGCGAAGTACGGCTCGACGCCGGCCTACCATGCGGTGCAGGCTTACGTGGCGCTCAAGGTGATGGCCGAGGCGGTGAAGAAGGCCGGGAAGTGGGACCCGGTGGCCATCCGCGACGCCCTGAAGGCCACCGACATGCCCGAGACCACCTTCGGCCCGGTGAAGTTCGACGCCCGCGGCCAGAACCTCCATCCGGTATTGGTCACCCAGATCCAGAAGGGGAAGTACGTGATCGTCAACCCCAAGTCCGAGGCGACGGGCGATCCGGTCGTGCCCACCCCGAAGTGGAGCGAGCGCTAGCGTGCAGTTCCTGCAGGCCTTCCTCAACGGCCTGCTGGTGGGAGGCGTTTACGCGCTGATCGCCAGCGGCATGGCGCTGATCTTCGGCGTCATGCGGCTGGTCAACTTCGCGCACGGCGCGTTCCTGATGCTGGGGACGTACCTCAGCTTCTACGGCTGGACGCTGCTCGGGCTGAACCCCTACCTCGCCTTCCCGCTGTGGGGGGCAGTGCTCTTCGCGGCGGCGGTGGGGACGTACTGGCTGCTCGTCCGCCGGGTGATGGGGGCCAACGACTTCCTGCAGATCCTCCTCACCGAGGGGATCAGCCTGGCGCTCATCGGGCTGGCGCAGCTGGTCTTCGGCGCGGACTACCGGCAGATCAACCTCCCCATCGCCAACCGCATCACCTCGCTCGGCCCGCTCCACTTCAGCGTGGGCTACATCCTCAGCTTCGCCGTCTCGCTGGCGCTGGTCATCGCGCTCCAGCAGTTCCTCAGCCGCACCGAGATGGGCCGGGCCATCCGCGCGGTGGCCCAGAACCGCACCGTGGCGCCGCTGATGGGGATCCGGGTGGAGCGCGTGTCGGCCGTCACGTTCGGGCTGGGCATCGCCTGCGCCGGGGTGGCGGGGGCGCTGCTGCTCCCGGTCTTCTGGACCAACCCCACCGTGGGCGGCCCGTACACCCTCAAGTCCTTCGTCATCGTGGTGCTGGGCGGGATGGGGAGCGTGCAGGGCGCGGCGCTGGGTGGGCTCCTGCTCGGCGTGGCCGAGCAGTTCACCGCCTACACCTGGGCGGACCGCTACGCGGAGGTGGTGGACTTCGTCCTCTTCCTCCTGGTGCTGCTCTTCCGGCCGCAGGGCCTCTTCGGAGGGAAGTGAGCATGAGGCGGCTCCCCTCCTGGTGGCCGACGGTGGTCTTCTTCGTCGCCCTGACCAGCACGCCCCTGTGGCTGCACGACGGGTACCTGCTCCAGCTGGTCTTCCGGGTCATCGTCTTCGCGGTGCTGGGCATCGCCTGGAACTTCGTAGGCGGCTACGCCGGCCAGCTGAGCCTGGGACACGTGGCGTACTTCGGCATCGGCGCCTACGCGATGACGCTCTCCACCGAGCGCATCGGCTGGAGCCCCTGGTTCGGGGTGGTGCTCGGGGCGGTGCTGGCTGCACTGATGGCGCTGATCATCGGCAGCATCACCTTCCGGCTCCGCGGGCCGTACTTCACCCTCTCCACCATCGCCACGGCGGAGATCATCCGGGTGCTGGTGCAGAACCAGGACCAGCTCACGCATGGCGCGGTGGGGACCAACGCCCCGCTCCTGTTCCAGTCTCCGGATCTGGACGCCAAGTTCTTCTTCGGGGCCATGCCGCTGCTGGGCGGGGCGTTCGCCCTGGCCACCTGGATCCATACCTCGCGCTTCGGCTACCGGCTCCGGGCCATCCGGGAGAACGAGAACACCGCGATGGCGGTGGGGGTGAACCCGGCAGTGGACAAGCTCCTGGCCTTGCTTCCCAGCGCGATGGTGACCGCGCTCGCCGGGAGCATCTACGCCAGCTACTTCAGCTTCGTCGGGCCGGACACGGTGCTGAACATCGAGATCTCGGTGCAGGCGGCGCTGATCGCCATGCTCGGCGGGGCTGCGACGGTGTGGGGGCCGATCCTCGGCTCGATCGTCCTCACCCTCACCGCGGAGATCTTCAAGACCTACTTCGAGCACACCCACCTGGTGGTGTACGGAGCGCTCCTGATCGTGGTGGTGGTCTTCCTCCCGGGCGGGGTCATCTCGCTCTTCCAGCGGCGGTGGCGCATCCGGCGACAGGCCGGGCCCATCGGCGCGCAGCAGTAGGAGCCCCCGGGGCCATGGCGCGCATCCTCGAGTTCGAGAAGGTCAGCAAGCGGTTCGGCGGGCTGCTCGCCACCAACGACGTGAGCTTCCACGTGGACGAGGGAGAGATCGTCTTCCTCATCGGGCCGAACGGCGCAGGGAAGACCACCGTCTTCAACCTCATCACCGGCTACGTGAAGCCCGACGCGGGCAAGATTCGCTTCGCCGGCCAGGACATCACCGGCGGTGAGCCGTACCAGGCGACACGGCTGGGCATCGGGCGCACCTTCCAGGTCGTCCAGCCGCTGACGGCGCTCACCGTCCGCGAGAACGTGATGCTGGGCACGTTCCTCAAGTACCCGCGGCGCGCGGAGGCGGCGGCACGTGCGGACCAGGTGCTCGAGTTCATGGGGATGCGCGCGCGTGCCGATCAGCTGGCCAGCGGGCTCCCCCTCGCCCAGCGCAAGCTGCTCGAGGTGGCGCGGGCCATCGGCACCGGGGCGCGGCTGCTCCTGCTCGACGAGGTGATGGCCGGGCTGAACCCCCGCGAGGGCGAGGAGGTGGTGGGGCTGATCCGCCGCCTGCATGAGTTCGGCATCACCAGCGTGGGAGGTGTCGAGCACATCATGCGAATCGTGATGTCGCTCGCCTCGCGGGTGGTGGTGCTGGACCAGGGGCGGAAGATCGCCGAGGGACCTCCGACCGAGGTGGTGCACGACCCGAAGGTGGTGGAGGCCTACCTGGGCACCAAGTTCATGGCCGGGGGCGCGCGATGACCGCGCTGCTCGAGCTGCGCGACGTGGTCGCCTTCTACGGGGACTTCCAGGCCCTGTTCGGGGTGAGCTTCGAGGTGCGGCCCAACGAGGTGCTGGCGATCCTCGGCGGGAACGGCGCGGGGAAGACCACCTGCCTGCGCGTCATCTCGGCGCTGCTCCGCCCGAGGTCGGGCACGGTGCGCTTCGATGGACAGGACATCACCCGGACCGCGCCGGACTCCATCGTCGACCTGGGCATCGCCCATGTACCCGAGGGGCGGCAGCTCTTCCCCGACATGACGGTGGAGGAGAACCTCTACCTCGGCTCGCAGCTCCGCCGCGCGCGGTCCCACCGCGGGGCGAACCTCGAACGGATGTACGGGCTCTTCCCCCGCCTGGCCGAGCGGCGGAAGCAGATGGCCGGGACGCTCTCCGGCGGCGAGCAGCAGATGGTGGCCATCAGCCGGGCCCTGATGTCCGAGCCGAAGCTCCTGATGCTCGACGAGCCGTCGCTCGGGCTGTCGCCGAAGCTGACCGAGCAGACGCTGGCGGCGGTGCGGGAGATCGCCAAGACCGTCACCGTGATGATCGTCGAGCAGAAGGTGATGGAGGGCCTCGAGATCTCCGACCGTGGCTACGTCATCGAGCACGGGACGCTGGTGAAGGAGGGCTCGGCGGCGCAGCTCATCGCCGACCCGAGCATCCGCGAGGCGTACCTGGGCCTCTGAGTCCAGGGCGCACCGGCAGCGATCGCGGGGAACCCCGAGCCGAGTGACGCCCGGAGCTGCTCTGCCTTTCGCAGTGACCGCCAGCGGCAGCTCCGCCCCGAAGTCGCGCACGTACCGGAAGGCGCCACCGGGGCCGAGCAGCGCCGCGACGAAGACGCGAGTCGAGAATGCCGAGCTCGACCATCCAGTCCTCCTGGGTGACTGTGAAGCGGAGACTCTCGCGCTGCATTGGGCCCTGGCGTCCCCCGGTGCCCCCGTCCGTTGCCCCGGCGTCTCAACGGCGGGACGGAGCGCCCCGCGACCGGCGCGCCTTGAGCCCGAGCCGCCGCATCATCGCCCGGCCCGTCCCGCCCGGGTCCGTGGCCTCGCCCCGACCGACCGCACCGAGCAGCTTGGCGGCTCGTGCCGCGTTTCCCCGCGCGAGTGACAGCGCCTGTGCGAGTGCGAGCCGCTCCAGGTTCTCCTTCTCGACCCGGAGGTCGAAGCGGCCGGTGCTCACCGCCCGCTCGAGCGCCGAGACGTCGACCACTCCGCGCCCCTCGCCCTCGCGGGCGCCGAGAAGCCTCCGCGGGAGGTCGGAGAGGAGGAGCTCGGATCCCGCGCGCTTGCCGACGAGGGCACCGAAGACCACGTTGCGGAGCTCGCGCACGTTCCCAGGCCAGCGGTAACCCTCGAGTACCTCCATCGCCTCGGGGGAGATCTTCTGCACGCGCCCGCGGTCCACCGCCGCGGGCTCCTCCCGGTAGAAGCGCTCGATGAAGTGCTCCACGAGCCGCGGGATGTCCTCTCGTCGCTCGCGGAGCGGCGGCAGCTCGATGCTCACGATCGCCAGCCGCTCGTACAGGTCCGCTCCGAAGCTGCCTGCCTCGATGAGCGGGTGCAGGTCGCGGTTCGTCGCCGCCACCAGCCGGAAGTCCACCGTGCGTGGGGTGGTGTCTCCGAGCCGGATCACCACCCGGTCCTCCAGCACGCGCAGGAGCTTCACTTGCAGGGCGTGCGGCGTGTCGTCGATCTCGTCGAGGAACACCGTGCCGCCCGTGGCCGCCGAGACCAGCCCCTCGTGGCCGCGGATCGCCCCGGAGAACGCGCCCCGGGCGTAGCCGAAGAGCTCGCCCTCCATCAGCTCGTTGGGGATCGCCGCGCAGTTGATGGGCACGAAGCGCCCCGGCCGACCCGACCAGGCGTGGAGTAGCCGCGCCGCGACCTCCTTGCCCGTGCCGGTCTCGCCGGTCAGGAGCACCGGCATGGACGTCCGCGCCGCCTGCGCGACCTGGCGGAGAACGGCCCGGGTCGCGGCGCTCTCGGCGACCACCTCGGGGTCTTGTGGAGGGAGGGGTCCGGGCTCCGAGAGCTCGAGCACCCGCTCCACGAGGAGGTCCGCGGCCCCGGGCGTCCGTGCGTCGATCGCCGCGTAGCAGCCGGCGAGGGTCGCCGCCCGGCGGTCCGTCGCCCCGATCGCCCCGGGCGACATCCAGACCCACGGGCCGGCCGGACGGGGGACATCGGACCACTGCCGGCCGTGAACGACCGTGACCGGCGCGTCGGCAGCGCGCGCGATGCCGCGCGCCGAGAGCGCCTCCAGCAGGGCGGAGGAGCCCGCACCGACCCAGCGAATGGTCGCCATCGTGAACGTCAATCGAGCACGACCATGGCAGCAATGCAATCACGTCCCCCTCTGTGGTCCGTTCCGACCCCGTGCCTGCTTCCGCCCACTTCGCGCGTGGCAGGGCCGATGCACCACTGCCGCCGCACGAAAGGAGCACGTCATGGAACTCTTTGCCTGGTTGGATCTGCATCGGCTCTGGATCGCCAGCGGCATGCTGGTCGGTGCCGGCGCGGTGGTGGTGCTGCTCGGAACGTGGGTCATCCCGGAGAACGCCTCGGGCCTGGTGGTGAAGCGCTTCGGGCCAGCGCTGCAGCCCGGGCGCCTGGTCGCGCTCGATGGAGAGGCGGGCTACCAGGGCCGGCTGCTGTCGCCGGGCTGGTACTTCGGCCTGTGGCGCTGGGCGTACCGTGTGGAGAGGATTCCCCTGGTCGTCATCCGACCCGGGGAGATCGGCCTGGTCGTGGCGGCGGACGGAAAGCCCGTCCCCTCCGAGCGCATGCTCGGGCGGGAGGTGGCCTGCACCGACTTCCAGGACGCGCGGGCATTCATCACCGGCGGCGGCGAGAAGGGACGGCAGCTGGCGACGCTGAAGGCCGGGGCGTACCGCATCAACCCCGCGCTCTTCACCGTCATCACTCCGGCCAACGCTGCGCAGCACGGGCTCGCGCCGGAGAAGCTGAAAGTGTTCCAGGTCCCGTCGGACCGCATCGGCGTGGTGACCGTGCTCGACGGGCGGCCCATCCCGGCCGGCGATCTGGCCGGACCGGTGGTGGCCGGACACGACAGCTTCCAGCGCGGACAGGCGTTCGTCGACGCGGGCGGCTGCCGCGGACTCCAGGAGGACGTGCTCCTCTCGGGCTCGTGGAACCTCAACCCGTGGCTGGTCCAGGTCGAGCTGGTGCCCATGACCGAGATCCCCATCGGCTACGTGGGCGTGGTGGTGAGCTACGTGGGCCGCGAGCACCTCGACGTCTCGGGTGAAGACTTCACCCACGGCGATCTGGTGGAGCGCGGCCGGAAAGGAGTGTGGAACGAGCCGCTGCTTCCCGGAAAGCACCCGGTCAACGTCCGGGTGATGAAGGTCGAGCTGGTCCCCACGACCAACATCGTCCTCAACTGGGCGCAGCGCACCGAGGCCCACCACTACGACGAGCGGCTGAGCCCGATCACCGTCCGGAGCAAGGACGGCTTCAGCTTCAGTCTCGACGTCTCGCAGATCATCCACATCGGGATGAAGGCTGCGCCGCGGGTCATCTCGCGGGTCGGGTCGATGCAGAACCTGGTGGACCACGTGCTCCAGCCCACCGTGGCCAACTACTTCCGGAACTCGGCCCAGGAGGTCACGGTGCTCGAGTTCCTCTCGGCGCGCAGCCAGCGCCAGAAGGAGGCGTACGAGGACATCAGGACGGCGGTCGAGGCCTACGACGTGGAGTGCATCGACACGCTCATCGGCGACATCGTTCCACCGGCCGAGCTGATGAAGACCCAGACCGACCGGAAGATCGCCGACGAGCTGCAGCGCACCTACGACATCCAGCGCCAGGCGCAGGTCAAGCGCCAGGAGCTGGAGCGGGAGACCGCGGTGGCCAACATGCAGGGCGAGGTGGTGCGGAGCGAGCAGATGGTCCGGATCACCGAGCGCCAGGCGCAGTCCGCCGCCGAGCAGGCGAAGGGCGAGGCCGCGGCGCTCCGCTTCCACGCCCAGGCCGAGGCCGACGCCCAGCGGCTCCGGGGCGAGGCCGAGGCGGCTGCCACGCGCGCCACCGGTGAGGCCAGGGCCGACGCCTACCGCCTGGGCATCGCCGCCGTCGGGACGGAGGGCTTCACCGCCATCCAGATCGCCGGGGTCCTCGCCGAGCACGGCGTCCGGCTCGTGCCGGACATCGCGGTGAGCAGCGACGGCAGCTCGGGTGGACTGGCGACGGCCATGCTCGGCCGGGTCCTCGCCGGAACGTCCCGGGTGGAGAACGGGAAGTAGGGCCGCTCTGGACGCCGGACCGGTGAGCGATGCGCTCGCCGGCTCCGGCGGCCCGGAGGTTCTCCCGATGAACGCGTTCGATCTCTCAGGCGCTCTGCTCGAGGCCCACCGGGCAGCTCACGCCGGTGCCGCCGATTCCGCAGTACCCCCCTGGGTTCTTGGCCAGGTACTGCTGGTGGTAGTCCTCGGCGTAGAAGAAGTCGGGGGCCTCGCGGATCTCGGTGGTGATGCGGCCGTGCCCGGCGGCGGCCAGGACCTTCTGGTAGGCCTCGCGCGATGCCTCGGCGGCCCGGCGCTGCTCCTCGTTGAAGGTGTAGATGGCGCTCCGGTACTGCGTCCCGGAGTCGTTGCCCTGGCGCATGCCCTGCGTCGGATCGTGGCCCTCCCAGAAGGTCCGGAGCAGCTTCTCGTAGCTCGTCACCTTCGGGTCGAACGCCACCAGCACCACCTCGGCGTGCCCGGTCCGCCCCGAGCAGACCTCGCGGTACGTGGGGTTCGGGGTGAGGCCGCCGGCGTAGCCGACTGCGGTCACCGTGACCCCCGGGAGCTGCCAGAAGAGGCGCTCGGCTCCCCAGAAGCAGCCCATGCCGAAGATGGCTTGCTCCTTTCCCGGCCACGGTCCGACCAGCGGCTGGCCGTTGACGAAGTGCTTCTCGGGCACGGGCATCGGCGCGCTCCGGCCCGGAAGGGCCTCGGCGGCGCCGGGCAGGCCCAGCTTGGCGTTTTTCGATTCGAAGTAGCCCATGACGTTCACCTTCTAAGGCGTGCCCCGGGGGCATGCCAGACTCCCTTCCTACGCGGAGGACAGCGATGAAGTTACGGACTGTCGGCCCCTATCTACTGCTCGTTCCACCCGCGGTGGCGCTGGTGCTGCTTGCCGACCAGTTCCCCTCGCCGATGCCCGTCCACTGGGACGGTGCCGGGCACCCGAACGGGTTCTTCCCGCACACGGCGCTCGCGCTCGCCTTCCCGCTCCTCCTGCTCGGGGGAGTCCTGCTGCTCTTCGACGGAATCGTGGCCGGCGGCGCGCGGGTGGGGCCTCCCGCGATGACCGAGGGAGTGCGCCGGCTCCTCGCGCCCATCCGCTGGGTCCTCGGGCTCATGGCGACCCCGGCCGCGTTCGCCCCGCTCTGGGGCCCGACCCCCGTCCTGGCGCTCGCCGGGGTGATGGTGGTGGTCCTGGGCGTGCAGATCGCTCGCGCGCCGCGTATGGCGCCGGCCTCGGCGGAGGACTGGCGCGGCGGGCTGTTCTACGTCAACGCCGCCGACCCGCGGCTCCTGGTCCCGAAGCGCTCCGGCATCGGCTGGACCTTCAACTTCGCGCGTCCGGTCGCGTGGCTGGTGCTCGCCCTGCTGCTCCTGTTCCCGCTGGCGATGGTGGCGCTGGCGGCGGTGGCGTCGCTCAGCCGCTGACCCGGGGCCACTCAACCGCCAAATCGTGCCTCGACCGAGCCGAGCACGCCGAAGTCGACGCGAACCACGTCGTTCATCTCGAGCTCCAGCGAGGGCATGCAGGTGCCGGTGGTCACCACCTCACCCGCCCTCAACGTCACGCCGATGCCGGACAGCTCGTTGACCAGCCACGTGAGCGCAAGGCGAGGGTCCCCCAGGACGTTGGCGCCGCAGCCTTCGCGCGCGTACCGGCCCCGCACCTGGGCGGTCACCCGGTGCGCAACCAGGTCGAGGCCGCGCCAGGGCGCCAGTGCAGCAGCACCGAGGACGAAGTAGTCCGCGCAGGCATTGTCGGCGATCAGCTGGGCTTCGCCCGCATGCACGAAGTCCGCGTACCGCGAATCGGGGACCTCGATCGCGGGATGCAGGCCGGCAACCGCGTCCAGGACCTCGCCGGTGGTGTACGGGGCAGCGCGCGGCGCGAGATCCCGACCGAAGGTGAAGGCGAACTCCGGCTCCGCGACCCGCATGAGGCTTCCGGCCAGCGGGACCTCGGTACCGCTGCGGAACGAGCGCTGTGCCAGCATCCTGCCGGCCATCGGCCCGTCGACCCCGATGTGCCTCTGGCCCGAGCTGCTGGTGGCGGCGATCTTCCACCCGGCGAGCGCCTGCCCGGCGCAGGCCTGCACCTCGCGCTGGATCGAATAACCCTCGGCGCGTGTGTGCGGCCGGACGCGGTCGGGGAGCGCGTGGATGCGAGTTCGCTGCCGCCAGTGCTCCCAGAGGATCTCGGCGGCGCGGCGAGCGGTCGTGGTGTCCATTGTCGTCTCCAACACCCCATTGACGGGAAGAAGAAGATAGCGCGGGGCAAGAACCGGAACGGCCCGGCCTCCCTTCATGGGGAGCCTGATCGACCTCGACCTCTTCAAGCCCACGCACCACGACTGAGGCGTGACTCAGGTCCGGGAGCGGGCGCGCTCGCCGGCATGGGCGAGCGCGACCGCCTCGTGAAGACCGGCGAGCTCGACGGCGCTGCGGAGGATCTTCCGGCCCTGGCTCTCCTCGAGCGGGGAGAGCTTCGAGCGCGCGCCTCGCCGGTGCGCTGCCGCGGTCAGCCCTCCCAGGAAGGAGAGCGTGGGTCCGCGCTGGTCGGGAGGAAGCGTCGCCCAGTCGAGCCGGTCCTCCTGGGGCGTCAGCCGGCGGACCAGGAGCCCGTGCCCGAGCACTCGGAGGGTGCCGAGCATCGTCGGGGGATGGCGCAGCAGGGTCCTCAGCGCGTTGACCACCCGCTCGGGACCGGGCTCGGCCCGCCGCGTCGCAAATGCTGCACCGGCCGATTCGCCCATCGCCTTCATGTCGAAGAGCCAGGCCCCATCTCGCGTGCCGTGTCCCTCGACCAGGACCGCCACCCGGAACGCGCCCAGGCTCCCGGTCCCCGCCACGTGGGAGGCGACGTCGAGCACCCGGAACCGCTCGGGCGGATGTCCGGCCCGCTTCACCTCCTGGGCGGCAAAGCGGGCGAAGGCCCGGGCGCACGCGGCGCGGGTGGCGCGAGGGAGCGGGAGGAGCGTCTCGCCCAGCTTGAACCGACGCCCACGTCCGTGGATCCGGGTGTGGCGCTCGAGGAGCGCGCGGCGCTTGCGTGCCGCCACCCGCTCGAGCAGTGCGGTCACCGGGGAGGGAGCACGCGGAGGTCGTCCCGAGCCTCGCACCCGCGCGTAACCTTCCAGGAGCTGACCGCCGAGATCCAGAGCTCCCGCCGCCGTGCAGCCCCAGCCCCGCGCTGCGAGCAGGACGCTCGTCAGCACCCGGAGCAGGTCGAGGTGCAGGTGGCCGAAGAACGCCTCGTCCAGGTCGTTGAGGTCGAACACCACGCGGTCGCCGCTCCGGGAGGGCCGGTCGGGGCGGTAGACGCCGAAGTTCTCGAGGTGGAGGTCGCCGCAGAGCAGGCCCTGGTCCTCGGGCCCCCGCGCCAGCCGCGGTGCGTTGCGGAGCATCCGGTAGAACAGCGGTGCCGCGCCGCGCAGGAAGGCAAAGGGCGAGGCGGACATCCTCGCCTCCTTCCGGGCGAGGAGCGCGGGCATGCCGCGCAGCCGCTCCCGGTCGCGCTCGCGCTGCCAGGTCGCCAGCGCGAAGGGGCGGAGCTTGCGGGTGACGTCGGCCATCGCGAGAGCAGGCCGGATCCATCAGCCAGGTTGCAACTCGCGTCCCGGGGGCCAGAACCTGCTAGCCAGGACGGTCTTCGCTGGAGGTTGCACCATGGGCTGGGCAGACGGGTTGGGCCAGATGTTGCCAGGAGTCCTCGGCGGAAAAGCGTCGGAGGCGGACCTCCATGCGGCCTTCGACAAGGTCGCGGGCGCGGTGCCCCACGGGGCGCTCGCCGATGGAATCAGCCATGCCTTCAATTCCGACCAGACGCCGCCGTTCGAGCAGATGCTGGGCGGGGCCTTCGGACAGGCCTCCCCGGACCAGAAGGCGGCGCTCCTGAACCAGGTGCTCGCCGGCCTCGGTCCCTCGGCCGGGAGCGTGCTGGGAAGCCTCGGTGGGCTCGGCGGCCTCGCCGGCGTGCTCGGCGGCGGTGGTTCCGTCTCCGCGGCCCAGGCACAGCAGATCTCGCCGCAGGTCATCGAGGGGCTCGCGCGGAAGGCGCGGGAGATCAACCCGGGGATCGTCGACGCCGTCTCGGGCTTCTACGCCAAGAATCCGCAGCTGGTGAAGATGCTCGGCGCCAGTGCGCTGGCGATGGTCATGGGCAAGCTCTCCAAGGCAGGTCAGTGATGCGCGGCCTCTTGTCCGCGGCTGTCCTGCTGGGCTCGCTGACCGTCCTGGCTCCTCGCGTCGCCCGCGCCGACGATGCGACCGAGGTCACCTGCAAGGACGGGACGAAGAGCAAGGGCGGCAGCGGCGCCTGCAGCGGTCACGGCGGCGTGGACAAGAGCGCCAAGTCCAAGAGCAGCAGCGAGTCCAAGAGCAAGAGCTCGGACTCGAAGAGCAAGTCCGCCGCCGCCGACCAGGGCGAGTCGAAGAGCAGCAAGAGCTCGACATCGAAGAGCAAATCGGCCGAGGCCAGCACATCCGAGGTCACCTGCAAGGACGGGACGACGAGCAAGGGCGGCAGCGGCGCCTGCAGCGGGCACGGCGGCGTGGACAAGGGCGGCGCGAAGAGCAAGAGCGCGTCGTCCTCCAGCGCGAAGGACGAGGGCGAGTCCGCGTCGAAGTCGAAGAGCAGCTCGGCCGAGGCCAGCG
>JADGQZ010000515.1 GCA_017881345.1 Myxococcaceae bacterium | reverse complement strand
CGCCATGACCGGTGGAGCGGGAGGCGCAGGCGGGGGGCGGGCCGCCTCGCTGCGCACGATGCCCGGCATGCCGCCCGGCTTCCGGACGCCTGGCGCCGCGGCGACACTGCTCGGCCGGGCGGGGCTTGCGCTCGCCGCCGGCGGACGGGGCGGCGGAGCAGGCAGGCTCCGGACGGTGGGCCGCAGCTGGGCCCTGGGCGTGCTCCGCTCGGGCAGGCTCCGGCCCGGCGGCAGCTCTCCCATGTCCACCCGGCCGCGGAAGCTCGCGCCGTCCACGATGATGACCCGCGGCGCCCGGATGTCGCCGACCATCCGTCCCTCGTGGGTGAGTTCCACGCTCTCGGTGGCCTGGATGTTCCCCACCACCACGCCGCTCACCACCGCGTTCTTCACCGTGACGTTGGCCTTCACCACGCCCGAGGGCTCGACGATCAGCGTCTTGGTGAGCGTCAGCTCGCCCTCCACGCGCCCGCGCACGGTGAGGTCCTCGTCGCCGGTGAGCTTGCCGTTGATGAGGATGGACGGTCCGATGACCGTGTTGCCGCTCGCGACCAGATCCTTGGCGGCCATGGGTCAGCGTTCCTTCGTGTCCATGTCCACGTTGCCCTTGAAGCTCGCACCGTCGGCGATGAGGATGCGCGGCGCCTTCACGTCCCCCACCACCCGGCAGTCGGCCTTGAGCTCCACCTTGTCGGTGGCATGGATGTTCCCGGTGACCCGGCCGGCGATCTCCACGTTCTGGGTCTCGATGTCGGCCTCCACCACGCCCGAGCCCTCGACGAAGAGGCTCTCGCGCAGGGAGATCTTCCCCTTCACCGTGCCCTGGATGACGAGGTCCTCGTCGCCCGAGATCTCTCCATCGATGACGATGCTGGATCCGATGACCGTGTTCGCCACGTGCGTTCCGTCCTTCCCGTGTCTGTCCCGACGACGACGGGTGCGCGCGCCCCCGAGAGCCGCGCGTTCCCTCGCGCCAGCGAAACCTTGCTCGAACCGAAAGCCCTAGATGTCCTCGGGCAGCTTGACGTCCATCTCGATGGAGCCGTTGAACACCGCGCCGTCCTCGATCACCACCCGGGGCGCCTTGATGTCTCCGGCCACCTTCGCCGAGGCCGAGATCGCCACCCGCGAGCTCGCGTCGATGTTGCCGCTCGCCTCGCCGTTGATGGTCAGCTCCTCGGCCCGGATGTCGGCCTGGACGCGCCCGGTGTTCTCGATGGTGAGGTGATTCTTGAGGGCGATCTGCCCCTCCACCCTGCCCTCGATCACCAGATTCCCGCCGCCGGTGAGGTTGCCCCGGATGACGATGCCCTTCCCGATGATTCCGACCTGATCGGCCTGTGCCATCCTCACCCCTGTCGTCGAAAACCGTACGCTAGAGATGCTCTGAGATCCAGCGACGGGTTTCGGCGTACACCTCCTCCTTGCCGACCTCGTTGAAGATCTCGTGTCGCATGGACGGCCACTCCCGGAGTCGCTTGTCGGAGGTGGTCAGCGTCTCGAACCACCGCCGGGAGACCGGCGCGGAGGCGATCCGGTCTTCGCCCGGGAGCAGCAGCAGCACTGGAATCCGGAGCTGGGGGCCGGCGGCGAGCACCTCGCGCTGGGCGTGCACGTGCTCGGTGAACCAGCGCGGCGTGGCCTTGCGGCCGTAGAGCGGGTCCTCGTCGGTGGCGCGCTGCCAGGCCGGGTCCCGGCTCAGGTCCGCGGACGAGAGCCCGGTCGGGATGGGCAGCGAGGGGATGAGGCGCGCGAGCAGCACCGCGGGCGCGGTCTTCCAGGCGGGCGGCGTGACGGCGAGCGCGAGGTAGGGGGCAGAGAGCACCAGGCCGCCAAGGTCGAAGCGGCGAGGGGCGTCGGCGCCCCGGCCGCGGAGCCAGTCGAGGGTGATGAGGCCTCCGTGACTGTGCGCCACGATGAACAGGGGCTTGCCCCCGGCCTCCGCGTGCGCCGAGGCCACGAACGCCTCGAGCTCGTCGGTGAACTCGGAGAACTTGCCCACACCCCCGCGCGTCCCCCCGCTTCGCCCGTGCCCCCGCGTGTCGTAGGCGTGCACCGCGAGGTGCGCGGAGAGCATCGCGTCGCGGAAGGTGCGGTAGCGGCCGAGGTGGTCGCCGTAGCCGTGCACGAGCACGATGTGCGCCCGCGCCCCATCGGGGATGTCACGCTCGAACCACAGGCGTGTGCCATCCGGCGCCGAGAGGTGACCTTCCTGGTGGTGCGTCATCGGGGGACCGGGCCGCGGGGAGGGGCCCCAGGGGGCCGGATGATGCCCGGGAGATCTGACTCCGGTCCACCGGAAGTCACATCCTCGGCAGCACGCGGGGAATCCGGGAGCTGGCCCCGGGAGTCCGCGTGCTCAGCGATCGGCGACGGGCGAGGCGAGCGCCTTCAGCTTCCGCTCCACCACCGCGGTCCGCCCGCGGGCCTGCGGATCGTCGGTGGTGCGCATCACCTCGAGGGCCCGGCGGTAGGCGCCGACTGCCGCATCCCGCCGGCTGACGCCGCCGTAGGCATCGCCCAGGTGCTCGAGGATGGTGGGCTCGTCCGGCTCGAGCTCCGCCGCCCGCTCCAGCGTGCCGGTGGCCCGCGCGGCGTCCCCCCGCCGGAACTGCACCCAGCCGAGCGAGTCGAGGTACGCGCCGCTGTCGGGATGGATGGACAGGGCGAGCCGCACCAGCCGCTCGGCCTCGTCCAGCTGCTCGCCATGGTCGGCCAGCGTGTAGCCGATGAAGTTCAGCGCGGCGGCGTTCCGCGGGTTCACCTCGAGGAGCTGGCGCATCCGGTCGATCGCCTCGCCGGTCGCGCCGCTCCGCTCGAGCACGGTGCCGAGCGTGTAGAGAAGGTCCTCGTCCTGGGGGTGCGCCTTGAGCCCATCGGTGAGCACCGAGACGGCCTCGGCGTGCGCCCCGGTCCGGGAGAAGATCAGCGCCAGCGCCGTCACCAGCTCGATGTTCCCCGAGGCCCGGATCCGCGCCTGGAGGAACTGCTCGGCCCTCCCCGGCGCGCCGATGGCCTCGAGCACCGCTGCGTGACCGGCCTCGAGCGCGACATCCCCCGGGGCGATGCGCAGCGCCTCCGCGGTCGCCTGCTCGGCGGCGGTGGGTTCCCCGGCGCGGGCCAGCGCCAGCCCCCGCTGCACGACCGCGTCCTTCCATGCCGGGGCGCCGACCGGGACCTGCCCGTAGGCGCGCGCTGCCTCCGCCCATTGGCCCACCTTCCCCTGCACGAGGCCGAGCGCGAGCAGGATGCGCGGGTCGTCGCTGCCGGACCGCGCCTGCTCCAGCACCCGGACGGCCGGGGCCGGCTTGCCGGCCCCGAGCCAGGCGAGCGCGATGCGCAGGGACTGCTCCGGCCCACCGTCCAGCGAGGCGAGGCGGTCCAGGTAGGCGCGCGCCCTCGGCTCCGATCCCGACTTGAGGGCGAGCTTGCCGGCGCGGAGCAGCACGTCGCGGGCGTCCGGGTCGCGCTCGAGCGCCCTCCCGTAGGCAGCCTCGGCCTCGGCGGAGCGGCCCGCGGCCTCGAGCGCCTCGCCGAGAGCGCCCAGCGCCTCGGCGTCGCCCGGGTCCATCTGCACGGTGCGCTCGAGGAGCCCACGCGCGGCCTCCGGCTCGCCGCGGTCCAGGAGCGCCATCCCCAGGCGCTTCAGGCCGGTGGTGTCGTGGTTCAGGTCGGCGAGCGCCTGCACCGTGCGCACCGCCTCCTCCGGGTGCCCGGCCTCGAGCGACATCTCGGCCAGGAGGAGATAGGGCTCTTGCTCCCGCGGGGCGAGGCGCCGGACGCGCTCGAGGACCTCGCGCGCTCGCTGCGGCCGGTCGGTCTCGAACAGCAGCCGCCCGAGGAAGAGCAGCGCCGGGACGTGGTCCGGCCGTCGCTCGAGCAGCCCGCGCACCGTGGCCTCCGCCTTCGCGGGCAGCGCGGCCCGGGCCTGGGCCTCGGCGAGCGCGAGCACCAGCTCGGGGCGGCCCGGGTCCGACGCCAGCGCCAGGCGGAGCTGCTCCACGCTGCGCGCGTGCTCGCCCTGGAGGGAGAGCAGCCGCGCCCGGAGGAAGTGCGCATAGGCGGAGGCCGACGAGTAGCCGTCGCTCGGGGCCTCCATGGCCTCCTTCATCGCCGACACGTCCACCCGCGGGCGCGCCGGCGAGGCGGCCAGGAGGACGAGCGAGGCGAGGACCGGGGTGACCACGGGCAGGAGTTCCTGACTGCCCGGACAGCCTAACAGGGGGGCCCGGAGGGGTGCTTGCCACCCGGGGGCGAAACGTCAGGTCACCGGGCGCCCCTCGAGGAGGTGCTCCAGGACCGCCTCGGGCAGCTCCCGGCCCGGCACCTCGGCGACCTCGACGGTGCAGGACAGGCTGGTGGAGGCGCGGAGGTCGGACTCGACGCGGCCGAACACCGCCATCGCCTGCTCCGAGGTGCACTCCGGCAGCAGTGCGGCGAAGGTCCCCTCGCCGAGGTGGGCGAGCACGTCGGGCTGGCGGAGGCGTTCGCGCATCCGGGCGGCCGCGGTCCGGAGCAGATCCGGGTGGACCGCGTCGGTCCGGGCCACCGCGAGCGAGAGGGGCCGGCCGTACCGTCGAGCCCGCGCCGCCTCCTGCGTCAGCCGCGCCACGAGGCCGCGCCGATCCAGGAGCCCGGTCGCCGCATCCGCCACCCCGGACGGGGGCGCCTCGGGCGCGCCGGCCGACGCGGTGCTGCGGCGATTCACCGAGAGGGCCCGCTCGGCGCGCTGCAGGAGCTCGGAGGCATGGAACGGCTTCGCCAGGTAGTCGACCGCGCCGAGGTTCAAGGCCCGGACCCGGTCTGCGACTCCCACCTGCGCCGACACGAGAATGACCGGGATGTCCGCGGTGTCGCTCGAGGCCTTGAGCGAGATGACGGCGTCCAGGCCGTCCAGATGCGGCAGGAAGACGTCCATGACCACCAGGTCGGGATGGAGCGCGTGCACCTTCGCCACGCCCTCGCGCCCGTCGCGCGCCACCTCCACCCGGTAGCGCTTGCGCAGGATGCCCTCGAGCACCGCGGCGATGTCCGGCTCGTCCTCGACGATCAGGACCCTGGGCTGCTCGCTGGCGACCGCCTGGAGCTTGGGGGCGACCTTGCGGTCCTCCTGGGCGAGCGGGAGCGTGAAGACGAAGGCGCAGCCGCCGTCGGCCGGCCGCTCGGCCCAGATCTCTCCGCCGTGCAGCTCGACGAACTCCTTGCAGATGGCCAGGCCGAGGCCCGTCCCGCCCGGTCCGTGCCGGTAGCGGTCGAACACCAGGTGCATCTGCTCCTCGGGCATGCCCGGTCCGTCGTCCTGGACGACGATCTTCACCACCGGGCCGTCCGGGCGATGCAGCACCTCGCCCTCGATGAGGACGGTGCCGTTCTTCGCCGCGTGCTCGAGACCGTTGGTGATGAGGTTCTGCAGCACCTCGCGGAGCTTCAGCTCGTCGCCCATCACCGGGAGACGCTCCGGGGAGTGCGCCTTGAGGGTGACGCCGCGCTCGGCGGCGAGGATCTCCAGCTCGAACGCGCAGTCCCGCCCCACGCGACCCATGTCGAGCAGCTGGATGTCGAGGGCCACCCGGGCCTGCTCGCCCTTGCCACGCTCGAGGAGCGACTCGACCATCTTCAGGATCTTCCGCGACTGCCGGACGATGGCCTCGGCCGAGGTGCGGAGGTCGCCCGGGAGGTTCGCGTCCTCGAGCATCCGCCCGTGTCCGAGGGTGACTTGAAGTGGCGCGCGGAGGTCGTGGCTGATGATGGCGATCAGCTCGTCCTTGAACCGGGCCAGCTCGCGGAGCCGGCGGTTGGCCTCGGTCAGCTCGCGGTAGCGCTCGACGTAGGCCAGCTCGAGGTCGTCCCGCTTCTTCTGTACCGAGGCGTGGAGCTTGGCGTTGCGGACCGAGTTGGCCAGGGCGGCCGCCACGGCCTTGGCGAACTCCTGCTCCTCCGGCCCGAACGCCCCTCGCCTCTTGGACAGGCGGAGGAACAGCGCGCCGACGAGGTCGTCCTGGCTGATGAGCGGCTGGACCAGGATGCTCTTCACCACCAGGGGAGCGATGGCCGGCATCACGTCCGCCATCAGCGGATCCTCGAGCGCGTCCTCGATGTAGGTGGCCTCGCGCGTCTGCAGCGAGCGCCGGAGCTCGGGGTACTTGGACAGGTCGATGGTGATGGGGCGGTAGTCGTCCCGCTCCCGCGTGGCCATCACCACGGCCTGGGTGGAGCTGGGCGAATCCACCAGCACGACCGAGCAGCGGTCGGTCGGCAGCACCTGGCTCACCTTCTGGACGGCGATCTTGAGGATCTGCTCGAGCTCGAGCGAGGAGGTGGCGGCCTGGGTGATGTCCAGGAGCATCGCCATCCGCTCGGCGATGCGTCGCTCGCGGTCACCCGCCGTCTCCGGCGGCCGCGCCACCGCCGACGTGGAGCTCTCATTCATCTGCGCTCCAATTTTCCTAGATTTTCTCGGCACTGACCAGCGCTCCGTCAGGGAGTCCTCACCGACACCGCTCTGCGGTCGGCTCCTTCAGGAACGCTGCGCCACCAGGAGAATCTCGCGGTTACCGGCCGGCCCGTGGATCGGCGAGTCCAGCGCGCCGATCGGGGTGAGGCCGAGTTCCTCCATGGACTTCTGAACACGCGCCACCGCCTCCGCCCGAACTGCGTCATCACGCACCACGCCGCCCTTCCCGACCTGCTCCCGACCCGCCTCGAATTGCGGCTTCACCAGGGCAACCGTCACCCCGCCCGGCGCCAGACACCGGACCGTCGCCGGTAGGACCTGGGTGAGCGAGATGAAGCTCAGGTCCAGGACCAGGACGGCCACCGACTCTGGCAGGTCCGACGCCGTCAGGTGTCTCGCATTCACCCCTTCGTGGAGCACGACCCGCGGGTCGCTCCGTAGGCGAGCGTGCAGCTGGCCGCGCCCGACATCCACGGCATACACCTTTGCCGCGCCCGCCTGGAGCAAACAATCAGTGAATCCGCCGGTGCTGGCACCGATGTCCGCACACACCGCCCCCTGGACATCGATCTGGAAGTGGCGGAGCGCGGCCTCGAGCTTGAGCCCGCCCCGCGACACGTACGGCATCGGCTCGCCCTTGAGCCGGACCTCGGCGTCGGCCGGGACGCGGGTGCCCGGCTTGTCCACGCGCTGGTCATCCACCACCACCTGCCCCGCGAGGACGATGGCCTGCGCCTTCGCGCGGGTGGGAGCCAGGCCGAGCTCGACCAGGAGGACGTCCAGGCGCTCCTTTCGGGGGCGGTCAGTCATGGCAGGCTGGCCCCGAGGAACGGCGGGGGCGCGGGGGCGCGACGTGCGTGCCATGACGGCGCTGCCCTCACCTCGCGCCGTGGCAGGG
>JADGQZ010000514.1 GCA_017881345.1 Myxococcaceae bacterium | reverse complement strand
CGGTCCGTCGGGTGCAACATCGTCCTGCCGGAGGAGCAGAAGCCCAACCCGTACCTGGACCGGTGGGTGGAGACCCGCTCGTTCTTCGTCCGCAAGGTGGTGCTCGCCAAGTACTCGTACGCGTTCGTCGCGGCCCCCGGCGGCCTCGGCACGCTGGACGAGCTGTTCGAAGTGGCGGTGCTGGTCCAGACAGGGAAGATGCGCGACTTCCCCCTGGTGCTCCTCGGGGTCGAGTACTGGCGGCCGCTGGTGGAGTTCCTCCGCGATCGCCTGGTGCCAGCCCGCACCCTGGATGCCGCCGACGTGGACCGGTTCCGGCTCACCGACTCGCCCGAGGAGGCGGCGGAGTACGTGCGCGACGTGGCGCTCGAGAAGTTCGGGCTGAGCGCGTCGCGTCCGCTGCGCCGGCGCTGGTGGCTGTTCGAGCGCTGAGCGGTGGCCGCTACCGGGCCTTCTTCCGCTCGGACTCGGCGATCTGCCGGTAGTCGTAGGTCGGGTAGAAGTCGGTGCGGAACGCGCCCCAGGCGCTCTGCTCGAGCGCGAGGTTGACCTCGCGGAGCTTCTCGGGCGGAAAGCGGAGCGTGACCACCTGACCCACTCCCATCATCACGTACCAGGAGACGACCTCGGTCCCGGGGGGTGGGAACTTCTGGAAGAAGCCTTCCCTTTCCAGATGCGCACGGATCTCGCCGAGGGTCTTCGACTGATCGTGCCGGAGAAAGACGGTGAGCATCGTCTGCCCGGCGTCCTTCGGAGGGGGTGCCGGCTGGCCGCCGGCGGGGCCATCCGTGAGCAGGAGGAGACAGAAGGCGGGGAGGGCGACGAGCGCGGTGCGCATGGCGGGGAAAGTAGCGCCGGGCTGGTCCCGGCGTGCCGGTGCGACGGAGCCTTTCTCTTGCGGTGGACGGATGCGCCGTCTGCCTCGAGGGGGCGCCGTGGCTGCGGGTGTCGTTGGCCCTGCCCGGAAGGCCCTGGCCTCGATCACGGACCTCGGCGGGTTGTCACGATCGCGCGACAGCGCAGGTCGCAGTGAGCCGGGCGCGCTTCGATCGAGGGCGCCCGGGGTCGCGCCGGCCGGTCGTCCAGGAGCGTGGCGCACGCCTTCCGACCTTCGTGCGTCGGCTCTGGGCCAGATACCCGCCGCCGCGTGCGTGCTGCGCGCCCGCGCGAATGCCCGCGGGGGCGCGGGCGTTCACGATCGGAGACGCTCCGGCGGTCATGCCCAGCAAAGACGCACCAGGGCGCGCGGGATCGCCACGCGCCGTCCGGTGCTGACCGCCGGTGCCGGCTAGCTCTGACCCGCGCCGCACTGGGCGCGGAAGTCCTGGAGCTTGCCCTGCGAGGGCTCCAGCTTGAGCGGGCCCTGAACGTCCGAGACGAACGCCATGGCCGAGCCGTCCTGGCACTTGAGGTCGGCGGCGGGCTGCACCTTCACGGTGACGTCCTTGTCGGAGGGCAGGTTGTCGATCTGGTACGAGCAGCGGTTCTTGCTCGAGCGGATGGCGGAGCGGCCCACCTGCGTGTCACCGACGGTGGCCACCACCGCGAGGTTGTTGCAGACCGTGGATCCGGCGGCGGCATCCGGAACGACGATCACGCCGTTCACGGAGCTGTTGTAGGAGTACTCAAGACGGGGGTCGACGCCGGACCCGGAGGTGGCGCAAGCGGCGGCGCCGAGAAAGGCGAGTGCTGCGATGACTGGCTTCACGGTATCTCCCTGGGAAAGGTGATCGCGGACGAGAACACTGGAGTGGCCCCTTCCGGCTGCTCGTACGGATCGAGCGCAGCGTTGATTGCGTTCCAGATCCGGGATGGGCAACCACAGTGGGGCAGAGGGGCGGCCGGTACAGCGCTCGCTGCGCAGGCGACACCGCTCGCTGCGTTCGTTGCAGTTCGCTGCACTCGCTTCATCGCACCAGCCGAGGAGCGCGCGTGAGAAGGGCCTGGTCCTGGGTGCGCTGGCTGCTCGTGCTCCAGCTCCTGCGGCTGCTCGTTGCCTCGCTGTTCGAGCTGGTGCCGCAGGAGGCGTACTACGTCTTCTACGCGCGGCACCCCGCACTGTCGTATTTCGATCATCCTGGGCTGCTGGCGTGGGCACTCGCACTTCCCGCCTCGCTCGCGCCACCACCCGCGGTGCTGGTGCGGCTCGTGCCGTGGCTGTTCGCCGCGGTGACGCTGGCGGGACTCGTACGGCTGGCGCGCCGATTCGTCCCGTCGAACCCCGGTGGAGCGGTGCTGCTCCTCGCGACCACCGGCGCGTTCAGCATCCTGAGCGTCGTTGCGCTTCCGGATGCGCCGCTCGTCGCCGCCTGGACCTGGACCCTCTGCTTCCTCGCCGATGCGCTCCTCGACGACCGGCGGGGCGCCTGGCTGCCGGCGGGGCTGTGCACCGGCCTCGCCTTCGACGCGAAGTACACCGCCGCCTTTCTCCTGCTCGGAGCGGGGCTGCTCCTGCTCGCGCTCCCGCGCGGCCGGCGCGCCCTCCGCACCCCGTGGCCTTGGCTCGGTCTCGTGGTGGCCGGGCTCACCACGGCGCCGGTCTGGATCTGGAACGCGAACCACGGCTGGGCGTCGTTCCTCTTCCAGACCGCGGGACGGGTGGAGCAAGCCCGTGGCCTCTCTCCCTGGAACCTGCTCGGGCTGGTGGGCTCGCAGCTCGTCCTGGTGCTGCCGCCGCTCCTCTTCGTGTGGGCGCGCACGGCGGCGCGGGCCGTCCGGCCGCTGGTCCGCGGAACCCTGGACGACGAGGAGGCCTTCCTCGCGGCGTTCTCGCTGCTTCCTGCCGTGGTGATGCTGGCGATGAGCCTCGTGGCGGTGGTGAAGCCCAACTGGCCGTTCCCGGTGTGGATCGCCGGTGCCTTGTGGGCCGCGCGCCGCTCCGGCCCCTGGCTCCTGCGCTGGAACGCCGGTGCCTCGGCGCTGCTCCACGTGCTGGTGCTGGTGGAGCTCTTCGCCTATCCGGTCCGGCTCGGCGACGACACGTGGGTCGGGTGGGATTCCCTCCGGGCCGAGACGCGGGCCCGACTCGGGCCCGGCGAGTTCGCCTTCTCCGCGGACGACTACAAGACCACCGCGGAGCTGCTCCTCGACGGCTCCATCGAGGCCCACGGGCGCAACCTCCTCGGCCAGCCGGCGCTCCAGTTCGACTTCGTGGGGCTGGATCCGCGCGCGCTGGCCGGGCGCACCGGGCTGTTCCTCGATTCCGACCCCCGCCGCTTCGACGACGGGCCGTCCGGTGTGCCGCCGCCGGCGCTGCTGCAGCGGTGCGGCGGGGTGCTGGCCGAGCCGCCGCTCCTCGTCCGGCGCGGAGGACGGATCGTCCGCCGCTTTCGTGCCTGGCGCTGCGTGGACTACCGGCCGCCGGCGCCGCCCGGCCCCCGGTGACGGCGCGCGGAGCTCCTCCGCGGTGTGCACCGCACACATGCCCGAGCGCACAGCTGCGCCGGGACTGCGCTCAGAAGCCACCTTGTTGTCCCCGGGGCCGGGCGGTCAGATCCGCTCCGGCCTCGTGAGACCATCGCCGGCAGCCATCCGCAGCGCGCTCCGCGTCCTCCTGGTCGAGGACTCCGAGGCCGACGCGACGCTCATCGTGCAAGCGCTCCAGGCCGAGGGCCGGCTGGTGCGCTTCCACCGCGTGGACACCGCCGAGACGTTCCAGGAGGCGCTCCTCTCCGCGCCGTGGGACGTCATCGTCTCCGATCACCGGATGCCGCAGTTCGACGCGCTCCAGGCGCTGGCCCGCCTTCAAGAGAGCGGGCTGGACGTCCCGTTCATCCTCGTGTCCGGCACCGTGGACGAGGCCCGCGCCATCGCGGCGATGAAGGCCGGCGCGCACGACTACCTCATGAAGGACAACCTCGCCCGGCTCGCGCCCGCGGTGGAGCGCGAGTGCGCCGAGGCCGCGCAGCGCGCCGCCCGCCGCAGGGTCGACGCCGCCCTCCGCCGGAGCGAGATGGACCTCCGCGCGGTGATGGAGCACGTACCGGACGGATTGCTCACCGTGAGCGCCGGCGGAAGTCTGGTGTCCATGAACCCGGCGGCCGAGCGCATCTTCGGCGTGACCGGCGGCGAGGTGGTGGGACGCCCCGCTGACGAGCTGCTCCCCCCCGGCTTCCAGGGGTACGTGGCGCAGGGCAGCCGCTCCAGCGAGGCGCGTCGCCGCGACGGCAGCATGGTCCATCTCGAGCTGGCGGTGGCCGAGGTTCCCGGAGGCGACCAGCGGCTGGTGGTCAGCGTGCGCGACGTCACCGAGCGCAAGCGCCTCGAGGCCGAGGTGCAGCGCACCCAGAAGATGGACACCGTGGGGATGCTCGCGGGCGGCGTGGCACACGACTTCAACAACGTGCTCACCGGCATCCAGAGCGCCGCGGCGCTCGCCCGGCTCGACCTGGCGGTGGACCACGCGGCCCAGAGCGATCTGGCGGAGATCGAGCGCCAGTGCCAGCGCGCCGGAGCGCTGGTCCGGCAGCTGCTCGCATTCGCCCGTCGCCAGCCGCTCGCCCAGCGCTCGCTGAGCCTCAACCAGGTGGTGCTCGACGTGGAGAGCCTGCTCCGCCGGGTCATCGGCGAGCCGGTGAAGCTGGTGACCGAGCTGGCCGAGGACCTCTGGACCATCTCCGGAGACCCGGCGCAGCTCGAGCAGGTGCTGATGAATCTCTGCGTGAACGCCCGGGACGCCATGCCCGAGGGCGGAACGCTCACCGTCCGGACGAAGAACGTGGAGGTGAACCCCGACTTCGCGACCCGCCACGCCATGGTGCCCGGCAGGCGAATGGTCGAGCTCTCGGTCCACGACACCGGGGTGGGGATCCCCGCCGGCACCCTGGAACGCATCTTCGAGCCATTCTTCACCACCAAGGCGCCGGGGCGTGGCACCGGTCTCGGGCTGGCGGTGGTGCACGGCATCGTGCGCCAGCATCAGGGCGTGGTCGACGTGTCCAGCGCACCGTCGCAGGGCTCGACCTTCCAGATCTTGCTCCCCGCGATCGAGGGCTTGCCCGTGGAGATCGAGCGGCGCACGCGTCCGCCGGCCCCGCGCACCGGGGGCACGGTGCTGGTGGTGGAGGACGATGCCTCGGTCCGCCAGGGGCTCGCGCGCCTGCTCGAGCGGAGCGGCTTCCGGGCGCTCACCGCGGACGACGCCGAGTCCGCGCTCGCCCTCCTCGCGGGCGTGGCGGTGGACCTGGTCATCCTCGATGCCGTCCTCCCCGGTCTGAGCGGGCTCGCCGCCTATCGCACCATCCACCAGCGCCACCCGGGCGCCCGGGTCCTGGTGGTGAGCGGCTACGGCGAGGGGCAGATGGACCCGGAGCTCCGCCGCGATTCCGGCTCGAGCTTCCTGCAGAAGCCCTTCACCCACCTCGAGCTGCTCGAGGCGGTGCAGCGCGTTCTGGCGGCCCGCTCCGGCTAGGGCTGGGCGCGCCCGTCCGCCACCGGGACCGGTGCCAGGAAGGGAGCGTCGAGCTGCGGGAAGGCGTGCCGCAGGTCCTCCAGGAGCTGGGACCGGGTCTCGGACGGCGGCCCGGAGCGGATCCGCTCCACCTGCTCGAGCCCCCGGCGAAGGTTCCCTGCCGCCAGGTGCGCGCGGGCGCTCCAGCCGAGCAGCCGCACGTTGCTCGGGTCCGCCGAGAGCGCCTTCTCGAAGCGCAGCGCGGCCGCGGAGTAGGCGCGGGCCTGGTACGAGCGCATGCCCTCGTTGAAGTTCCACGCCGGCTCGTCCTCGAGCAGCTCTCGCCCGCGTGCCTCGAGCGCGCTGGCCGTGGCCTCGTCACCCACGCGCCGCGCCGCCTGGACCGCGTTCGAATAGAGCGGACGGAAGCGCGGGAACCGCTGCACCGCGGCCAGGAGCAGATCCATCGCCTCGCGCTCCCGCCCGGTCTGCAGCAGGACCAGCGACAGGTTGTTGGGGACCTCGGGGACATCCGGGGCGCGCTCCAGGAAGAAGCGCAGGAGGCGCTCGGCGCCCGTCACGTCGCCGGCCAGCAGCCGCTGCACCGCGACGTTGTTCTGGAACAGCACGAAGCCCTCCTCGTCGGTCACTGTCTCGTACATCGAGAAGCGCCACGCCGAGGTGTGCACGTTGCCGAAGTCCACGATCGCCGCCTGGTCCCAGGAGGCGTCGGTGCCGAGCGCCACGGCCATGTGCGAGGACTCGAAGAAGCGTCCCCCGAGCTCCCAGTTGACCGGGAGCTGGGTGATCCGGACGTAACGCAGCGGAACGTCGAGCGTCCGGGCCAGGGAGATCAGGAGATTCGAGTAGCTCATGCAGTCGCCGCGGCGCGCCGCGAACGCGCGCTCGGCGGTGAGGGACCGCTGAGTCTGGTACTGGAAGCCGAGCCCGTCCGCGTCGCCGACGAAGCGGACCAACCTCAGGAGCCTGGTCTTCTCGTTCCCGTCGTACCCGACCTTCTGCCGCATGAACGTCCGCGTCTGGGGCGCGAGCCGTAGCGGCTGCTCGAGATCGAGGCCCGACGCGTGGGCCTCGTCCGTCCACTGGTCGGTGAGGGACCGGCGCTGTGGCGTCGACGTCGTCGCGCACCCCGACGCGACGATCAGGACCACGGCGACGGCCAATGACTTGGCCACAGGGTGTCTCCTTCGCACTGCTCCCCTCGGCTGCCCTCGAATTGTAGGGTCGGAGCGACGGAGGAGGGGAGTGGCGCAGCGTGCGGGGGCGAGGACGCAGCCGTTGACTCAAGGCGGCACGCGCGGTTATGAGCGCGGACCCTCGCTGAACCGGCGAGCGGGAGCGTAGCTCAATTGGCAGAGCAATGGACTCTTAATCCATAGGTTGTGGGTTCGATTCCCTCCGCTCTCAACGGACGGCGGCACGTGGCCTCAGGGCCCGTGCCGCCGTTGCTGTTCGGGGCGGGGTGAAGGTGACGGGCCGGCCACCACGCCGCTGCCGCCCCGTGTCAATCTCTGAGATTCCCGGACGTTTCAGCGCAGCTGAACCTCAGCGAACGTTACCGTTGGTAACGCTCCGTTACCCAAGCACACGCCCGGAGCGGACCCCCTGCGCGCAAGTCCTTGAGGTGTGCCGGGACTTGGCCTGGAACGTGGATTGCCTACAGCGGGGCCAAAAAAGTCGCCCGCCGTCTGGCCACGCGTCACCGGTGTGCCCTTTTGCTTCTGCAGCATCCACGTGGAGAGGGGACGAATGAGGTCCAAAACCTGGAAGTCGTGTCTCGGGGTGCTGTGCCTGATGGCAGCGGGCACGGCGAACGCTGCCAAGATCTCCTTCAGCGACAAGGGGTTCGTCGACGCCGGGGCGTTGATCCAGGCGCAGTACCAGATCGTCGAGAACGGCGCGCCCACGGGCTTCAACCCGTCGAACAACTTCGCGCTGGCACGGGCCCGGATCATCCTGTCGGGCCAGTTCAACGACAACATCGGGTTCCTCATCGACACCGACGTGAGCTACGGCGCGATCTCCACGGTAATCGGCAATACCCCCCCGGGCGCGGGCATCTCAAACACCCCCACCGGCGGGGTCGCGACGGCGTGGAACAACAACATCTACCTCCTCGACGCGGTGGCCACGTACAAGGTCAGCAAGGAGCTCCTCCTCGACGCGGGCCTGATGCTCCTGCCCTACAGCCACAACGAGCTGACCAGCGGGGCCAAGTACGCCAGCGCCACGCGGTTCGTCGCGACCTTCGCCCCGAACTCCCAGCGCGCTCTCCGCGACGTGGGCGTCGAGCTCCGCGGCCTGCTCCTCTCCGACCGCCTCTACTACCGGCTCGGCGTGTGGAACGGTGTGAACGGCGTGAAGAACACCGCCGTGGCGCCCGCACCCTCGAACGGTCTCAACCCCGGGGACGCGCCGCTCTTCGCGGGCATGATTCGCTTCAACATCGCCGGCAAGGAGGACGGGTACGCGTTCTGCCAGGTCTGCTTTGCCAGCACCCCGATCATCAACATCGGCGTCTCCGGCTTGACCCAGATCAACGCCATCCGCCCCGTCGTGTTCACCGGACCCGGCACCTCGACCCAGCTCGGGATGACGCAGTGGACCAGCTTCGTCGCGGACGCCTTCGCCGACGTCCCGTTTGGCTCGGACCTCGAGCTGAGCGCAGAGTTCCAGTTCGCCAACTACTGGGCCGGGACCAACACGACGCAGTCCGGGTACGAGATGCAGGGCCTCCTCGCCTTCCGCTTCGGGGTCTTCGGGATCTTCGGCCAGATCGACTACTTCAACTCCCAGACCCAGTACGTCGGGCGGGGCAACCTGGTCGGTGACCGGACCATCTACGCCGGCGGCCTGAACCTCTACCTGTACCAGAACGTCTACAAGATCACGGCCGAGTTCACGTACGCCACCCGCGAGGCAGGGGGCACCACGGTGGACGGCACGGCGATCCCGCCGAACTTCTGGTCCGGCATCCTGCAGTTCCAGGCGGCCTTCTAGAGCTTCGACAGCGGTCCCTCACGCGGGCGGCAGGACTCCGAGCAGCACCGGGGCCCTCGCCGCCCGTCGTCTTTTCGGCGGTCAGCTCGAGCGCGCGCCTGTCCCATGGACGGTGAGCGCCGTCCATCCGGTGGCATCGGAGGACAAGGGCCTTCCAGCGACGGGTCGGCCGCAGGCAGACTGCGCGCCCCGCTCTGGAGGACGCCCCGCCATGCTCGATTGCTGGACTGGTCGCATCGCCCTGCTCACGCTGCTCGTGCCCCTCGCCGCCTCGGCCACGGGCCGATGCGAGCGGGTGCTCGCGCGGCTCGGTGACCGCCTCGCCGACGCGACCTGCTTCGAGAGCGCGGACCTCACCACCAACAACGTGGCCACCACGCCGGCCAACAACTCGATTCCCACGCTTCCTTCGGGCGCCTTCACCCCGATCACCGACCGGAGCGTGATCGCCCCGGACGCCGCGAACAAGACGCCCATCACCCGCGTGGTGCCCGGCGTGCAGATCAACGCTCGCATCGCCGGCGATCCCCAGGGTCAGGCGAGGTTCCTCCTCCGGCTCCCGGACGACTGGAACGGGCGCCTCGTGGTGGCCGGCGCTTCCGGCACCCGGAGCGAGTTCAACGGCGACTTCGCCTGGAGCGACTACGTCGTGCAGAAGGGCTACGCCTACGCTTCGCAGAACAAGGGCGTGCTCAATCTCCGCATCACCAGCCTCAACAGCGCGACCCCGCCGAACGCGCTCGCCTGCCGGCTGAACCCGGTCTCCACCGTCTGGGTGAACTTCTACGACAACGACCCCGGGCAGCCCTTCTTCCGCTGGCAGCTGTTCATGGGTGAGGCGGCACGCCTGGCGCGCATCGGCGTGGAGGCCCGGTATGGCCGTGGGCCGCGCTTCACGTATGCGGTCGGCACCTCGAACGGCGGCTACCAGGTCCGGCGCGCGATCGAGCTCTTCCCCGAGCTCTTCGACGGCGGCGTGGACTGGGAGGGCACCGAGGTGGACCCCCGTGGCCCCAACCTCCTCACCGATCTTCCGCCGGCGATCCTCAACTACAACGACTACCTCGCCTCCGGGCGCGACCCGAACAGCGTCGCCGCGCAGAACATCCGCGCCGCGGGATATCCGCCGGACATCGTGGCCAGCGACACTTCGTCCCTCTGGACGTCGTACTCCAATCAGTTCTGGGAGGTGACCCAGTGCCAGTGGCAGAAGCGGCTGGACCCCGGCTACGACACGTACGGCGCGGGCACCGGCACGTACAACTACTT
>JADGQZ010000061.1 GCA_017881345.1 Myxococcaceae bacterium | reverse complement strand
GACGCCGCGCTGGCCAACCCCTTCGCCTACGGCCACCTCTGGTGCGCGGCGGATGTGCTCGCCGATGGGGTGCCGGACGTGGCGCTGGTGGGAAGCCGGGACGCGCTCGGGCCGTTTCTGGGGTTGCTCGGGAGGACGTACGCCCCGACGGTCTCGGTCGCCGCGTTCGAGGCAGGAGCGGCGGCGCCGGTACTGGCCGAGCTCGCCGAGGGCAAGACCTCGGCCGGGGCGCCGGCCGCGGCGTACGTGTGCCGGAACTTCACCTGCACCCTGCCGAGGAAGTCACCGGAGGCGCTCCGGGAGGAGCTCTCGCGGGCGGGGCTCCTCGCCTCGGCGCCACGCGGGGGCGTAGAGACGGCCGCAGCCGACGACTGACCGGCTCACGGCGCTTGCGCGGCGCCCTTCTCGAGCGCAGGGGTCGGGGAGAGGGTCCTCGCCTGTCCGGCGAGCTCGAGCACCTTGTCCACCGGCCGGAGCACCGTCATGACCGCCTCCGAGCCACGCCCGCCAGACTGTCCGTCGAGGGCGGTGCCGAACCGCTTCACGAAGATGCCCACCGGCAACCCATCGGCGCCGAAGGCAAGAGACCCGACGAACGCCGAGGTCTCTCCGTCGGTGACGTAGTACGGCGCTGGCCCCCGCACGTACGCCCGCAGCTCACCGGTGGCGACCGCCAGCGCCCGGTTCGCCAGCTTCCCCAGCCGGCCGAGGACGAAGATCCGCGTCAGGGCGGGAAGGGTGCCCGCGCGCGGCTTCAGGGTGACGGCGGGGAGCTTCAGCCCGACGTCGCGCGGCCGGATGAAGGCGAGGTCGAGGTCGCTGTCCTTGAGCACCACCGCTGCCTCCAGCTCGGTCCCGTCCTCGAGCAGGAGCACCGTCTCCTTCACCTCGGACTCGAGGGAGACCCGCTGCCGCTGTGCATCGACCATGCGGCGGACCGCCCCGGCAGGGTCGATGCTCGAGGCGCTGGCCACGGTCAACCCCGTGGGGTCGATGACCACCGCGGGGACCTCCAGCTTCTGCTCGTGCTCCTGGCCGCCGACCTTCAGCTTGAGCACCAGGCGGACGGTGACCACCGCCCGGCCACTCTGCTCGGCGGTGGACCGCGCCACCGTCTCGAGGTCCGGAGCTGCCGCGGTCACCAGCGCTGCGATGAACGCCACTGCACCGCTCGCGCTCATCGGGAGGCCTCCGTCGTCTCGCCCCAGCTGGGTTGAACCTCGACGAACAGCGTCTGCACTCCGCGGCGGACGAAGAAGGTCACCTCTCCGGGCTTCCGGGCCTTCATCGGTCGGAGCACCGCTTCCAGCTCTTTCACCCCCCGGACGGTGTTGCCGTCCACCGCGAGCACCAGGTCGTCGATCCGCAGCCCACCGACCGCGGCCCAGCCGCCGGCGTCCACCTGGCTCACCAGCGCGCCGGCGATCTCCTTCGGCCAGCGATGCTTCACCCGGTCGAGGTACGAGATGTCCCGGGCGCGAAACTCGAGCACCACGTCCTCGTAGATCCCCAGCTCGTTCTCCTGGCGGGGCGCCTCCAGCAGCGTGACCGTGACCTCGATCGGCTTGCCGTCGCGGAGCACCGAGAGGACCGCCTTGCTGCCGGGCTTGTAGGCGCGAAGCAGGGCGTCGAAGACATCCCCGTCTTGCGGCTCGCTCGCCTCGACCAGCGCGTCGTCGACCCGGGTCACGACGTCCCCGAGGCGAAGACCGCTCGCCTCGCCGTCGGGGAGGATCTGCGTGACCCGGGCACCCTTGCGGCCCTTGTAGCCGAGCGCGGAGGCAAGCCTGGGCGAGAGCACCTGGGTGTTCACCGGCAGCCAGCCCCGCCGCGCCTCCTGGGGTGGCTGCTGCGGCGCGCGGATGCCGACCTCCACCACCGTCAGCAGCTTCTCCGCCGCGCGCTCGAACCCCACGACGGTGGGGACAGGGGCCTTCGCGGTTCGGACGATGTCACCGGTCGCCCTCACCAGCGCCTCCGGAGAGTCGACGGGCTTGCCGGCGACGGAGACGATCACGTCGTTCCGCCGGAGGGCCGGCACGGCCTTGTCTGCCGGACCGCCCGGCCGCAGCGTGCCCACCACGATGCCTCGGGTGTCCGGCCGCTGGAGCTCGATGGCCTCCATCCGCGTCAGGCGCCGTCCGGTCATGCCCCACTCCTTGAGCTCGGTGTCCCTCGCCCGGGCGGCGTCGCGGGAGAGCGGGGAGAGCTTCACCTCCAGCGTCTCTCTTCCGCGGGCGAGCCGAAGCGCGAGCGGCTTGCCCGGGGTCCGCTGCAGGAGCTCGTTGGTGAACGCCGGGAGCTGCGTGTCGAAGCGCACCGACACCGGACGCCCCTCCACCGCCACGATGCGGTCTCCGGGCCGGATCCCCGCGTCGGCGGCGGGGGTCCCCGGTAGCACTCCGGAGACCAGCACCCCGGTGGCCGACGGGGGCGAGTCCTTGAGCAGAGGCTGGAAGCTCATCCCGGTCCAGGCTCGCTCGATCTTGCCGTGGGCGATGAGCTGCTGCGCGACGGAGCCAGCGAGATCGGCCGGGATCGCCGCGGCGAGCCCGAGCACCAGCTCGTTGATGCCGATGATCTCACCGTCGAGGTTGACCAGCGGTCCGCCGGAATTTCCGGGGAAGATCTGCGCGTCGTGCCCGATCCACTTCACCACCGACCCCACGTTCTCGCCCTCGATCTCGATCGACCGCGGGATCCGGAGATCCACGTTGGCCACGATGCCCCGGGTGACGGCCTGCGAGAGCGCAAGTGGACACCCCATCGCCAGCACCGTGTCTCCGACGCGGACCGCCTCCGACGAGCCGAACGCGGCGATGGGAAGAGGCGGGGACCCCTTGGGGCGGTGGGAGAGGTCGAGCTTGATCACCGCGATGTCGCTCAGCGGATCGGTCCCGACCAGGGTCGCATCGAGCTCCTCCCGCGTGGGGAGCACCACGCGGATCGCGGTGGCCCGTCCGACCACGTGGTGGTTGGTGATGACGTGGCCCTCGGCGGAGATGATCACCCCGGAGCCGGTGGCGCCGGTCTTCTTCTCCCGGCCTCCGTCGCTGTACGTGGAGAGCACCAGGATCTGCACCAGCGACGGATACACACGGGCGATGGCCCGGGAGACGACCGGGTCCGAGTGCGGGAGAGGAGGTGCCTGCTCGGCGGCGGTGCCCTGCGCCGCGGTGACCATCACCGGCACGAGCACGGTCCAGGAGACGCGCATCCGACCACGGTACTACGACCGTCGTGACGGCAACGTCTCCGGAGCTGGACCCAGGCGCGCTCGCCGTGGTCAGCGGCCGGCGCGAGGGGAGACGGCGCCGGCGCCCGGCCAGTCGGTGTCGCCCACGCGCCGCAGGGTCATCTCGAAGGTCCGGACGGGCGGCTTCCCTTCCATCAGGAGGTCGCCCACCTCGTTCCAGATCCCGTCCTTCACCACCGCGGTGTAGCGGAGCGTGCGACCGGGTCCGGCCGGAATCGTCCACACGTACCCCCCCTCGGTGGGCGTGAGCGGGAAGGTGCCTGCCTGCCCCATGGCGTAGGACCGGATCTCGTACTGACCGCTGCGCGGCTCGTAGGAGACGACCGCGAAGGCATTGAACCCGGTCGTGTCGTCGTCCCTGTAGCCACGTCCCTCGACCACCAGGATGTCGCCGCCGAGAAGCGGCCCCATCCGCTCGGTCTGCCAGACGTGAAAGGGCCGCCCGTCCGGGCCCGTTCCGGACGCAGGGCCGGCCCAGACTCCCCGCATGAACGAGAGCTTGGCCATCGCCTCGGCGCGCCCCGGGCTCGCGGTGACCGCCGGCGGTGCGGCCGGCGCGGGCGGTGCATGGGTGCAGGAGACGGTGAGCAGCGCGAGCAGAGAGCATGGAATTGGTTTCACGGCGTTTCGCCTCCCCGGTGTCCGCGTCTCGGCGCGAGCGCCCCCGCGGCGTGGATCAACGACTGCAATGCGTCCAGGTGCGCCCGGACGGCCTTCCGGCCACGCGCGCTGAGCGCGTACCAGGTGACCGGACGGCGGTTCTCGAACTCCTTGCGAACGGTGAGGTACCCCGCGTCCTCGAGCCGTCGCAGCTGTGCCCCGAGGCTCCCATCGGTCTCACCGAGCAACTCCTTGAAGCGGCGGAAGGACATCTCCTCGTGGCGCGCGAGGAGCACGCAGATGGCGAGGCGGACACCGTGCTCGAGCAGCCGGTCGAGCACCGGAAGCGGGTCATCGCCCATCGCGTTCGAAGCTCGAGATGACCAGGGCGCCCGCGACGACGGCTCCCACCAGCAACCAGACGTGCCGGTGGACCACGAACGACCCGAGGTACCCGGCGACCAGGGCAACGGCCACCCAGCGGTTCGCCGGCAGGTGGTGAACCCCGTCCAGCCAGTACCCGAGCGCCACCAGGAGCAGCGCGGCCTGCCCGACGGCGATCCCGGTCAGGGCGCCCGAATGCACGAGCGGGACGAGCAAGGCGAGCGCAGCCAGGAGCCCTGCCCAGTGGAGCAGGTGACGACGGCCCGAGGCCCGGTCCCGCACGCCGCTGGCCCGGGCCGCACGTCGCCCCGCCCAGACGCTGGCGACGAATCCGATGGGCGAGGCCACGAGCCAGAACGGACCTGCCAGGGACGGGGCGAGGTCGAGGAGCGAGAACCCGACCAGGACCAGTGCGGCCCAGAGGAGCGGGATCGCCGCCGGTCTCCGCGGCTGCCCGCGTTCGAGCGCCCCCCGGACGTAACCGAGGTTTCGCTCGAGGTTGGACAGGTCGCCGGGCCCGGTCATGGGCCCGTGTCTTAGAGTACTCTGGAAAGCAGAGTCAAGGCGCCCGGCGCGTCTCGGCCCGCTTCTGCATCCTCCGCTCGATCTCCTCGGGATCGCTGGGGATGCCCTTGGTGAGGACCTCGGCACCGGTGGCGGTGATGAGGATCTCGTCCTCGACGCGCACCCCGAACCCGCGCTGGGGGAGATAGATGCCAGGCTCGACCGTGATGACGGCGCCGGCGGGGAGCGGGGCATCGTAGTCACCGACGTCGTGCACCTCGAGGCCGACGAAGTGGCAGCAGCCATGGAGATAGGCGTCGTGGTACCCCGCCTCGTCGATGACCTTGCTCGCCGCCCGCTCCAGCGCGCGGGCGGTCACCCCGGCCTTCGCGACGGCGATGGCCGCGGCCTGCGCCTTGAGGACGATGTCGTAGATCTCGCGCTGCTCGGGGCTGAACTTCCCGGACACCGGATAGGTGCGGGTGACGTCGGTGGCGTAGAACTGCTCCTCGGCGCCGGCGTCCACCACCACCAGCTCCCCCTCCTTCATCGCCCGGTCATCCTTCGGGTAGTGGAGGATGGCCCCGTTCGGGCCCGAGCCGACGATGGAGTCGTATGCGACGTGTCGCGAGCCCGAGCGCCGGAAGGCATCCTCGATGGCGTCCTTCAGCTCGAACTCGCGCAGCCCCGGACGGAGCACCTCGAGGACGCGGGCGTGTCCGGCCGCGGTGTGCTCGATGCTCTTGCGCATCAGGGCCAGCTCCTCGGGCGCCTTCACCTCGCGCATCCGGGCGAGGAGCAGGTGGTGGTCATTCACCTTGCACCCGTAGGTCCGCTCCACCGTCTCTGCGTAGTAGGTCATGACCTTCGGCTTCGGGTCGGGCACGGCCACGTATTCCCCGACGAAGTTGAGCCCTCCATGGTCGCAGCCGCGGAGCAGCGTCTTCGGGAGGTCGTGCGTCCGCCGGACCCGGGCGATGCCGGCGTTCGTCGCGAGCGCGGTCGACGGAAGCTTGGCGCGCTCGCCTTCCCACTGTCCCCGCTCGACGTCCAGCGGCCGGAGGAAGAGCGTCTCGCTGTCCCACCCGGCCGGGTCGAGCAGCAGCGCCGCCCCGGGCTCGTCGATGCCGGTCAGGTAATAGAAGTTCATGCCCTCGCGGAGGCCGTCGAAGCGGGCCTCGTTGACGATGAGGGTGACGCCGGTCTTGAGCTTCTCCATCAGGGCCTTGCGCCGGCGCCGGTACACGTCGGCACCGAGCGTTCCGGTCGGGCCGAGGGTGCGCGGCTCGGGCTTGACCGAGGGGGAGAGGTACTTGCCCACCGGAAGCGGCCTGGGCACCTCCTGGGCCGGGGCGGAAGCAGGTTCGGCGGCGAGCAGCAGGAGCGCGAGGGCGGGGGCCGGGTGCATGGGAGCCGGGCAGCATCGCCGCGCATGCCTGCTGGGGGCAATGAAGCGCTTCAGCCGGGGCGGCGCGTCGTCGCGGCGCGTCGTTCGACGGGCGGGACATGGCGTTCGCCCCGTGACTCGGGCGACCGCCGCGGGCAGGCTCGGCGGGTCTCACCGAGGAGGGCGCCGCACCGTGACCGGACTGTGCTCGTGGATCGTCGTGGGGCTCATCGTCGGCGCGATCGCCCGTGCGCTGTTTCCCGGCCGGCAGCCGATGGGGTGGATCGGCACGACGGTCCTCGGGATGGCGGGCTCCCTGGTCGGCGGGTTCCTGAGCTCGTTGTTCTGGCGCGGGAACATCGCCGTGCTGCACCCGGGCGGTCTCATCGCCTCGGTGCTCGGGGCGATGCTGATCCTGTTGATCGTCTCCAGGCGCTAGCGCTCGGCACCGCTCGGCGCGGTCGTGGCACCGCTCGCGCGCCTCCGGTCAGCCGAGCGCCTCTAGGGGCAGGTGACGTGGGATGCGATCGACCACCCGTCGTGCCCCCACGGCATCGCCATGAAGTAGAGGCAGCCGGCCCGGCTCGTCACCTTGCCGCGACGACCTTCAGCGCACCGAGCAGCGGCATGATCTCGGCGCTGCTCTCCTCGCCGAGGGTGAGGTGCGTCGCATCCGCGACCGGCTGGCCGAACGTTGGATCGAGCTGGGTCCAGGTTCCGACCCACGCCTCCACCCACTCGTGCCAGTACAGCGCGGGCACACCGTCCGCGTTCTGCACGTAGACCACGCCATCCACCCGGCGCGCCGGGATGCCCAGCGCGCGGAGCAGGGCGATGCTCAGGAGCGAGTGCTCGGTGCAGTCACCCCGGAGCGTTCGCAGCACGTCGGTGGCCCGGTCGGCGCTGGCCCCGTAGTCCTTCTTCATCACCCGGTTCACCCAGGCCACCACCTTCTTCGCCGCAGCGTAGGAGTCGGTCTCGCTCCCCGCGATCTCCTTCGCCTTGGTCACGATGGCCGGATTGTCGGATTCGACCAGGATCGACGACTTCAGATACTCGGCGGTGTCCGGGGGATGGGGCGCGGTGCGCTTCACCAGCTTCGCCGGGTCCGGAGGGGCCGCGCGGATGGTGACCTCGGTCTTGTTGCCGGCGAGGTCGCGGTAGCTCTGGCGGTCGGTCGGGCGGTGGAACTTGTCCGGGAACCCGCTGACGACCAGGGTCCACTCTCCGGGCACCTTCCGGGCGGAGGGCGGCGGTGGGGCCGGAAGCACCAGCCGGGTGAGGCTGAAGATCCCCTCCACCTTGTCCAGCCGCTCGGCGACCGACTTCGGCTCGGCCCGGGCGATCATCGCCGAGCCGTAGGACATCTCGACCACCGCCCCGTCCGGCGCCACCACCGCCTCCATCGGGACTTTCTCCTTCTCGGAGACGATGGTGGCCTTGCGGAGCAGGACCGAAACCCCGTTCACCACCCGGCGCGCCTCGGCGCCCGGCGTGGTCGTCATCCGGTACTGCTCGAGGTCGGTCCCGTCGAGCGCCATGCCCGAGACCTCCTTTCCGCGGAGCAGCGCCACCCGGAGCTGGTCCGCGTCCTCGACCGTTTCCTTCACCGCCGGTAGGGTGAAGGTGTCGTCCGCCTGCCCCGGACGATGCCGCTTGACGGCGAAGCCGGTGGGCGTGACCTTGCCGGTCAGCACCTGGTCACCGCCGTCGCCTTCGTCCCTGATGACGAAGGACAGGAGCCTCCCGCCAGGCCAGGCCTCGTAGATGCGCTCCTCGTGGTGCTTCCGTTCAGCGATGTTGTCCCCCACCTTCGCCTTGAAGACGAAGTTCGCGACCGAGCGAACCTCGGGGCGGCCGGGGACCGCGTCGAGGTCGGTGAAGTACCAGCCCACCTTCTTGTCCACGAGGTAGAGGCCGAAGTACTCGCCGCCCGCAGGACGCGGGGCGCGGAGCACGTCCGAGGTCGTGCCCCCCCGCGCGGGAGCGGCGAGGCACAGCACGAGCGCCGTGGCGACGACGGGGACGCGGAGCGTGCGCACTAGAGCTTCTTCTTCAGGAGGATGAGATCGTCCCCCACCTTGTAGAAGTCGCGGAACCGGGCCTCTTCCAGGTACCGCATCGACTGGTAGAAGCCGCGCGCCGGGCCGTAGTCCTCGGTCGCCGAGGTCTCCACCCGGACCAGCCGCGCCTTGCGCCGGCGAAGGTCCCCCTCCATCGCTGCCACCAGACCGGCGCCGATGCCCTTGCCCCGGAGCGAGGGCTCGCTGCAGATCCAGTAGAGGTCGTAGGTGCCGTCGGTCATCGGGGTGGGGCCGTAGCAGACGTATCCGCCGAGCTGCCCCCCAAGGAGCGCCACCATGATCTGGTAATCCGGGTTACTCGGCTGCAACGCCAGGTCGATGACCTCGAGCGCGCAGCGCACCTCGTCGGGTGAGAAGTTCTCGATGCGGTCGAGCAGCCTCGCGAGGCCTTCCCTGTCTTCTGGGACGGCGGGACGGATGTCCATGGGTCCTTTCGAGCGCGACGTCCACGAGTCGCAACGCGAGCGCCGAGTAATCCATTCCGGCTGCCGCTGCGCTCCTGGCGAACCCCGCGTCGGGATGCAAATCGCAGTTCGGATTGATGTCAATCACCCAGGGCCGACCATCTTCCGAGAGGCGGAGGTCCACCCGGCCGTAGTCCCTGCAGCCCAGCGCGTCGAACGCGGCGAGCGCCGTCTCGACCACCGTCCGCTCGAGATCGAGCGGCAGGGTGCAAGGAACCGAGGGGCTGTCGATGCATTCGGGTGACGAGGGCTCCCACTTCGCCCGATAGCTCACGATATGTGGCCGGCCGGCGAACGCGTCACCGAAGCGGATCTCGGACAGTGGAAGCGCGGTGCGCGGCTCGTTGCCCAGCAGCGAGACGTACACCTCGCGCCCGGCCACGAACTGCTCGACCAGCGCGGGCTGCCGGAACGTGCGCAGCACGCGCCGGACGACGTCCCGGAGCGCGCGCTCGTCCTGGACGACCGAGTCGAAGTCCACGCCCACCGAGGCGTCCTCGCGCGAGGGCTTCACGATGAGAGGGAAGGGCAGCTCGACGTCGTCCAGCTGCGCGAGGCGCTCGACGACCCGGAAGCCCGGCGTGGGGACGCCCCGGCCGACCAGCAGCTCCTTCGCCTTGTCCTTGTGGAGCGCCAGCCCCAGCGCCAGTGCGCCGGAGCCGGAGTAGGGCAGCTTCAGGAGGTCCAGGAGGCAGGGGATGGCCATCTCTCCCCGTGCATCCCCCCCGATCGACTCGCAGAGGTTGAGGACCAGGTCGGTGGGCTTCGAGCGGAGGGGGGCGAGGATGTCGGCGGCATTCGGCCCGACCGGCAGGACCGTCACCTCGAAGCCGCCGCCCCCGAGCGCCCCGGCCAGGCCGGAGGCCACCCGCTCCACCTCCGCCCTCGCCTCGCGTCCTGGGTCTTCCTCCAGAGCATCGGCGTCCGCGTTGTGCAGGAGCGTGATGTGCATGCAGTTGCGTCGTGGATGTAGCACGATCTGCCGACACGATGCGCATCCGTGATCCAATCCACGGCACCCTCCCGGTGTCGGCCGACGAAGCCGCGGTCGTGGACAGCGTCTGGTACCAGCGGCTGCGGCACGTGCGGCAGCTCGGGTTCGGTGAGCTGGCCTTCCCCGGGGCAACGCACACCCGGCACGCCCACTCGCTGGGGGCGATGCACGTGGTGGGGCGGCTCTTCGACTCGCTGGCCGCCCGGAGCGACCTGCCCGAGTCGGTCCGCCAGAGATTCCGGACGGCGGTGCGTCTGGCGGTCCTCTGCCACGACCTCGGCCACATGCCTCTCAGTCACGCCAGCGAGCGGATCGCCCCGCCACGGGCCGCGCTCGGGCTCCAGGCCTGGACGGGCCCGGACGGCGGGCAGGCCAAGCACGAGGACTTCACGGTGAAGCTCCTCCTCGACACCGACCTCGCGGATCTGGTGGCAGCCCGGGTGGGGGATCAGGGCATCACCGGGGAGGCGCTGGCCGCGCTGGTGACGGGGAGGACCCCGCCCGGGGGGCTGGACTTCCGGTACGGCGGCGCGGACTGGGCGCCCCTCCTGCGGGCCCTGGTCTCGGGTGAGCTGGACGCTGACCGGATGGACTACCTGCTGCGGGACTCCTTCTATACGGGGGTGAACTACGGCCGGTTCGACCTGGACTGGCTGGTCCAGAACCTCCACCCGGCCGAGCGGGATGGGAGGGTGGAGCTGGCCCTTTCCCGAAGCGCGGCGTTCGCCTTCGAGGACTTTCTGTTGAGCCGGCACCACATGTTCCTCTCGGTGTACCTGCACCACACCGCGGTGAGCTTCGACTGGATGCTGGAGGCCTACTACCGGGAGGCACCCGGGGAGTTCGAGATCCCGGCCGACCCGGCAGGCTTCCTCCGGACGGACGACGTGGCCCTGCTCTGGGCGCTCCGGCGCTCATCGAACCGCTGGGCGCAGCGCATCGTCCGCCGCCAGGGGTTCAAGCTCCTCGCCCAGTTCACCGAGCGGGACGAGGGCTATGACCTGGCGGCGCTCTCGGCGGCCCTGACCGAGGCGGGGGTGGAGCACTTCACGGTCGAGAAGCGAGAGACGCTCTCCCGGTACTTCGAGGAAGGGGAGGGGCCAAGCCTGTACGTGCTCGACGAGTCGTCTGGTCGGCTGACTCCCGTGGCCCGCTACACCCCGCTCTACCAGCGCTATGCCTCTCCGGTCCTGCTGTCCAGGGCGTACGTCCTTCCAGAGAGCCTGGATCGGGCGCGGCAGGCCCTGTCCGGAGTCACCGCAGTAAAGCTCGGCGATGCGGTAGGGTCCGCCGGCAAGCGATGAGCGAGGCGATCCCCGGGATGCAGGAGGCGCCGCCGCCGGCGGAGCCGAAAGACGCGGCGGTCGTGGTGCTGGTGCGCATGGGGCCGCGCGGCCTCGAGACGTTCTGGCTCCGACGCGAGCGCACCGTGTCGTTCGCCGCCGGCTTCTACGCCTTCCCCGGCGGGCGGGTCGACGCGGGGGACACCGAGGTCCCCGTGGAGGGGGCAGGTCCGCCCGATTCGAGGCTGGTCGCGGCCGCCGCCCGCGAGCTGTTCGAGGAGACGGGCGTGCTCGCCGCACGGGGGAGGACGCCCGAGCCCGCCACGCTCGCCGCAGCCCGGCACTCGCTGCTCGACGGCAAGGAGACCTTCGGCGCGGTCCTGGGCCGGCTCGGGCTCCAGGTGGACGCGCTCGACTTCGAGCCTGCTGGCCGCTGGGTGACGCCGCCCTTCATGCCGACGCGCTTCGATGCGCGCTTCTTCCTGGTGGAGGTGCCTCCAGGGACGAAGGCCGAGGTATGGCCAGGCGAGGCGGCCGAGGGGAGCTGGGTGCGGCCCACGGACGCGCTGACGCTGTGGCAAGAGGGGCGGGCCCTGCTCCATCCGCCCAACCGGCACGCCCTGAACGTGCTCTCGCGGGTCCGGCGAACGGTGGACGCGGTCGCCTGGCTCGCCTCACCGACGGCGGCGGACACCCGCATCGAGTTCCAGCGCGGCGTGCGGCTGGTGGCGCTCCGGACGCCGACCCTGCTCCCGGCCACGCATACCAACGCGTGGATCCTGGGGACGGGCGAGCTGCTCATCGTGGATCCGGGTGCGGCCGAGCCGGCGGAGATCGAGCGGCTCACCTCGCACGTGCGGACGCTCGCCGCCGAGGACTGCCGGCCGCTGGCGGTGGTGCTGACCCATCACCACCTGGACCACGTGGGCGGCGCGCGGGCGGTGAGCGAGCAGCTCGGGATTCCGGTGTGGTGCCACGCGCGCACGGCGGACCGGCTGCCGTTCCGCCCGGACCGGCTGCTGGAGGAGGGGGACGAGCTGGTGCTGGCCGGTGCCCCCGGGATGCGCTGGCGGGTGCTGCACACCCCGGGGCATGCGCGAGGGCACATCTCGCTCATCGACACGGCGACCCGCGCCGCCGTGGTGGGGGACATGGTCGCGGGGCAGGGGACCATCCTCATCGACCCACCCGAGGGCGACATGGCCGAGTATCTGCGGCAGCTCGGCCGGCTACGGGACCTGCCGGTCCGCGCGGTGTACCCGGCCCACGGGCCGCCGCTGCCGGACGGGCCGAGCGCGCTCTCGGCAGTCATCGACCATCGGGCGCTGCGCGAGCGGCGGGTGCAGGCAGCGTTGAGCAGCCAGGGCCGGTCGCTGGAGGAGCTCGCCGCGGAGGCCTACGCGGACACGCCGACGGCGCTCCCGTACCTCGCCGAGCGGAGCACGCTGGCGATCCTGGAGAAGCTCCGGGCCGAGGGGTTCGCCCGGGAGACGGACGGGAGCTGGGCGCTGCTCTAGTCGCTCAGCGTCTTGCGGCCGGCTGAGGCTCGGGCTTGATCGACTTCCGGATCTCTTTCCGGAATTCCGGCGTGTCCCGGTGGCCGTGCACGTCCACCGCGTGCAGCACGGCCGCGCGGACCACCTCGTCCTCTTCACCGGCGATGGTCAAGGTGCACTTCGACTCGCTGGGAAAGTCCCGGCAATCCATCATCTTCCTGCTCATCGCACACCTCCGTCAGGCCTTCTTTCCGTAGTTGCTCGCCCCGTACCAGTCGATGACCACCACCGGCTCGTTCCCCACCACCCAGGCGTCGTGGCCGCTGGGGAGCGCGGTCACCTCGCCCGGCTCGGCGACGAACTCGGTGCCGTCGTCCATCCGGATGCCCAGCCTGCCGGAGAGGTGAAACTGGAAGTGCGGCGCCTCGCAGCTCGCGGTCCCGGCCATCGGCTTCACGTGCTCCGACCAGCGCCAGCCCGGGTGGAAGACCAGGCGCCCCACGGCGCCCCCGCCGATGTTGAGGATCTCGGCCCTGCCGCGCGGGAACTCCCGCGTCTCGTCCGGCCGCGAAAACGACTTCCGCTCGCTCGGCTTCCCCATCTGACCCACCTCCAGGCTTGGACGGGACATTCTTCTACCAACTAGTAGGTAGATAGTCCAGGTGAGCCCGGAAGGAGGGTGCTAGGGTCAACGCGATGGCGAGACCTCGCTCCCCGCTCACCCCCCAGCGGATCCTGGACGTCGCCGAGCGCCTCATCCAGACCCGCGGGTTCAACGGGTTCAGCTACGCCGACGTGGCGGCCGACGTCGGAATCACCAAGGCCAGCCTGCACTACCACTTCCCGACCAAGGCCGACCTCGGGCTGAGCCTGGTGCGCCGCTACCACCTGGTGTTCGAGGATGCCCTGGCCGCGCTCGCCCGGAGCGGCGGGAACACCCGCGCCCTCCTGGAGGGCTACGCCGATCTCTACGGGAGCGTGCTCCGGAAGGACCGGATGTGTCTCTGCGGGATGCTCGCCGCCGAGCAGAGCACGCTGCCCCTCGTGATGCGGCGGGCCCTGCAGTCGTTCTTCGACCTCAACGAGCGCTGGCTGGCCGGCGTCCTCGAGGTGGGTCGGAAGCGAGGGGAGCTGGACCTCGCCGCCCCGGCCCGGGAGGAGGCGCGTCTCCTGGTCGCGGGCCTCGAGGGCGCGCTCCTGGTCGCCCGCTCCTACGACGACGTCGCCCGCTTCCAGGAGGCGGCGGCCCGGCTGCTGGCGGGTGTGCTGGCCGGGGCCGGGCGCGAGGTCCCCCGCCGGCACGCCGGGTCGCGTTCGCTACCCGGGGTCAGGCGCGTCCGAAGTCGATGAAGCCCCGCTCGGGGTCGGTCGCGAGTAGCCGGACCCGGACCCGGTCGCCGACGTCCATGCCCCTCTCGCCGCGGACGACGCGGCCTTCTGCGGGGGGTTTCAGGAGCCGGACGAAGGTGCCGTGCTCGGTGACGCCGGTGACGAGCCCGTCGAAGACCTGGCCCACCCGGTCGTGGAGCAGCAGCGCAGCGATGACCTTGCGCATCAGCCGCTCGAGCTTCCGCGTCGCCGCCTCCATCTGCGTGCAGTGCTGGGCGATGCCGTCGAGGTCGCCGTCGGAATACGGCGGGGGTGTCCCGGCGAGTAGCGCCTTCACCAGCCGCTGGGTCACGAGGTCCGGGTAACGCCGGTTCGGCGCCGTCGAGTGGCTGTAGTCGTTCGCCGCGAGCCCGAAGTGCCCGGGCGCGTCCTCTCCGGCAGGCCGGAGCACGTACTCGCCTGGCCCGAGCAGCTTCACCACCGCCAGCGACAGGTCGGGGAAGTGCAGCGGGTCACGCGTCTTCTGCTGCTGGAGGAACCGCGAGAGCGCCACACCGTCCGGCTCCGCGGGCAGCGCCGTTCCGAGTCCCTGGGCGAGGGCGACGATGCGGTCCCAGCGCTTGGGCTTGCGGACGATGCGGGCGAGCGACGAGCGGCGTGCCCCGTCCAGGAAGCGCGCCATCACCCCGTTCGCCGCCACCATGAGGTCCTCGATGAGCTCGCGGCTCCTGCTGTCCGGGATGTCCTCGAGGTCGAGCACCTTGCCGTCGGACATCACCGGCCGCGGCTCGATGGTCCGGAGCGCCAGCGCCCCCGCCCGCTCGCGTGCCGCCCGGAGCAACCGGGTCGCCTTGTCCTGGAGCCGGAGCTGCGGCTCGAGCCCGGTGACCGCGGCGACGCGCGGCGGGACCGGCGCATCACCCTGAAGCCAGGGGCCCACCTCGGGATAGTTGAGCTTCGCCTTGTTGCGGACCCACGCCCGCCGGACGCCGCCCTGGTCCACCGCGCCGTCGGGCCGCACCCGGTAGCCGATGACGATGGAGAGCCGATCCACGTCCGCGAGCAGAGAGGTCATGTCCTCCGAGAGCGGCCGCGGCAGCATCGGGAACACCGCCGCGCCGGTGTAGAGCGAGGCGGTGTTGGCCCCCGCTCGCCTGTCCAGCGGCGTGCCCCCGGGCACCAGCACGTCCACATCGGCGATGGCCACCAGGAGCCGGGTGCTCCCGTCCGGGAGAGTCTCGGCCCACTCGAGCTGGTCCAGATCCATCGACTCCGGGTTGTCGATGCTGGACCAGAGGAGCCCCCGCAGGTCCTCGACTCCGGTCGCCGAGGGGGCACCCGAGCGCTGGATCGCTGCGAGCTGCGCCTCGGCATCCGGTGGGAAGTCGGGGAGAAAGCCCAGCTCGAGGAGGGCCCGGCGGGCGCGGTCAGTGAGGTCGAACGCCATGGGCTGACCATCCCAGAGGCGCCCGCAAAGTGCTGGGACTTTCCGGGTCTGGCCGGCCTCGTTGGCCACCTCCGAACGGCCGTGCGGTGCTGTGGCGAGACGTCGGCCGGGCGTGCAAGAAAGAAGGGAGATGCAGCCGTCCCCCGCCTTCCGCTCCGCCGCGCCCATCGTCCGGCTCACCAACGGCTTCGTCGAGCCCTTCGACAACGCCGTTGCCGCCGCGCGGACCTGCTACAGCCCACGGATCGTCACCGCCGAGGACGTGCGCAAGGACGAGAAGGCGCGGGCCGTCCGCGACCGCATCGCCCGGGAGACCTACCAGGCGGGCCACCACACCACGCTCCAGCACGCCACCTTCCAGTTCAGCCTGGAGAACGTGAGCCGGCAGCTCATCTGGAGCGTGCTGCACGCCCACCCCTTCTACAACTCGGAGCAGGTCAGCCAGCGCTACGTGGAGGTGAGGCCGGACCGGGTCATCGTCCCGGCGCTCCCCGAGCGGGAGGAGGCGCTCTACCGCGGCGTGGTGGAGTCGCAGATGGCGGCCTACGCCCGCATCGGCGCGCTGCTGCTTCCCCGCGCCGAGTCCGAGTTCTACCGGCTCTTCCCGGCTCGCCGTCGCACGCCAGAGAAGTGGACGGGGACGCTCAAGAAGCGCTGCCAGGAGGTGGCCCGGTACGTCCTGCCGATCGGGACGTTCGCCCACCTGTACCACACCGTCTCCGGGCTCACGCTCCACCGGTACCACCGGCTTGCCGCGGCGTACGACGTACCAACCGAGGCCCGCGAGGTCATCGCGGCGATGGTGCGCGAGGTGGAGGCGGTGGACCCGCTCTTCTTCCGCGAGGCGGAGGATCCGCTCCCGCTCGAGTCCACCCACGAGGCACGGGCACTGCGCGAGACCGGTCGCGCCCTCGGCGTGGGCGGCCCGGACGCCCGGGCACACCGGGCCGAGTTCGACGGCGGTCTCCAGGGGCGCACCAGCACCCTCGTGGACTGGAGCGCCCGTGGCGAGGCGGCCATCGCCCAGGCGGTGCGCAACGTGCTCGGGCTACCCCGTTCGGCGATGGACGACGGGGCCGCGCTCGAGCGCGTGCTCTCGCCGAAGCAGAACCCCTATCTCTCCGAGGCGCTCCAGCTCGGGGTGCACGGCAAGCTCATGCGGACGCTCGTCCACGCGAGCTACACCTTCCAGAAGAAGCTCAGCCATGCGGCCGACAGCCAGGACCAGCGTCACCGGATGACGCCCGCGAGCCGGCCGGTGCTCCAGGCCACGTTCATCCCCGGCCAGCCGGACGTCATCGTCCCGGCGCTCCTCGCCGAGGTGCCGGAGGCGCTCGACGTCTTCACCCGCACCTGCGCCGAGGCCTGGGTGGCCATCGAGCGACTGGTGGACGAAGGCGTCGCCCCGGAGCTCGCGCTGTACCTGCTCCCCAACGCCTTCCCCATCCGCTTCCTCGAGTCGGGCGAGCTCCTGCACTTCCATCACAAGTGGGTGCACCGCCTCTGCTACACGGCGCAGGAGGAGATCTGGCGCGCCTCGCTCGAGGAGGTCCGCCAGGTCCGGGCAGTCCACCCGCGCATCGCGGCCCACCTGGTCCCGCCGTGCACGCTGCGCAAGGAGGCGGGCATCACCCCCTTCTGCCCCGAGGGCCCCCGCTACTGCGGCGTGCCGGTGTGGAACAGATCCCTCGAGGAGTTCGAGCGCCTCCTCTAGTACGGTCCGTCCGGCCGCGTCCGGCGCTCGATGCTCTTCTCCCTCCTCCTCGGAGTGCTGGCCGCGGCGCCGGTGATTCCCCCCGACTTCTCCGGGCTTCCGCCCTGGGCGCCCCAGAATCCCCTCGAGGCGAGCCGGAGCGTGCTCTTCGCCCCGCCGCTGATGATGCCCCGGGGTGCCTGGGGCCTCACCCTCAACTTCGAGTACGCGAGCTCGATCGAGCTCTACTCGCAGGGGCAGCGGGCGATGACGCTGGACGCCGAGCTGGCACGCTTCCAGATATGGCTCACCCGCCGCATCGACGAGCGGTGGTTCGTCTTCGGCCAGTTCCAGATCCAGGGCGCCTACCCCGGCTTCATGGACTCGTTCATCGACTGGTACCACTCGGCGCTCGGGGTCAGGTACGCGGCGCGCGAGCTGCGGCCCCTCAACAAGTTCGACTACGACGTCGTCTACGGCAAGGGCCAGAACCTCCGGTACCGCCCGGTCGATCTGGCGCTCGGCGACACCCGGCTCGGCGTGGGCTGGACGCTCGGGTCGCACGCCCAGCTGCTCTTCGTGCTCGGGG
>JADGQZ010000513.1 GCA_017881345.1 Myxococcaceae bacterium | reverse complement strand
GCGCGGGGATGGGAGCGGTCGGTGCCCCGTGACTCCGGGGAGCGGCTCACCGCTCCCTGGACCTCCGGGGACTAGTCGTTGCCCGAAGGCATCACGAGCGGGACGGTCGGCAGGTCGTTGGCCGGCGCATCCGGATCCGGGTTGGCATCGTTCTCGTCGGACGGATCCACGTGGTCGCGCATGCCGGTGGCGAGCACCACCGCGCAGGCGGACTCGTCGCCGGTCTTGGTCCAGGTGCAGGTGCCGGTGCCCGGCGCCTCACCCAGCGTGCAGAGCGCGGTCGCCTTGAAGACCAGGGACTCGGCCCGGTCCCAGCACTCGATGCCGAAGAAGATCTTGCCCTCCAGGTCCCCGCCCAGGATGGCCACCTCGGCGCGCCCGCCGACGCCGGGGTTGAACCGGGCACGGCCGAGGAGAAGCTCCTTCGCCGGGGTGTCGTTCGGGATCTCCGGGATGTCGGCGTAGCTGGCCACCCGGACGCTGGTCACGCCGCTGAGCCCGTTCTTGTGGGCGTAGAAGACGGCGTCCACGGGCTGCCACTTGGTGGTGTCCGCCGAGAAGTTCCTCAGGGCGTAGACGAGCGTCTTGCTCTGCCCGGTCACGCCGGCGTCGGCCGCGGCCGGGCCGAACCCGTGGTGGCTGAAGGCGACGAAGAGCTTGCCCTGGCCGGGGTAGGTGGTGACGACGGTCTTGCAGGCATCGAGGTCGACGCCGATCGTGCCGCGCCCGCGGTGCACCTGATCGCTCGGGACCTTGAAGGTGGTGCCCGCCGCGAAGCGGACGTACGCGCTGTCGGCGTCACCGGACTTCTTCACCTCGAGCCTCCAGGCATAGTGGTTTCCGGCCACGCGGACCACCGAGAGCCGGTAGCTGAAGCCGGCCTGATCGAACGGGCCGTACACGTAGACCTGTCCCTGGATCTGGGACGGGCCGTTTGTCAGGACGAGGCGCTCGACCGGGCCGAACGCGTCCTTCAGCCCCTGGTTCAGGCTCCTGATGGCATCGCGAATCTTCGGGAGCCACTCGGGCGAGGTGCTGGCCTGGATCTCGGCGCCCGGCGCCGGAGCGATCAGCGCGGCCTGCGGATCGACGGACGCGGTGAGGCTGGCGCCCTCGGACGACGCGCCGGAGACCTCGGCCGAGAGGCCGGAGAAGGTGGGAACGGCGGCCTGGTACGGGTCTGGACCGCTGCTGCTCCCACAGGCGGCCGCCAGGAACAGCCCGGCCACGAGGAACGATGGACGTGCGAGCTTCATGACTCCCTCTTTCGAGCGCATCGAGTGACACGCGCACCGGGGTGACCGGTACGTCGCGTCGCCCTTGAACCCGAGGCAGGGGGGAGAGTTGCGGGCTAGCTGCTCGCCGAGGTGTACCGGGCAATGCTGGAGAGCCAGACCCGCCGGGAGAGCCACCCGAACGCACCTGCTCCCACCACCGACCAGGCCAGGGCGGGGAGTGGAAGCCGACCCAGCATCGCCTCGGCCGGGAAGGTGGTCATCAGCGCCAGCGGCACGATGAAGGTGAATACCCAGCGCATCAAGCCCCGGAAGACCTGCACCGGCCAGCGCGCGGCGTCGAAGATGGAGTTGAAGAGGTTGGTGAGGTTGTCGATCTTCACCACGTAGAAGGCCGCGCTCACGGTGAGGATCCACAGCGAGTAGAGCAGCGCCGTGGCGACCACCAGCAAGAGCACCGCGGCGAACGACCCGGGCAGCGACGGGAGCCGCCCCATCCGGACGAAGGCCACGACCCAGAGCACCACCGCGGTGACGACGTTGGTGCTGCGCCACGGCTCGAAGCGGGCGGTGGAGACCAGGAACTGCGCGTCCGCGGGCTTGAGCAGCACGAAGTCGAGCGTGCCCTTGCGAATGTGCTCCACCACCGCGGTGAGGCTCGGGTTGATGGCGCCCTCGAGGATGGCCTCGAGCAGGGTGAACCACCCGGTCACCACCAGCGCCTCCTCGAAGGACCAGCCAGCCAGGCTGTCCCTGAGGTGAAAGACGGTGAACAGCGGGACCAGCGCGGTCAGTGTCCAGAAGAGCGAGACCAGACCGTCCAGGATGAAGTCCGCCCGGTACTGGAGGCCCAGCAGGACGGAGCTCCGGACCTGCACGCGGAACAGCTGCCAGTAGCGCGCGACCCCGGTCATCCTCCGTAGGCCGCGAACCGCTGCAGGCCCCTCCGCCACAGCGCGCGCACCCCGAGCACGAAGAGGCCCACCCAGATCCACTGTCCGAGCAGCAGGCGGAGCGCGGCGCCGCGGTCCAGCCCCCGGGTGAGCAGCTCCACGGGGAAGCCGATCTGGTAGCGGAAGGGGAGGACCTCGATCGTGCCCCGGATCGCCGGGGGGAAGAGCTCCACCGGGATCAGGTACCCGCTGAACACCATGAAGAGCGCGAGCCAGACGTCCATCACCTTCACGCTGCTTCCGGTCCAGAGGGCGAGCGTGCCGATGCCCGCGTTGGCGAGGAAGGTGATGAGCCAGCCGCCGAGGAGCGAGAGCAGGAAGATGGCCCAGAGCAGCGGGTCCCGGGGAAGCCGGCTGGCGCCGGTGAGGACCAGCGCCAGGACCGCCACCGGCAACGAGACGATCATGCGCAGCGGGATGGCGGCGAGGTTCTCGACGGCGTACGACACCATCGGGTGGATCGGCCGGAGCAGCCGCATCGCCAGGGTGCCGGTGCGCACCTCGAAGCTGAGCTGCCATGCCACCCAGGCGCCGGTGAGCTGCCGGACGATGAAGGTGGCGAGGAAATAGGCGACGAAGTCCTGCTGGTCGAAGCGACCCACCGGCGCGTCGTGGGCCACCGCCGACCAGAGCGCGAGCATGATCAGCGGCATGGTGGTGGCGAGCACCCAGACCAGCATCTCGGCCCGGTAGGCCACCATCTCCGCGAAGCCCACCCGGAAGAGCGTGGGCAGGGCGCGGACCGTGCTCCGGACGCTCACGCGGCGTTCTCCACCTCGCCGCGAGCGGCGCGGCTCTGGGCGAAGAGCTCGCTCATGACCTCCTCGAGCGGGGCGTTCTCGACGGTGAGGTCGTGGACGGGGAGCGTGGCCAGCGCGCGGGAGACGGCGGCGTTCACGCCGTCCTGCGGCACTTGGAGCACGACGCCCGCGGCGTCGGTGGACACCACCCGGCCCACGGCGTCGAGCACGGCGCGATCCACAGGTCCGTCCAGCCGGAGGACCAGCCGCTTCTCGGGGCGGATCCGCCGGACCAGCTCGTCGAGCGCGCCGTCGTAGCTGAGGACGCCCTTGTCGATGACCACCACCCGCGGGCAGAGCGCGGCGACGTCGTCCATGTAGTGGCTGGTCAGGATGAGCGTGGCCCCCGTCCGCTCGTTGTACGTCTTGATGAAGTCGCGGATGACCACCTGCATCGAGACGTCGAGCCCGATGGTGGGCTCGTCGAGGAACAGGACCTGTGGCCGGTGGATGAGGGAGGCCGCGAGCTCGCACTTCATCCGCTCGCCGAGCGAGAGTGTCCGGGTCGGCTTGTTCACCAGGTCGCCCAGCTCGAGCAGCTCGGTCAGCTCGGTCAGGGTGCGCCGGAACTCCGCCTCGGGGACCTCGTAGATGGCCCGGTTGAGGGCGAAGGTCTCGGACGGTGGCAGGTCCCAGAGGAGCTGCTGCTTCTGGCCCATCACCAGCGTGATCTTCTTGAGGAATGCGTCCTCCCGGCGCTGTGGCACGTGCCCATCGACCCGGACCTCGCCCGAGGACGGGTGCAGCAGCCCGGCGAGGACCTTGAGGGTGGTGGTCTTGCCTGCGCCGTTGGGCCCGAGGAAGCCCACCCGTTCGCCCCGGCCGATCTCGAACGAGATGCCATCCACCGCCTTCACCACGGTGGGCACACGGCGGAAGAGGGAGCCCAGGGCTGCCCTGAGTCCCGGCGGACGCTTGTGGACGGTGTAGTGCTTCCGCAGCGCCTGCACCGACACCATGGTCTGGGCCATCAAGGTCCCTTCTCCTAGCGTGCTACGCTCCCGATCGCAGCCGTGAACCTCGGTCTGGTGCTCACAGGCGGCGGGGCGCGCGCCGCGTATCAGGTCGGCGCTCTCCAGGCGCTGGCGGAGCTGTTTGGCAACGGACCCCTGCCCTTCCCGGTGGTTTGCGGCGTCTCGGCTGGGGCGATCAACGGCTCCTCGCTCGCTGCCGAGGCGGACGACTTCCCCGGGGCGGTGAAGCACCTCTCGGACACCTGGCTCGGGCTGACGCCGGACCACGTGTACCGGACGGATGCGCTCAGCCTGGTGTCGATCGGGTCGGGGTGGTTCCGCGGGTTGACCACGGGTGGGACGCAGGCGCCCCGCCGCTACAACCACCTGCTCGATACCTCGCCGCTCAAGGATCTGCTCGGCCGGGAGATCGCGTTCGACCGCATCGGCGAGAACGTCGCCCGGGGGCTGGTGCGCGGGCTGGCCATCTCGGCCACGAACTACGAGACCGGTACCTCGGTCACCTTCTTCGACGGCGCATCGGAGATCGAGCCCTGGGCGCGGAGCCGGCGGATGGGGGTGAAGACCGCCATCACGCTCGACCAGGTGATGGCCTCCGCCTCGATTCCCATCTTCTTCCCCCCGGTGCAGATCGGGCGCGCCTGGTACGGGGACGGCGGAGTACGCCTGAACGCGCCGATGAGCCCCGCGCTTCACCTCGGCGCCGACCGGATCCTGGCCATCGGCATCCGGCATCCGAGGACCGCCGAGGAGACGACCGAGCTGAACGAGGGGGCGGCGCGGGACGATCTGCCGCTGTCGCAGATCCTCGGGGTGCTGATGAACGCGGTGTTCCTCGACTCGCTCGAGCCGGACATCGAGCGGGTGGAACGGGTCACCGAGATGCTCGACTCGATCCAGCGTCCGGCCGATTCGCACCTCCGCCCGGTGCGCATCCTCTTGCTCCAGCCGAGCCAGGACCTGGCGCAGCTCGCGGCGGACCAGGTCATGCGCTTCCCGCGGACGCTCCGCTTCCTGCTCAAGGGGCTCGGGGTGAGCCAGAAGGGCGGATCCGATCTCCTGAGCTATCTGGCGTTCGAGCAGCAGTACATCGAGCGGCTGGTGACGCTCGGGTACGAGGACACGCGCGCCCGGTTCGACGAGGTCCGCGCGTTCGTCGAGGGCCGGGATGCACAATCGCAGCAGGCGGGGTGAGAGGCCCAGCGCCCGGGCTTGATCGGCGTGCTCCCCTCGTCTAGGGCGCGGTGCATGGCGACGCGTCCGATCGGGTACTGGATCAAGGAAGTCGACCGGCTGCTCGACGAGACCTTCGCCCACGCGCTCGGCTCGGAGCACTGCACCAGGCGGCACTGGCAGCTGCTGAACGCGCTCGAGCCGGGACTGCGCGAGGAGACGGAGCTCGTCGCGGCCGTCGCGCCGTTCGCCGCGGCGGACCCGTCCGGGGTGCGGGCCGCGCTCGACGACCTGCTCCAGCGCGGGTGGGCCGAGCCGCTCCCCGGGGCGCAGGTCCAGCTCACGCCCGCCGGCCGGGAAGTGCACGGACGGCTCCACTCCACGGTCGCCGCCCACCGAAGGCACATCGCCGAGGGCGTCACCGAACCGGAGTACCGGACGACCGTCGCGGTGCTCGAGCGAATGGCAGGCAACCTCGAGGCCTTCCTCCGCCTCGGTCGGCCTCCGCCGGGCTGAGACACCGCGCGCGCCTGCCGCGCCGATGCTAGTGGAGAGCGCCCCGTGGCAACCCTCGACGTCGATCGCGCCCTCGCCCGCTGGATGCCCCGGCTGGTCGCCGTCTGGAGGCGGCACCGGCGTCTTCCCGAGGGCCCACCCACCCTGGTCGGACGCGAGCTGAAGGAGATCGGCCAGGGGATCCGGACGCTGTCCACCGGGCTGACGCGCGACCGGGCGCTGGTCGGAGCCCGCTACCTGGACGATCCGCGGCTCCTCGGCGCGTACCTCCTCTTCTACTGGCCGGTGAGCTACGCGCAGGCGCGGGCCGTGCTCGGGGAGCTGCCGCGGCGGCCACGGACCGTGCTCGACCTGGGGAGCGGGCCGGGGCCGGTGGCCTTCGCCGCGCTCGATTCGGGCGCATCGGAGGTCGCAGCGGCCGACCGGAGCGCGCCGGCCCTGGCGCTGGCGCGGGCGCTGGCGGCCGAGGCGGAGGAGCCGCTGGCGACGCGGACGTGGACCGGTGGCGCTGCGCTCCCCGAGGGGGCATTCGATGCCATCACCCTCGGGCACGTGCTGAACGAGCTCGGCCGCGGGCCGGCGGCCCTGCCGGAGCGGGCGGCGCTGCTCGAGCGGGCGGCAGCGCAGCTCCGTCCCGGAGGCTCGCTGGTGGTGCTCGAGCCCGCACTCCGCGACACGTCGCGCGAGCTGCTCCAGGTCCGTGACCTGCTCGTCGCCCGGGGATACGCCGTCCGGGCACCCTGCCTGTGGCGCGGCCCGTGCCCGGCGCTGGTAAAGGCATCTGACTGGTGCCACGCCGAGCGGAGCTGGTCGCCGCCACCGGTGCTCGACGCGCTGGCGCGCGAGGCCGGGCTGCACAAGGAGGCGCTGAAGATGAGCTACCTGGTGCTCGCACCGAAGGGCGAGGCGTGGGCCGAGCCGCCGTCAGGGCGGGTGTTCCGCATCGTCTCCGAGCCGCTCGAGGGGAAGGGCCGGCAGCGGTACATGGGCTGTGGACCCGAGGGCCGGATGGGGCTGGCGCTCCAGGAGAAGCACCGGACCGCGGCGAACGAGGCGTTCTTCTCCCTCCGCCGCGGGGACGTGGTGGCTCTGGAGGGGACCGAGCCGCGGGGAGACGGGCTCGCGCTGGTCGAGGGGAGCTCGGTCCGCAAGGTCGCCGCCGCGGGCCAGGAGGTCCGCGCCGCCTCACGGGACGGCTGAGCGGCCTACTTCACGCCCTTCGCCGGATCCCAGGCTCCCTGCATCTTGCGCAGGGAGAGGATCTGCCCGGTGTGGTAGGCGTTGTGGGTCGCGATGCGACCGAGCGTCGGCGCCCACGCCTGCACGGTCTGGGCGTCGGCCTCCGAGACCAGCTTCTCCAGTTCGCTCAGGACGCGGTCGAGCTGCTGCCGCGTCTCGTCCCAGCGCGCAGCGTCGAAGGCATTGAACGTCTCGTCGTTGTTGCCGCCGTACTTCGGCTCGGGGACATGCTTGAACTTGGCCAGCTGCTGCGAGTTCCAGAAGAGAAGGTGGTTGGCCAGCTGGCCGATGGAATGGTCTCCACCCTTCGGCTTCCACGTGGCCTGGGCCGGGGTCACTCCCTCCAGCGCCGGCTTCAACGGAACGAACCAGTCCTGCTGGGTGTGCGTCGTCCGGAGTTGCTCGAGCAGACTGCTCTTCAGGGTGACGGGGTCCTGGGCCGCTCCGGCGGCGAACGATTCATGGAGCAGGAGCAGGACGACAGCGAGCGCTCTCATCGACGTCTCCTCGGTGATTCGAAATGGGCCGACGAACGCTTGCCCAAGAACGCTCCGGGCGACAAGTCGGCCAGGCATCGGCGCCAGTCAGAGGCTGAGGTGCCGCGCCAGCTGCTCGAGGCTGGCGAGGTCGTTCGCCGGTGCAAACACGTCCAGATGGGGGAGCGCCGCCTGCATCCCCCGCGTCAGCGGCTCGTACCCGGGGCTTCCGAGGAGTGGATTCAGCCAGACCAGCCGCCCGGCCCGGCGCCGGAGCGTGGCAAGGGCCTGACCGAGGACCTCGGGATCCCCGGTCTCCCAGCCGTCGCTGAGCACCACCACCACCGTGCGGCGATCGACCAGCCGCGGCCAGCCGGCGAGGAACGCGGCGAGCGACTCGCCGATCCGCGTGCCTCCGCTCCAGTCCTGCACTCGCGCGGAGAGGCCTCCGAGCGCCTCGCGGTACCCCGGCACCCGGAGCTCGTCGGTGACCCGGCTGAGCCGGGTGGCGAAGACGAAGGTCTCGACGCGGGCGAAGGCGTTCTGCAGAGCGTAGAGGAACTGCAGGAGAAGCCGGGCGTAGAGGTCCATCGAGCCCGAGACATCGGCGAGGATCACCAGCCGGGTCCGCCGGAGCTTGCGCTCCCGGTAGCTCAAGATGGAGAGCTCCCCTCCGGTCTTCATCGCCTCGCGCAGCGTGCGGCGGAGCGACACCTGCTCGCCCCGGCGGGCGTGCTTCCAGCGCCGGCCGGGACGCGCCCGGAGCCGCCGGGCGATGGCCCTGGCGAGCGCGGTGACTGCGCGGAGCTCGTCCTCGCCGAAGGAGGCGAAGTCCTGGTGTCCCAGCGCCTCGCGCGCGCTCGGGCCCGGCACGGGCAGCTCCTCGAGCGACGGCTCCGACTCGGGGGGACGCCGAGGACTCGGGGCGGCGCTCCGGCCTTCCCGCTCCTCCTCGGCGTCGGGAGGGATGACCGGCGGGTTCCTGGGGACGGTCGCACCTCCGCCCCAGAATGTCTCGAACAGGGCATCGAACCGCGGAACGTCCTCGAGCCGCTTCACCAGCGCGGTGCGGAGACCCAGCCGCACGTCCTCACGGTCGAGGAGGTCCACCGAGTCCAGCGCCCGGGTCGCATCGAGCGTGTCCCCCGGTCCGAGCCTCAGCCCTTCGGCGCGAAGTCGACGGCAGAAGCGCGCGGTGTGCTCGACCAGGTCCGCTGCGGCGGGGCTCATCTAGAGCGGCGAGGTGAGGGCCGCCAGCTCTCCGGCGTCGAGGCGGGCAGTGACGGTCCGGAGATCTTCCTCGTCCTTGAGGAAGCAGCCCAGCGTCTCGCGGACCAGCTCCTCGTCGAGGTGCGAGGCGTGCAGCGTCACCAGCGCCTGGGCCCAGTCGAGCGACTCGGCGACTCCCGGCACCTTGGCCAGCTTCATCCGGCGGAGCGCATGGATGAAGGTGGTGACCTCCCGCGCCAGTCGCTCGTCGATCCCCGGCACGCGGGTCCGCACGATGCGCAGCTCCTTGTCCAGCGCGGGGTAGTCGATCCAGAGGTAGAGGCACCGGCGGCGGAGCGCATCGGAGAGGTCACGGGCCCGGTTGGAGGTCAGCACCACCGCCGGCCGCGCCGCAGCGTGAACCGTGCCGATCTCGGGGATGGTGACCTGGAAGTCCGAGAGAACCTCCAGGAGGAAGGCCTCGAACTCCTCGTCCGCGCGATCCACCTCGTCGATCAGCAGGACCGGCGGCCGCCCCTGGTGGGTGATGGCCTGCAGCAGAGGGCGCTTGAGCAGGAATCTCTCGCTGAAGATGTCCGCCTCGCGCGCCGCGACCGGCGTATCGCCGTGCTCCTCCAGCTTGATGTGCAGGAGCTGCTTCGGATAGTTCCACTCGTAGAGGGCGGTGGTCGCGTCGAGCCCCTCGTAGCACTGGAGCCGGATCAGGTCGCCCTGGAGCACGGAGGCCAGCACCTTCGCGATCTCGGTCTTCCCCACGCCCGGGTGCCGCTCCACCAGCAGCGGCTTGCCCAGGGTGATGGACAGGTGCACGGCGGTGGCGACCGCGCGGTCGGTGACGTACCCCTGCCGCTCCATCGACTGCTGGATCCGCTGGATCTCCTCGCGCACGGAGCGTTCTACCGGGCCCGCTCGACGGCCGTGGCCAGCGCCCGTCGGGTGAAGGTGACCGCCAGGGAGCGCCAGTAGTCTGGATCCATGCGGGCGTCGGAGCGGACCGAGAGGCCGTCGACGGCCTTCTGCGCGGCGGCCGAGACGGTGGTCGCGTCGGCCGCCTTTCCCACCAGCGCCGCCTCGGTGGCAGCCGCCCGCGCCGCCTTGCTGCCCACGCCGGTGATCGCCACCCGCGCGGCGGAGATCGTTCCTCCGCTCACCGTGACCACGGCGGCGACTCCGACGATCGCGTAGCGCGAGGCGGGATGGGCGAACTTGGCATAGGCCCCGCCCGACCCCGCGGGCGGAAGAGGGATGCGCACCTCGGTCAGGACCTCGCCGGAGGAGAGCGCGGTGGTGAAGAGCTTGAGGAAGAAGCCGTCCACCGGGAGCGTCCGCGTGCCCTTCGGTCCCGTCGCCAGCAGCTCGGCCCCGAGGGCGAGCATCACCGCAGGCATGTCTGCCGCTGGATCGGCATGGGCCAGGCTGCCGCCGATGGTGCCCAGATTTCTGACCTGGGGATCGCCGATCTGCGCCGCCGCCTCGGCGAGGACCGGCAGGCGCTCGCGGACCAGCGGCGATCGCTCCAGGACCTGGTAGGGCGTCGCCGCGCCCACCACCAGCCTTCCACCCTCCACCCGCACCCCCGACAGGCCGGGGATGCGCCGGATGTCCACCAGGTGCCTGGGCTCGGCGAGGCGCAGCTTCATCAGGGGGAGGAGCGAGTGGCCGCCGGCGAGGAGCCTGGCCCCCTCACCGAAGCGGGCGAGCAGGTCCACCGCCTCCTGGACGCTGCCTGCGCGATGGTACTCGAAGGGCACCGGGTACATCGCTCACCTCCCCCCCGCCGCGCGGGCGGTCTGCACGGCCTTCCACACCTTCTGGGGCGTGAGCGGGAGGTCGAGGTGGACGATGCCGAACGGCGCGAGCGCGTCGATGACCGCATTGGCGACCGCTGGCGTCGCGGCGATGGTTCCGGCCTCGCCCGCTCCCTTGACCCCGAGCGGGTTCACCGGAGACGGGGTCACCGTGCGATCGGTCTCGAAGCTCGGGAGCTGGTCCGCTCGCGGAAGGCCGTAGTCCATCAGCGATCCGGTGGTGAGCTGCCCCGCGTCGTCGTAGCTCGCCCACTCCCAGAGCGCCTGGGCCGCGCCCTGGGCGATGCCCCCGTGCAGCTGACCCTCGACGATCATCGGGTTGATGACGTTCCCCACGTCGTCCACGGCGACGTAGCGCAGCAGCTCGGTGCGCCCGGTCTCCACGTCCACCTCCACCACGGCGATGTGGGTCCCGAAGGGGAAGGTGAAGTTCGAGGGGTCGAAGAAGCTCGTCGCCTCCAGGCCGGGTTCCATCCCGGTGGGCATCTTGTGGGCGAGGTAGGCGGCGAGGCTGACCTCGGCGAACGTCTTGCCGCGATCCGGAGAACCCTTCACCGAGAAGCGCCCCGCCTTGAACTCGACGTCGTCCGGGGCAGCCTCGAGCAGGTGCGCGGCGAGGGCGCGGCCCTTCTCGATGATCTTCCCCAGGCTCATGTGGATCGCCGCCCCGCCCACCGCGGCGCTCCGGCTGCCGTAGGTGCCCATCCCGAAGGGGATGCGCCCGGTGTCCCCGTGCACGATGTCCACGTCGGTCAGAGGGATTCCCAGGGAGTCCGCCACCACCTGGGCGAAGGTGGTCTCGTGCCCCTGCCCGTGGCTGTGCGACCCGGTGAGGACCGTCACCTTCCCGGTGGGATGCACCCGGACCGTGCCGCTCTCGTAGAGGCCCGCCTGCGCGCCGAGCGACCCCACCACCTGGGACGGAGCGATGCCGCAGGCCTCGATGTAACAGGAGAGCCCGAGCCCGAGGTACCTCCCCTTCTGGCGGGCCTCGGCCTGCTCGGTCCGGAAGCGCTGGTAGCCCACCATCTGCAGCGCGCGCTCCAGGGCCGGGGCGTAGTTGCCGCTGTCGTAGGTCAGCGCCACCTGGGTCTGGAACGGAAACCGGTCCTTGCCGATGAGGTTCCGGCGCCGGAGGTCCGCCGGATCGACGCCCAGCTCGTGGGCCGCGAGGTCCATGGTCCGCTCGATCAGGTAGCAGGCCTCGGGCCGGCCCGCGCCGCGGTAGGCGTCGACCGGCACGGTGTGGGTGAAGACGCCGTCCACCTCGCAGAAGATGCTGGGGATGTCGTAGACGCCGTTGAGCAGCGTCCCGTAGAGGTAGGTGGGGACACACGGGGCGAAGAGCGTGAGGTAGGCGCCGAGGTTGGCCACGGTCTTCACCTGGAGCCCGGCGAGCTTCCCCTGCGCGTCGAAGCCCATCTCCACGTCGGAGTGGTGGTCGCGCCCCTGCGCGTCGGTGAGGAAGCTCTCGCTGCGCTGTGCGGTCCACTTCACCGGCACGCCGAGCTTGCGGGCGAGCCAGGCCACCGCGACCTCTTCCGGATAGATGAAGATCTTCGATCCGAAGCCGCCGCCGACGTCGGGCGAGATGACCCGGAACCTCTGCTCCGGGAGCCCGAGGACGAAGGCGCCCATGATCAGCCGGTGGACGTGCGGATTCTGCGAGGTCACCCAGAGAGTCAGCTCGTCGCTCGCCGCCTGGTAGCTGGCCAGAGAGGCGCGAGGCTCGATGGCGTTGGCGATCAGCCGCTGGTTCACCAGGCGGGTGCGGATCACCCTGGAGGCCCCGCGAAGCGCAGCGTCGGTCCTGGCGCGGTCGCCGATCTCCCAGTGGAAGCAGCGGTTGTCGGGCGCGGTGGCGTGGACATTCGGCGCACCGGGCTTCAGCGCGGCGACTGCGTCCACCACCACCGGGAGCTCCTCGTAGTCCACCTCGACCAGCTCGGCGGCGTCACGGGCCAGGGCAGCCGATTCGGCCACCACCACCGCGACGGCCTCGCCGGCATGGCGCACCAGGTCCACGGCGATGGCCCTGAAGTCGGTCGTCTTCAGCCCCGGGAGCAGCCACCCGACCGGGATGGCATTCACCCCCGCGTCGGCGAGGTCCTTCCCGGTGAAGACTGCCCGCACGCCAGGCTGGGCCAGCGCGCGGGTGGGGTCGATCCTCCGGATCCGGGCATGGGCGTGCGCGCTCCGGACGAACGCCGCGTGCTGGGTTCCCGGGAGCTTCACGTCGTCGGTGAACGTGCCGCGCCCGGTGATGAACCGGGGGTCTTCCCGACGCCTGACGGCCTTGCCGACCAGCCGCTCGACGGTTCCCGTCGCCATGCGCTCCTCCTCACCCGCCCGCGGGGGACTGCGCCGGCCCGGCGCCCGACGGTGACCGGGCGAGCTTCTTCGCCGCCGACTGCACCGCCTTGACGATGTTGTGGTACCCGGTGCAGCGGCAGAGGTTCCCCTCGATGCCGGCCCGGATGGCGTGCTCGTCGGGATCTGGCACGTCCCGGAGCAGGCCCACCGCGGAGAGGATGACGCCGGGCGTGCAGAAGCCGCACTGCAGTCCGTGCTCCTCCCAGAAGCTCTCTTGTACCGGGTGGAGGCGGCCGCCCGAGGCGAGCCCCTCGATGGTCAGGAGCTCGCTGCCATCCACTTGCACCGCGAGCATCGTGCAGGACTTCACCGTTCTGCCATCGAGCATCACCGTGCAACTTCCGCACTGGCTGGTGTCGCAGCCCACGTGCGTCCCGGTCAGGCCGAGCACATCCCGGAGGTAGTGCACGAGCAGCAGCCTGGGCTCGACCTCGTGCGCCTGCTCGATCCCATTCACCTGCAGGGAGATCCGCGCCATCCCGTCACCTCCAGGAACCAGCAGCGTGGCGAAGCGTCCGGCACATTGCGAGCGCGGTCGGCGCCGGTCAAGCACGAGTCCGTGCGAACTTCGTTTCCAACGCAACGTGCCATCGGCGCGCAGTCGTTGACACTCCCGCGCGGGCCGGGTGTTCATGGGGCGCGGTTGGGCTCCTGTCCCGGGAGGTCCCGCGATGGATCGGCGTGAGAGCATCGCCGGCGTGGTCCTCGCTGCGGGGACCTCGAGCCGGATGGGCCGCAACAAGCTCCTGCTGGAGCTGGCGGGTCAGAGTGTGCTCCGGCGCGCGGTTCTTACCGCGGTCGATGCAGGGCTCGACCCGGTGCTGGTGGTCCTCGGCCACGAGAGCGAGCGCGCCCGCGCGGAGCTGGAAGGGCTCCCCTGCCAGGTGGTGCTCAACGCCGAGTACCAGGAAGGAATCCACAGCTCGCTCCGGAACGGGATCCGCGCCGTGCCCGGGTCGTGCGCCGCGGCGGTGGTGCTCCTCGCCGACATGCCGCTGGTCGACGCCGCGATGATCCGGGCGCTGGTCGAGCGGTATCGCGCGGCCGGCGCCCCCCTGGTGGTCTCCGACTACGAAGGAGTGGACGCGCCGCCGATCGTCTACGACCGGGGGCTGTTCTCCGAGCTCGGCGCGCTCGAGGGCGAGGGCTGCGGCAAGAGAGTCATCAAGCGGCACACCGCCGAGGCAATCCGCGTCCCCTGGCCGGCGCGCGCCCTGACCGATCTCGATCTCCCCGGTGACGTGGAGCGGGTCCGGGAACAGCTCGGGGGCGTCCGGTGAGGGCCGAGCTCCTCCAGCTCGCCGCGGATCTCGCCTCGCGGCGGCAGCCCTTCGTCCTGGCGATGGTCGTTCGCCGGCAGCCCTACAGCTCGGCGCACCAGGGCGACATGGCGGTGATCACCGCGGACGGTGGCTACCACGGCTGGCTGGGGGGCAACTGCACGCAGCCGGTGGTCAGGCGCGAGGCCGCTCGGGCGCTGATCGACGGCCAGCCGCGGCTGCTCTCGCTCTCGCCCGAGCCTGGCGCGGAAGACCGGCCTGGAGTCACGGTGCTTCCGATGGTGTGTCAGAGCGGAGGAACGGTGGACGTGTACCTCGAGCCGTTTCTGCCGCCGCCGCGTCTGGTGCTCTTCGGCCTCTCCCCGGTGGTCCGCGCCCTGGCGCAGCTGGGGAAGGGGCTCGGATACTCGGTGGACGTGGTGGACCCCGATGCGGTCGCGCGTCCGGTTCCCGGGGCAGACCGCGCCTTCGTCGACTGGGGCAACCCCGAGCTTCGGGACGCCGGCTCGGGCGCCCGGACCCTGGTGGTCGTCGCCACGATGGGCGAGCACGACGACGAGGCGGTGACCACGGCGCTGGGATTGCGGCCGGCGTACCTGGGCGTGGTCGCGAGCCGCACCCGCTTCGGTCAGCTGCGCGAGGCCCTGCTCGGCCGCGGAGTCGCCGCCGAGCCGCTGGACCGGATCAGGAATCCGGCGGGGCTCGACATCGGCGCCCGGCTCCCGGAGGAGGTCGCGCTGAGCATCCTCGCGGAAATCGTTCAGATCTCGAGAGCCCAGGTCGCCGAGCCCGCGGCGCTGCCCGCGCCCGAGGGCGGCGAGGCGATGGATCCGGTCTGCGGGATGACGGTGGCGGTGGCCACCGCGCGCCACCGGGCGGAGCACCTGGGGCACCCCTTCTTCTTCTGCAACCCGCGCTGCCGGGAGAAGTTCCTCGCCGCGCCGGAGCGGTACCTCACCCCGTCGGCAGCCGCGCGCTGAGCCTTCGATGGCCATGGAGATCGCCAAGACCTTCGTCGTCAACGCCACGCCCGAGGCGGTGTGGAGCTTCCTGGTCGATCTGCCGAGGGTGGCCCGGTGCCTTCCCGGCGCGGCGATCGGCGAGCGGCTCGACGAGAAGACCTCGAGCGGCACGATGACCATCAAGGTGGGACCGGTCTCCTCGACGTACCGGGGGAAGGTCGTCTTCGAGCGGCTCGACGCCGCGGCCCGGACCGCCGAGCTGGTCGCCACCGGCCAGGACGTGCGCGGCAAGGGGGGCGCCGACCTCCGGCTGACCAGCAGCGTGAAGGCGCTCCCCGGCGGAAAAACGGAGGTCACCGCCGTCTCCCTGGTGAACGTCACCGGAATCCTCGCCCAGATGGGTCGGGGGATGATCCAGGACGTCAGCGACGAGATGTTCCAGATCTTCTCCGAGCGGATGCGGGCAGAGCTGGAGTCGGGCGGCGCGGCGACCCCGACCGATGGTGCTGGCGCGGGTGCTCCCTCGCAGGCGGCCGCGCGCGAGACGGACGGCGGGGCGGCCGGCTCCCGGGGAGCACCGGCAGCGGGAGCGGGCCTTGCGCCGAGCACGAGCCCGAGGCCGAGCGTGCCCACGGCAGGACGCTCCGGGTCGCCTCCGCCCGCCGAGGCGCTGGACGCCGCGGCGCTCGGAGCGCGGGTGGCACGTCGGTCGGCGGCGCGCTGGGCGCGTCAGCCGGGTTTCTGGGTTGTGGCGCTCGCCGTGCTCGCCGCGGCTTTCTACCTGTTGCTGCACCGGTCGTCGTAGGCCCGAGGAGGGACCCATGATTCCTGCGTCGTTCGACTACCACGCACCGGGCTCGCTGCCGGAGGCGCTGGCGCTGCTCTCGAAGTACGGAGACGACGCGAAGGTGCTCTCCGGAGGGCAGAGCTTGCTCCCGCTCCTCAAGCTCCGCCTGGGACAGACGGGCCATTTGATCGACATCGGGCGCATCCCCGGACTCGAGTACATCCGCGAGGACGGGGGCATGCTCCGCATCGGCGGCCGCACCCGCGAATCGACGCTGGAGCGCTCCGAGGTCGTCCAGGCCCGCTACCCCATCCTGATCGACACGGCGAAGGTGATCGCCGACCCGCTGGTGCGGAACATGGCCACGGTCGGTGGGAACCTCGCCCACGGCGACCCGGGGAACGATCACCCCGCCACCATGCTCGCGCTCGGCGCTCAGGTGGTGGCCACCGGGCCGAAGGGCGAGCGGGTGATTCCCGTTGCCCAGTTCTTCCTCGGTCTCTTCCGGACCGCCCTCCGCCCCGACGAGGTCCTCACCGAGATCCGGATCCCGGTCCCGCCTGCCCGTTCGGGGGGCGCGTACGTGAAGCTGGAGCGGAAGGTGGGGGACTACGCCACTGCAGCAGCGGCGGCCCAGGTGACCCTCGACGGGAAGGGAGGCTTCGAGCGCGTGGGACTCGCGTTGACCAACGTCGGCCCGACCCCGATCAAGGCCACCGACGCGGAGACCTTCCTCGTCGGCAAGCGACCCGATGCAGCCACGCTGGCCGAGGCAGCGCAGCGGGCCTCGCGGGCGGCCGCCCCGAGCGCCGATCGCCGGGGGTCGGTGGAATACAAGCGGGAGATGGCGCGGGTCCTCACCGGACGCGCGTTGAAGATCGCGCTCGAACGCGCTGGAGGGCGGTAGCCATGGCGACGCACAGCATCCGCGTGACGGTGAACGGCACCGCGCACGACGCACAGGTCGAGTCCCGCCTGCTCCTGGTGCACCTGATCCGGGATGGGCTCCGGCTCACCGGCACGCACATCGGTTGCGACACCACGCACTGCGGAGCGTGCACGGTGCTCCTCGACGGCCAGCCGGTGAAGTCGTGCACCATCCTCGCGGTGCAGGCCGACGGACGGGAGATCGCCACCGTCGAGGGTCTGGAGAAGGACGGGAAGCTGCACGCGCTGCAAGAGGGCTTCTGGGAGAAGCACGGGCTGCAGTGCGGCTACTGCACGCCGGGGATGATGATGACCAGCTGCGCGCTCCTGGCCCGGAACAAGAATCCCAGCGAGGCCGAGATCCGGGAGGCCATCTCCGGAAATCTCTGTCGCTGCACCGGATACGTGAACATCGTCAAGGCAGTCCAGTCCGCGGCCGAGCGGCTGCGCTAGGAGAACGCCATGCAGCCCAAGACCAGTCCGGAAGTGGGGGGCATGGGGCACTCGATGAAGCGCAAGGAGGATCCGCGCTTCATCCGGGGCAAGGGGAACTACGT
>JADGQZ010000512.1 GCA_017881345.1 Myxococcaceae bacterium | reverse complement strand
CCAACAAGGAGCTCAACCGGCTCAAGACCATCCCCGCCGCCTCGAGCGAGTACACCGTCGCCCGCACGTATCTCGACTGGATCGCCGACCTCCCGTGGGCGAAGACCAGCGAGGACAACCTCGACATCGAGAACGCGCGCGCCACCCTGGACGCCGACCACTACGGCATCCAGAAGGTGAAGAAGCGCATCCTCGAGTACCTGGCCGTCCGGAAGCTGAAGAACGACATGAAGGGCCCCATCCTCTGCCTGGTGGGCCCGCCCGGCGTGGGCAAGACCTCGCTCGGCCAGTCCATCGCCCGGAGCGTGGGCCGGAAGTTCGTCCGGCTCTCCCTCGGAGGCGTGCGCGACGAGGCAGAGATCCGCGGCCACCGCCGCACCTACGTGGGCGCCCTGCCCGGCCGCTTCATCCAGAGCATGAAGAAGGCCGGCACCAAGAACCCGGTGATGATGCTGGACGAGATCGACAAGCTCGGCGCGGACTTCCGCGGCGACCCGTCGGCCGCCCTGCTCGAGGTGCTCGACCCGGAGCAGAACAACAGCTTCTCCGACCACTACCTCGACGTGGCGTTCGATCTGTCGAAGGTGCTGTTCATCGCCACGGCCAACCAGCTCGATCCCGTCCCCGGCCCCCTCCGGGACCGCATGGAGATCATCGAGCTGTCCGGGTACACCTTCGAGGAGAAGCAGCAGATCGCCCGCATTCACCTGGTGCCGAAGCAGCTCCGGGAGCACGGGCTGTCGACCGACCACATCTCCATCGAGGACGGCGCGCTGCTGACCCTCATCACCAGCTACACCCGCGAGGCAGGCGTGCGCGGCCTCGAGCGGCGCATCGCCGACATCTGCCGCGCGGTGGCAGTGGAGGTCGCGGCGGGCAAGGCCGACAAGCAGATCATCACCCCGGACCGGGTGAAGGAGATCCTCGGACCCGAGGCCTTCTACTCGGAGGTCGCCGAGCGCACCGAGGTGCCGGGCGTGGCCACGGGCCTGGCCTGGACGGCGGTGGGCGGTGACCTCCTCTTCATCGAGGCCACCAAGATGGCCGGCAAGGGCGGAATGACGCTCACCGGACAGCTCGGGGACGTGATGAAGGAGTCCGCCCAGGCCGCGCTCAGCTACCTCCGCAGCAAGGCGGACGGCCTGGGCATCTCGCCGAACTTCCTCGAGAAGACGGACATCCACCTGCACTTCCCGGCGGGAAGCATCCCCAAGGACGGCCCGTCGGCGGGCGTCACCATCCTCACGGCGCTCACCTCGCTCATGACCGGCATCCGCGTCCGGGGCGACACGGCGATGACCGGTGAGGCCACCCTTCGAGGCCTGGTGCTGCCGGTGGGCGGCATCAAGGAGAAGGTGCTCGCCGCGCACCGCGCGGGCATCAAGCGGGTGATCCTCCCCGAGCGGGTTCGAAAGGACCTGAACGACGTGCCCGACCAGGCGAAGAAGGACATCGAGTTCATCTTCGTCACCCAGATGGACGAGGTGCTCCGCAACGCCCTCGAGTCCGATCCGTTCAAGTCCCGCGCGGGCACCCCGGACGGCGGCTCGACGCCCGACCTGCCGAAGCCCGAGGTCGTGCCGCCGGCCACGCCCGAGATCCGGGCCTAGAGCCGCGCGCTGCCGCTCGACGATGCCGTCCGGAGTCCGCTCCGGGCGGCATCTCGCGTTTGTGCAAGCGCAGACGTTGAACCCCGGGCAACGACGCGTAAGATGCCGGAAACGCTCGGACCGGGAAGGGGCTGAATCGTGCCTTTCCCGGGGCCGTCCGAGACCACATGGCCTCCTGCGCTGCCAGCCCGGAACAGTGCGGAACGTTCCGCGGCAGCCGCGCGTTCCTGCTCTCCGGAGGAGCCATTTCCGGATGAGCCTCGAGGGCCGGCACCTGGGGCGATATCGGCTGCTCGAGCAACTCGGCTCGGGCGGCATGTCGGTCGTCTACCGCGGCGTGGACACCTCGCTTCAGCGTGAGGTCGCGGTCAAGGTCCTCCACCCGCATCTGGCACGGCAGCAGGACGCCCGCGCACGGCTGGCCCGGGAGGCCCGGGCAGTGGCCCGACTGCAGCACCCGAACATCCTCGAGGTGTTCGACTTCGCCGACCCGTCGTCCACCGAGGACGCGTTCCTGGTCACCGAGCTGGTGCGCGGGGAGACGCTCAAGTGCTTCGCCGAGCGCGAGCGCCTCTTTCCGCCCGAGCTGGCCGCGCTGGTGATCCAGCAGCTGGCCCGGGCGCTGGGGCACGCGCACGAGGCGGGCGTCATCCACCGGGACCTCAAGCCCGAGAACGTGATGGTCCGCGACGACGGGATCCTGAAGCTGATGGACTTCGGCATCGCGCGGGTGCTGGACCCGGGCGAGCGGATGACCGTCACCGGCGCGCTGGTGGGCTCCCCGGCGTACATGGCCCCCGAGGTGGTGGAGGGCGAGCCGGCCACGCCCGAGTCGGACGTCTTCTCCCTGGGCTCGCTGCTCTACTGGCTCTGGACGGGCACCCTGCCCTTCGCCGCCGCGAGCACCCCGGCGACGCTCAAGCGCATCCTCGCCGGGACCTACGAGGACCCGCGCGGCGCCTGCCCGGCCATCTCCGACGCGCTGGTGGCCATCCTCCAGCGGTGCCTCGCCCGCGAGCCGTCGGATCGTTTCCCGACGGCGCGCCAGCTCGAGCTCGCGCTGTCCGAGGCGCTCGAGGACCTCGGGCTCACCGACGGCGAGGCGGTCCTCGGTGCCTTCTTCGCCGACCCGGGCCCGACGCGCACCGCCCTCGTCCAGCGACTGGTGTCGACGCTGCTCGCCCGGGCCGCCGAGGAGGCCGCCGCCGGCCGGCTCCCGCGGGCACTCGCCCGGGTGGATCAGGCGCTGGCGCTGGCCCCCGAGGCGCCCGCCGCCCGCGCGCTGCTGGACCAGCTGCAGACCAGCCTGCGCCGCGGCCGCGCGCGCCGCCGGGCCTACCTCGTGGCGGGAGCCGCCGCGGGTGTCGCCCTCCTCGCCGGGGCAGGCGTCACGGCCGTGCGCCGGCAGCACCGTGGGACCGCAGAGGCCGCTCACGCCGGCGCCACGGCCCTCCGCGATGCCGTGCCTGCCGCGAGCGTCCGAGCCTCTGCGCCCGCCGGTGCCCCACACGAGGCGCCGGCACCCGGAACGCGGGACACAGCCACCGGGGTCGCAGGAGCGCGTGGAACCGCAACGGCCGTCCTGGCCCCGAGTCCTTCCAGCGTGGGCGCTCTCGTCCCGGAGACGCCCCGTGCCCCCCCGTCCGGCCTCGCGAGTCCGCCGGCGCCGCGCGCCGAGGCCAGCCGTTCCGCTCCGGTGCGCTACCAGATCCTCGTGCGGCCCTACGGCTCGGTGCAGGTGGACGACGACCGGCGGCCCTCCGAACCCCTCTCGATCCACACCCTGTCGCTGTCGCCGGGGCGGCACGTGCTCCGCGTCAGCTGTCAATGGTGCGAGGACCAGACCGTGCCGGTGGAGATCGTGGCCGGCCACCCGGAGACGCTCGCCATCCCCGCCCGGCTCAAGCCGGCGCAGCTGCGCTTTGCCTTCGATCCTCCCTCGGCGAAGGTCCGCGTCGGGGACGTCACCCGCACCGCCGAGGCCTCCCTCGCCCAGCCCTTCGAGATCGCCTCGCCCCGCGCTCCCACGCGCTTCGTCCACCAGGTGGAGTACGAGGTGACGGCGCCCGGGTACCGGAGCGTGTACGCGAGGGTGGAGGTGATTCCCGGCGCGACCCGCACCCTCACCGGAAGGCTGGTGCCGGAATGAGGCGCAGGGGCCTGGTCGCCCTCTGGCTCCTCCTCGTATCGCCGGCGCTCGCCCAGCAAGGGCCCGCTCCCGGCGAGGCCAGCGACCTGGCCGCGGTCCAGTCGGAGTTCGAGTTCGGCCACTACCGGGACGTCCTCGAGCGCGCCGAGCGCCGCATCGATCGCGGCGCGGTCGACGAGGCCTCGCTGGTCCAGTGGCACAAGCTGGCCGGACTCGCGGCGTTCAACCTCAAGCGCACCGAGCAGGCCCAGCGTCACATCAACGCGCTGCTCCGGATCGACCCGGACTTCGCCCTGGACCCGTTCGTCTACCCACCCACCGCGGTGGCCTTCGTCGAGAAGCAGCGGACGGCGCTGGCTGCCGAGCTGGACCGGATCCGCGCCGAGCGCCGGGCGGCGGACGCGGCGGCGAAGCGGGCGGCAGAGGAGCGCGCCGCGCTCGCCCGGGAGGCCGAGGAGCAGCGCCGGCAGATCGAGCAGATGTCCCGCCAGGTCACGGTGCGCACCGTGGAGCGCCGCAGCTTCCTGGTGAACTTCGTCCCCTTCGGCGCCGGCCAGTTCCAGCAGGGTCGGGTCGCCGCCGGGACCGGGTTCGCCATCGCCGAGGCCCTGCTCGCCATCACCAGCATCGTGGCTTACTTTGCCTATGGGTCGATGATCGAGACGCGCACCGTCACGCTGGACAACCGCCTGGGCGGGCCCACGACCATCACCGAGACCGGGATCCCCGCCAACCGCACCGAGGAGGCCAACGTCTGGCGGACCCTGAAGATCGGCGCCGGGCTCGGGTTCTATGGCGTCTGGGCGGCCGGCGTGGCCGACGCCATCATCCATCACCAGGACCCGGTGGTGACCACCCGGATCGAGACGCCACCACCGCCGCCGCCTCCGCCCCAGGCCCGCATCGGCCCTGGCCCAGGAATGCTCGGAGCGTCCGTCACCATCCGGTTCTGACCCATGGCCCGGCTCGTCCTCACCTCCCCCGGCGGCGCCGTGCGGAGCGTCCCGCTCGTCAAGCGCATCACCAGCGTGGGCCGGGGCGCCGAGGTGGACGTGCGCCTCGAGGACGCCGCCGCACCCGAGCACGCCCTCACGATCCTCTGGGATGGCCGCACCTACCGCGCGGGCAGCGTGGGGACGCCATTCCTGGTCGACGGCAAGAAGCGCGACGCCCACCTGCTCCGCGACGGGGACGTCATCCGGGTGGCGGACACCTGGATCGCGCTGTCGCTGAGCGATGTACCCGCCGAACCCGTCGCCGCATCGGACCCCGGGCGCGAGGCGCTCTCCACGCTCCAGCGGCTCACCGAGTTCTCCGCCCGGCTGCTCCAGTCCGCCGAGCTGTCGGACCTGCTCGAGGCGCTGCTCGACGAGGCCATCGACCTCACCCACGGGGACCGTGGCTTCCTGGTGCTGGTGGAGGGCGAGCAGCGCAGCGTCCGGGTGGCTCGCAACGTGAGCCGCGAGAACCTGGCGCTCGACCTCGAGCGGCTCTCGGACACGGTGGTGGACCGGGTGCTGCGCAGCGGCGAGCCGCTCCTGGTCTCCGACGCCACCGCGGACCCCGAGTTCTCGGCCAGCACCTCGGTGGTGAACCTCAAGCTCTCCTCGGTGCTGTGCGTGCCGCTGATGCACCGCGGACGGCCCTTCGGGCTGGTGTACGTGGGGAGTGACCGGGTGGGGACGCACTTCGACCGGCGCGGCCTGGACACCCTGACCATCTTCGCTGGCCAGGCGTCGCTGCTGGTGCAGAACGGGCTCCTGCTCGACGAGCTGCGCGCCGACAATCGCGGCCTCCGGGAGCGGCTTGCGCAGCAGCGGTTCGGCGATCTGCTCGGCAGCTGCCCCGGGATGCAGGAGGTGTACAGGCAGATCGAGAAGGTCGCCCCCACCGACCTCTCGGTCCTCGTGGTCGGCGACACCGGCACCGGCAAGGAGCTGGTCGCCCGCGAGCTGCACCGGCGCAGCCCCCGGGGGAGCGGGCCGTTCGTCGCCATCAACTGCGGCGCGCTCCCGGAGACGCTCCTCGAGTCCGAGCTCTTCGGACACGTGAAGGGAGCCTTCACCGGCGCGGTGGCCACGCGGCCGGGGCGCTTCCAGCAGGCCAGCGGCGGAACGCTCTTCCTGGACGAGGTGGGCGACATGCCCCTG